>NZ_CAJHBT010000005.1 GCF_904846675.1 Psychrobacter urativorans | reverse complement strand
AATGACACGCCCTAGTATAGCCATATTATAAATTAAAGATTGTGAATGAAAAAGCCGGCCTACAAGCTGGCTTTTTGTATTTAGAATTTAATATTTCTCATAAAACATCATTAACAACTCTAAAAAAAGCAATAAAAAAGACCATCCGTAGACAATCTTTTTTATTTATTCAGTATATTAACTAAGCCTAACCACTAAATATAATTACCAAAAGCAGTAACTAAACATAATAGCAAGGAGAGTGAGCAACAATATTAATATTAATGCTACTCTCCGCTTGAATAGCTATCATGTCGAGCATTTATAGTAAAATACGGCGCGGATCCGCAAGTAGACCTGCAACATAACGCGTAAATACTGCAGCGTCAGCACCGTTAATGACACGGTGGTCATAGGATAATGACAATGGCAACATTAAACGAGGCTCAAAGGTCTGACTTTTAGTATTCCAGTGTGGTTGCATAGTCGCTTCTGAAGCGCCTAAGATACCCACTTGTGGCCAGTTGACCAGTGGTGTAAATGCCGTCCCACCTAGGATACCTTGGCTTGAAATCGTAAAGCTAGCGCCTTGCAAATCTTTGGTGCTTAGCTTTTTATCGCGAGCTTTTACGGCTAGCTCACCAATTTCGATGGCGATTTGCTTGATACCTTTATCTTGCGCATTCTTGATAACAGGCACAATCAAGCCATCGTCAGTGGCTACGGCAATACCCATGTTCACACTTTTACGTAGGATAACTTGCGTATTATCATCACTTAAATGACTGTTAAAGCGTGGGTGCTGGGTTAGCGCATAGGCAGTTGCTTTAACGATAAAGGCTAAAATAGTAAGGCCAACCCCTTCAGCTTTCATGCCGCCTTTTAATTCACCACGTAGCTTTTCAGTTTCAGTGATATCGGATACATCGAACTGAGTTACTTGCGGCAGGTAAGTATTGTAATTGAGCTGCGGTATTGAGACTTTTTGCAAACGCGTAAGGTCTTGCGTCTCGCTCTCACCCCAAATCTCAACATTGCTCATATCAGGCAGTTTTGGAAGACTTGAGCTTGCACCACTACCGCTCGCAGGTGCTGCTTGCTGCGTGTTCAAGCTGTTTTTGACATGCGCAAACAAGTCTTCTTTTAAAATACGGTCATTTAATGCCGAACCACTAACTTGGGTAATATCGACACCCAATTGACGCGCAAGCTTACGCACGGCAGGGCCTGCATAGACTTCTGTTAACTTAGCATTTACCTGAGATTCAGTTAACTTACCACCGGCATTAGCCACTACTTCATTACTGCTAGAAGTAGACTTAACCGCTGCTTGTTTTGGCTCACCTGTAGTTTGCGAAGCTTGTTTGCCTGATGAGTCTTCTTTATTAACATCAGGCGCATCCGCTTCATCGCTTTTAGCATCTGCGCTATTAGTACTAGCATCAGCATCGCTACCAATAATCACGATAAAATCTTGACCGTTGGCAACCATATCGCCTGCTTTTACCAGTATTTTTTCAATCTTACCCGCTTCTGGCGCGGGCACTTCGACTGAGGCTTTATCAGATTCAATCAATAAAACTGACTGATCAGCAGTGACCATATCACCAACGCTAACCATAATCTCAGCAACTTGCGCTTCATCGACACCTAAGTCTGGGAGCGCATGAGTCGTTGCCGTACCTTCTTTAGCAGCAGGTTTTGAGGCATTAGTATCAGTTGCAGCAGAAGCGCTGGCGTCTTTGCTTTTTTCACTAGCATGAGACTTATCACCCTCAGACTTGTTAGCTGGGGCTTTTTCAGGCGCTTTATCAGTTTCTTCAGCACTTGCCTCTTGGCTATCACCACCAGCATCGCTGTCGAGTTCAATCAGCACTACACCTTCGCTAACTTGATCACCAACGGTAACGCTAATTTTGGTGACTTTACCAGCAGCAGAGCTCGGCACTTCAACCGACGCTTTATCTGACTCTAACAAGATAATATTATCATCTTTTGCGATGACGTCACCGACCTGCACCATAATCTCGCTAACTTCGGCGCTATCTACACCCAAATCGGGGGCTTTAATTTCCATCCTTGTTCTCCTTGTCTTATGATTATTATTCTTTGACGTCATCATCATTGAGTAACTTGGCATCGGCCTGATCTTCAGCACGACCCTCATTACTGATTTCATCATCATCTTCAGCGACAAACTCAGGTACAGGATTTGGATTCACATTACCAGGCGCCGGTGCGTCCGGAGAATGATCATAATAAGGCTGTTGCTCCCAGGCCGGTGGATGATCGATATCGATATCCAAGCTAGAAATGGCGTCTTTAACCAAGCGCATTTCTACTTCGCCTTCGTCTGCCAAACGTTTAAGTGTGGCGACGACAATGTGTTCAGCATCAACGTTAAAGAAGCTACGTAGCTTCTCACGAGTATCAGAGCGACCATAGCCATCAGTACCTAGTGTGGTATAAGGGCGGCTGTCTGGTAACCATGCGCGGATTTGTTCTGAATAGTTGCGCATATAGTCGGTGGCCGCAACGACAACCCCTTCGTGCGGCGCAAGCTGTTCGGTGACCCAGGGCACGCGCTCTTCATCCATTGGGTGCAGACGATTATAGTCATCACAAGCCATGCCATCACGAGTCAACTCATTAAAGCTGGTCACACTCCAGACGTTAGATGTAATATTGAACTCGTCTTTTAAAATCTGCGACGCTCTTTGTATTTCGCGTAATATAACGCCAGAACCTAATAGCTGCACTTGGGCTGAACCGTTGTCTTCTAACAAATACATACCCCGTTTGATGCCTTCTTCTGCACCCTCTGGCATTGCAGGTTGCTCATAGTTCTCATTCATCAATGTCAGGTAATAATAAACGCGCTCACCCTCACCATACATCCGGCGCAGACCGTCATGCATCACTACTGCTAACTCATAACCAAAGCATGGATCATAGCTGACGCAGTTTGGCACGACGTTAAATAAGATCTGTGAATGACCATCTTGATGCTGCAAGCCTTCACCGTTCAAAGTAGTACGACCAGCCGTGGCCCCTAATAAGAAGCCTTGAGCCTGACAATCGCCGGCGGCCCATGCCAAGTCACCAACGCGCTGGAAACCGAACATCGAGTAGTAAATGTATAGCGGAATCATCGGTAACGCGTTAACAGAATAGCTGGTTGCAAGCGCCATCCAAGTACTCATCGCACCGGCTTCGTTGATACCTTCCTCTAACATGTGACCGTCGATGGCTTCTTTATAGCCCATTAAGGCTTCACTATCTTCTGGGGTATATTTTTGGCCAACAGCAGAATAGATACCCAATTGACGGAACATACCTTCTAGACCAAAGGTACGTGCTTCATCAGGAACGATAGGCACGACGCGATCTTGAATGTCTTTATTTTTAAGCATGGCAGCAAGCAGGCGCACAAATACCATGGTAGTCGATTGCTCTTTACCGTTACTGCCTTTTAATACCCGATCAAAAATAGACAATTCAGGAATATTAAGTGGAATATGACCACTACGGCGATTAGGCAAATGACCACCTAGCGCTTCACGACGACCTTTAAGATACTTCATCTCTGCTGAATCTTCGGCAGGACGATAAAACGGTAGGGTTTCCAACTGCTCATCGGTAAATGGTAAATCAAAGCGATCGCGGAAATATACCAAGCCGTCTTGATCAAGCTTCTTGATTTGATGCGATTTGTTTACCGCTTGAGCTTGATCCGACAAGCCGTAGCCTTTAACTGTTTTTGCCAAAATAACGGTTGGCTGACCTTTGGTTTTCATCGCTTCGCTAAAGGCAGCGTAGACTTTCATGGGATCATGACCGCCACGATCTAAGCGTGAGATATCGTCGTCAGTCAACGCATCTGCCATTTCCTCTAGCTCAGGATACTTACCAAAGAAGTCTTTGCGGGTAAATTCAGGCGTACGCGCTTCATAGAGCTGATACTCACCATCAACTGCTTCTTCCATACGATGTTTAAGAACACCAGTATGATCATTGGCTAGCAAACTGTCCCAGTTGCCGCCCCAAACGACTTTAATCACCCGCCAGCCTGCGCCGCGAAATACAGACTCTAGCTCTTGGATGATCTTACCATTACCACGAACCGGACCATCGAGGCGTTGTAAGTTACAGTTGACTACCCAAATTAGGTTATCAAGCTTCTCACGACCTGCAAGAGAGATGGCCCCTAAGCTTTCTGGTTCATCCGTCTCACCATCACCTAAGAATGTCCAAATCTTACGACCTTCTTTCTCAAGTAAACCGCGGTTTTCCATATAGCGATGTACGTGAGCATGATAAATCGACATGATGGGGCCAAGACCCATGGATACGGTTGGGAACTGCCAATAATCCGGCATTAAATATGGATGCGGATAGCTTGATAAACCCTTGCCGCCCACTTCACGGCGGAAGTTATCGAGCTGATCTTCAGTCAAACGGCCTTCTAAATAAGAGCGCGCATAGATACCCGGTGCTGAGTGACCTTGATAATAAATCATATCACCGCCGAAATGATCACTGGCAGCCCGGAAAAAATGGTTAAAACCTGTCTCATAAAGGGTCGCACTAGATGCAAATGTCGCTAAGTGACCCCCTAAATCATCGTCATTTTTGTTCGCACGCATCACCATTGCCAAGGCATTGTAGCGAATCAACGCGCGAATCTTACGCTCGATAGTCAAATCACCGGGATACATCGGCTCATCTTCAACTGCAATAGTATTAATATAAGCAGTATCGAGGCGATTAAACGGTAAGCCTTCTTGCACCCCCATGTTGTATAGCGCTTTTAGCAAAAACTGCGCGCGGTCTTTATCAGCATGTTTAATGACTGATTCAAAAGCCTGTAGCCATTCCTGTGTTTCGGTGCTGTCAGCATCCTTATAATAATTCATCTTTATTGATCCTTTTATATCAGTCATCCCTGTGTCATGACAGGGTGTTATTGAATGGGGTAATGAGATAACGATTGACTTAACGACGTCCTTGTTACACTTAAGCAATCCATTGCCTAACGCGGTAATGTACTGCGCAGTTATATTCGAGTAATGTGCGATTAACCTTATTAAGCTAATCAGATACGGCAAGCTTGCTATTAGCATACCAAAGCTAGGGGCTAACCGTACAGTAATGTTTGAACATTTAAGAGATTAGGACAATCTATTATAGACGGTTATTGGCGAGATGTTTATGGCTGTGACGAAATGACGCCATAACAAGTATTTTTCAATAAAATAGTCATTACTTATAAAGTATATAATTATCATGAAATTAACTTGCTAATAAAAAAAATAGTGTCCAACAATGGGCTGTTCAGTCGGATCTCTCTTATAAAACAGAAGTTATCTCTCTCGACAAATGATCTTCGCCAACAGACCCCTTAAAAACTACCTTTTGTCATGATTATAGTGATATCGTGTAATCATTTTGTAAAATCATAGTACAAAAAACAAATAACTTGTATCAGTTTTATTATTTTATTATTCTGTTGTCATATTGTTGCATTGCCTCGACTGAATACCTATTCTAATGATAGTGACATTGCTCAAAATCTAAATAACTCTGACAGCATTGGGTTAAGAAAGGATCTTATATGAAATATCTTAAGTATTTGCGCAGCGCTCTATTAGTTACTTCAGCCTCAATCTGCTTGTTGGACACAGCTCACGCCGATGACGCTTTACAGATGCAGCTAACAGCTAATAAAGTCGTTACCAATGCTGCGGGTGAAGTGAGCTACTCACCCGCGCGTACTGCGCCTAAAGGGGCGGTTATTCAGTATAAAGCGACCTATTCGAACAGTATCAATAAAGATATCAAAGACTTAGCGGTGACATTACCTATTCCTGCCAACATGACCTTTACCGGTGAGGCCAGTCCCACTAGCGCCCAAGCCAGTATCGATGGCAAAAACTACGCCGACATGCCACTGATGCGTAAAGTCAACGGCCAGCTGGTCAAAATCCCATTTTCTGAATACCGTACCCTGCGTTGGGATATCAAGTTATTACCAGCAAATAAATCAGTAGTCGTTGCTCTTAATACGATTGTTGACTAAAACCCAGTTGTCCCTACCTGTCAGTGCCTACCCTTTAACCTATCGTCTAAGGCGTAATTAGTCTATACGCCAGCACAGTTACCGTTTTTTATTAGTACTATTCACTCATTTATACGGTCTATAAGTATCTACAGGTACTTATAGACCTCTTTTAGTTTAAGCATACTATCAATTTTTTTTATTGGATAAGCGACTCATGACAACGTCTATAATGCTGACGTCTAAACATATTTCATTATGTACAGCCAAGATCTCAGCGCTACCTGAATTCGGCCTCAATCTAACTCAGCCACCAATACAGACGGTGGCTCCGAACACGGTCGATCGGAATGTTGCTTTTATTAACCTGAGCTCAGGTCAGCGATTGGACAAGAAAAGCAAAGCATTACCGCATTTTATTACTATGCCGTTGAGTTTAAACCTGGACGCAATACCTTACACGGTATCGCAACCGATGTCAGTGGTAAGGTTATCTCCGAGCAAGCTCTTGAGATTCTAACCCCAGATAGTTTGCAGGCCATCGACTATCGTACGCAAGCGCAGCTAGCAGAGGCTGACGGCGTAAGTGAATATCAAGTAATTATCAGTCTAAAAGACCGTGATAATCGCCCTTATATTTCTTCAACTCAGATTACCATTGATACCAATATTGGCCGTATCAACCTAAAAGATAGTAACAACGACCAAGCTGGTATCCAAATGACTGTTAATGGTGGCGAGCTATTGGTCCCAGTAATTGCTCCAACCGTGCCGAGTAAAGGTGAGCTCGTCATCAATACTGGTAATAGTAAGCAAGTCATTCCGCTACAGTTTACCGCTAAATTGCGCCTACTTATCGCCATTGGTATCGTTGAAGGGGCCAGACTTCGACAGTAACAAGAATACTCACGCTCAAGGCGCGCCGCTATGTTCCTAAAAGGTAAAGTACGCGGTGATTACCTATTGACTTTAGCTTATGATGACAGCACCCAGCAAGGCGCTTACTTTAGACTGCACATTAAATTTGATGAGGATTTGTTTAAGCGTAACAACCCTAGTAAAAATAAACGCCTCACAGCTAGGACGGCCTTATAATTATAAGACGAAACTGTAGCTGTTGGCGTTGAGTACATATCATCATGGCTATCGTCTTAAAAATGGAGGTGGCTTATAATGAACGTTATCATAAGTATTATTTATTCATGAAAGTTAATAACCGGTTCACTGTAAAACAAGGTTTGTGCTATGTTTAACCGTACCATTTTAGCGCTCAAAGGAGCCAATCACCGACTACCGAGCAGCGCTCTATTATCAGCGTTGTTATTAGTAACGGCTGCACCAGTAACACAAGCAGCCAACAACAGCATTAATATCAGTCCAAAAACCAACATCAATAACAGTAAAGCTGGCTATGGCTGGGCTGAGCATTCTATTAATCCTGCGGCTTACTGTGATAGTGACATTAGTAGGGATGCGACAGCGCAAACTACCAAGCCCAAGCATCAAAAACACCAAAGCGCACAACGTCGTAGCATGGATTGTATGCTCACACAGCTACACATATATCAGCAAAATGATAAATCAGCGCGCCAGCAATATCTTGCTTACAAGGCACAGGCCTGGTTAAACTACGCCTATCATGAAGACAGCGTCAAGAGCAAAACTCCTGCTGGTAGCCAAGCCTTACAAACCGGCACTGCTATTTTACAAGCGCTACAAAACAATACTGCTGAGCAGATGAGTATCACTACCGATATTCCAACCACATCCGCATTAATGCGCCCCGACCTTTGGGCGACGCTGAATGCTCTAAAGGCCAGTGATGGTATAAGCGTAGCACCACGTGAAGTGGCATTTAGTGAGGTGGCACTCATTTGGGCTGCTGCTGACCAATGTGAGCACGGTTGGCGGCAATCGGGAACCCATTTTCGCATGGCGGATCGCTGGCTGGAACAAGCACGCGAGGCTTATGTGAATAGACATGACTCAACAACGAACGTGGCACTTGAAGAGCTTATAAACCGTTATTTTAAGCTATACGCACCCCTAGATAAGGGCGATGATAGTTGTCGTGGTCAAGTGCTGCCGACGAATACTCAAACCTTACATACAGAAACTGACCGCAGCCTTGCTATAGCGCAAACAACCATTATTCCTATACCGACTGCAACCCATCGCCTCGTTTATTAAACTAGCTTTATGATGCCATCAGCTTATTACTTCTAAACATTTGACACAAAAAGGCCGGCTTTACACCGGCTTTCTGATTACATTGCTTGACGAACATTTTAGCGACTTTTACGTGGTAGCTTCTCTGGTAAATAGCAGCGCAGATAAGAAATAGAAGCAGTGATCGCTTCTTGCAGATAGTTATCAGTGATACTTTCGTGATGACGATAAGATAAAGTAAATACACCATTAATAATGCTGTAGGTGACTAATAAGATGTCCTCAATATTTCCGAGCTTTGGCATCTCATAGCACTCTGATAAGCGCTTATATACCAACTGTACGATTTGATGGTCAATATCTTCACCGAAGCTATCGCCTTCAAAATCTGGAGTATTGGCGCTATATATCAACTTAGCCTTAGTCTGATCATTATGAAAAATTTTCACACCACGCTCAATCAGAGCCGTCAAATAACCTTGCCATTTGTCATAATTGGCCGTCTCGACCGTTGCTAATATCTCTAAGATATCAATAGCATTTAAAAAACGTAACGCTAAGAATATCGCTTCAATGTTAGGAAAAAAGTGATAAGCAGAAGCTCGCGGAATACCCGCTTCTTCGCAAACAGCGGCTAAAGTAATATCATTGATAGAGTGGGTTTCGCTCAGCTTTTTAGCACCCATCAATAATTTCTGACGGCGTACACGGCCCTGCTGACTGGTAAACTTAAATTTATTAGGCACAAGCTTTCTGGCTAGCTCCGAATCTACTAGTACGTCTTCAATTTTGTCGTCTTTAGTGTCACTCATTGTAAACCTCTTGATGTTACGCCCCATTTATATGGATATCTTTTTCATTGAATAGTATTTGCACCAAACTGGCGTGCTACTGGTAAATTTTTGGTCAATGTAACCACTACCAAGCTCAATGAATATGCATAATAAACACTTGTGCATATTCATTCAAGGGCGCATATGGGTTAGAATCATAATGTAACGATTAGCGTTATCAATTACTTAATCAAAAAGCTTTATTTTCGCCCGTATAATACCATGGTCAGTGACTCTATCTGCATAATCCCACTTCAGATGGTCATTGAAATAATCCACCCGCTCAACTTGCCCAAGCGCAAATTTGCTATCAGGTAAAAACTCTTCTGAGACAAACAGTTGGTCTATAACCTCGGGCATACCTTGATAGATATGGGTATACGCCACATCTTTCATCCAACCATAACGAGCTTGAATTCGTGCTGCATCGAATAGTGCGACATCACGCATACTTTTATCATAATTTACCTCCCCCGTCTCGGTCATCAACTGAGTAGTCACGCTACCTGTAACATCATTCATATCACCTAATAATATTAGCGGCTCACGAGTATGTTGTAAACGCTGAATAATAGACATACGAATGGACGCCGCTTCTGCCGCACGCATACATAAGCTGCGCAACTTAGCACGAACACGAATATTAGGATCGTCCATATCCTCTAACAAGTTACCGTCGCTATCGCGTAAGAAAAAAGCACGCTTACTTTTAAGATGGGCGGTGATAATCGTTATCGGTTGTCCAAAGGCATTCACGCGTAGTAGCAGTGGTGGACGATTGAAGCGGCGATACGGCCCAATGTCAGGAATATCTATGACAGCCTTTTCGGCAACCTCTTCTAGTAAGCTAGTTTCTAACTGCTCAAAACGGCTGATAATACCCACAGCAGGCGTCTTTTGTGCGCCGTGCCCTTGAGTATATGAGCTATTCGGATCATTACTCGCTAGCGGAATAACAACATGTTCTGGTTTAAAGCCTAACGATACCGCGACCGCCTCTAGCGCCTGACTGTCCCATACCTCTTGCACTGCAATGATGTCAGCATGAGCCTTAGCCAATAACTCTGTTATACCTTGAACTTTCTTATCATAAGTTTCATTATCGTAAGCGGGAGCATTCTCGTAATAAATACGATTGGGATTGGCAAAGTTGAGCAGGTTTGCAGTGGCAATATAAAATTGCTTATGATCCTTGCTTCGGGTTTGGTTAGTCATACAACACCTATTTTTATCTGCTTTTTATGAATCGGGTTAAATAAATTTTTAAATAACCAACGTCTTGAATATTAGTTTTTAAACCTTGAGTTTATCGTCACTTTCATACTTACTGTGTCATGAGATATCAAATAATTATATGTATCAATATATTCTTTCATTCTACAAAAACTAGGTTTTATAAATAGAAAAAGCTCCCAGAATATTGTCTGGAAGCTTTAACATGACATAGTTAATGTTCACTTATACCTTAATATTTCAACGGACTTATGAACTTATAAAGCTAAGGGATGTAAAAATTCCTTAGCTTACACGGTTCCAAGCATCACGAGATGCTGGGCGTGCCTCATTCCATTCCATACGTGACTCGCCTTTAACTTCATTCCATGAACGCTCTAAGTCAGCTTCGTGATCTTCAAAACGAGCATCAGCTGGATAGCGAGCACGATTCGCATAACCTACGGCATAGGCTGGATGTAAGTCACGGTCATAGTCATAGCCTTCTTTATAATAGTCAGCATTGGCATACTCTGCACGCCAATAAGCGTCTTCACGCGTTGGATCGATCGCCTCTGCTGCCGCATGGCCAGCGCCGCCACCAACGATTGCGCCAATTGCGCCGCCAATCAATGTACCAAGTGGGCCCGCCATAGTGCCAATAGCTGCACCTGCTGCCGCACCGCCGACACCACCAACTCCTGTGCCTACTGGATGTGAGCCCGGCTCCCCAGTAATGACATCAGCATTCAGATCCTTTTTCGACTCTTTTGATAAGTGTTTTACAGCATCACGGTCAATGTTATCGCGGTCATTCGTCATCCTATCGTTCGTCATATTATTGTTTGTTATGCCGTCATTCGTCATTCGATCGTTATCAGCTAACCTACGATCATTATCATCCATAATACGTTCTTTATCACCTGCTACAAGATTGTCACCGGTGATCACACGATCATTTTCGTCTATTACACGGTTGTTAGCGCCTGAAATGCGGCCTTTATCATTTAACTTACTGTTATTGTTATTCATAATATCGTCCTTAAATTATTTTTTATATGTCAATTCTATTTTCTGCTAAAATCTCATTTCTTGCTAAGAATTAACAGTTTTATTGAACTCATCTAAAGTATAGGAAATTAAGTGCAATAACAGGTAGGTCTGATATGTAAACTGTGTCCAAATCGCGATGACCTTACGTTACAGCGTGTAGCTTTACAACGATTTTGTACGTCGGCATAAGTTTTTGAGTAACCTTTAACACAATAATTGGCAAACCTATCAGTCAAGTATTTATTATTTAAGCAAAAACCACAGATCTTTCTATTTCATTTATCGAATAACTCAGTGGTTTATATATCCATTAATGCTCTTTTAATCGCTTGTTGCCATTTATTAAGATGCTGTTCACGTGTTTCAGTCGCCATATTCGGCTCGAAGATACGATCGACCTGCCATGATGCTTTCATCGTTGTTTCATCATATAAGCCACTCTTAATACCCGCTAATAAGGCAGTGCCTTTAGCCGTAATTTCAGTATCTTTTGGGCGCAATACGGGCACGCCAAGCAAGTCTGCCTGAAATTGCATCAATAAGTCATTATTGGCCGCGCCCCCATCAACCCGTAGCTCAGTCAGCGGGTGCGGACTGTCTTTTTGCATGGCAATTAGCACGTCATAAGTTTGATAAGCAATCGCTTCAAGTGCCGCACGAGCAATATGTGCTTTGGTTGTGCCGCGACTCATACCACTGATGCTGGCATTAATATCTGAGCGCCAATACGGCGCACCAAGACCCGTAAAAGCAGGTAACAAAACCACCTCCTCGCTACTGCCCACTTGCTGGGCCAATGCTTCGATATCACAGCTTTGCTTAATCATGCCCAAATTATCACGCAGCCACTGCACGATTGCACCCGCCATAAAGACACTGCCCTCTAGCGCGTAAGTCACGTCCCGTCCTGCTCTAGAATTAGTTGCTTGCAGCATACGCTTACCGGATTGCATCATGTGACCAATGGATAAATTATCTGCACGACTGGCTAGCGTTGTCCGTTGCCAAGCGATGGTCGTTAGGAGCTGATGCTCACTAAGCTTAGGAGTCGTGCCGATATTCATCAGCATAAAACAGCCGGTTCCATAAGTATTTTTGGCCATACCAGGTTCAAGGCAACCTTGCCCAAAGAGCGCCGCTTGCTGATCACCTAATACGGCGTGAATGGGTATTTGCTTGGCGAACAGTCCTTTTTTAGTCTTACCAAAATCTCCATCAGAGGGCAGTACCTTTGGCAATATTGCCTTTGGAATGTCAAAGCGCGCGCACAGCTCATCCGACCATGCCAGTTTATGAATATCGTATAACAAGGTTCGTGAAGCGTTCGTAATATCAATGACATGAGCGCCGCCTGTCAGCTGATAAATAAGCCAACTGTCAATAGTACCAACCGCTATCTGACCACTTTGATTACTGTTAATCCACGCCTTAATCTTAGGGTCATTTTCCAATAACCAAGCAATTTTACTGGCACTAAAATAAGGATCGAGGCGCAGTCCGGTAATACGCTGCACTTCATCCGACATATTGCTATTATTCTTACTATCACTGTTATTGCTATTTTCACTCGCTAGCTTTTCACAATAGCTTGCGGTACGCCGATCCTGCCAAATAATCGCTGGTGCTAGTGGCTTCCCCGTTTGTTTATCCCAAATAACAATCGATTCACGCTGATTGGTAATGGCGATACTAGTAATATCGGTTGCCAGCAGTCCCGCTTGGTTAATGACATCGTGGGCACAACTGATTTGCGTCTGCCAAATTTGACGGGCATCTTGTTCGACGTAACCGGCCTTTGGCGTTTGTAGCGTGGTGGGCTTTTGCACCATGTTAATCGGACGGGCATGATCATCGTATAAAATCGCCCGACTCGATGTGGTTCCTTGATCCAAGGCTAAAATATATCCTGCCATTACCGATTCCTTTTTTATGACTGCTTATTTTTATAGCATACACTATCATTAGATTATGGTTATAAGGCCTACTGTACCAAAACGTTGGTTTTTAACGATGGAAACTTTTGTATGATTTTAGGATAAAGATGCCAAACCATACTCTAATACTAAATCTCTAACATAACTGACTACTTTATTCAACATACAATAAGCCATTAATGAGCATTGACCCGTCATGATTGTGGCTCTACAGTGTACGCCTTGTTATCAGTATCACCTTCTTTTCCTAATGGCGTGCTTAACTTATGAAATTTGCTTTGTCGTCTTTGCCTACTGCCATGATTGCGGTCATGTTGATGGGCCTATCCAGTCATACGCTTGCAAATATTGAGAATGAGGCACAGAGCAGCGATAAGCGTTTAAATACCCTGACACCTGTTGCAACCAACAAGATTATTGATAATAACGTTAACTTTACTGATAACTTTAATGGCAACAACAGTAACAACACAGCTATAAATGCTGATGACCGCATCATTAAACAAAAAGAGGTTAAGCGAAACAATGTCCTTAACCTCAACACTCTAACCGATCCTATTACCCATAAACGAGTAGATAATAGCTATCCGTTAGAAGTTTCTAGTTTTTTGAGCCTTGAACAAGCACAAAATATCTTATTACAAGTCTCGCCTAAACTTGCCGCCAATCAAGCGGCTATCGCTGCCAGCAATTATCAAACGGACGCCCTTAAAACGATAGACAATCCTTTTGTATTTGCGCAGGTATCCGCTAATGCTTATACCTTACAAGCAGATATTGACTTATCGACCCTCAAAAATGGTGTCATCAACGGTGTTAATAACGCCGGTTCCGATATAGGCGCTAATGTTGGTGATATCATTCCACCTACCCCCAATCTACCTAATTTTGGTGAATTGATCGGTGAGCGTATTCCTGACTCTTATAATCTTAAACGTTCAGGCACGCGTACTGGGGCAGGTGTCGGTGTGGCGTGGCCAGTGTATACTGCAGGGCGTACTACCGCTTTGACTGGATTATCAGATGCCCGTACGCAAGAGGCACTGGCAGATAGTGTATTGGATAAAAATGAGCTGTATAACACCTTAATTGAGCGTTACTTTAAAGCACAGTTGGCAATTATTGCAGCCTACTTACGTGAAGATGCCTACGATACCTTGCAACAAACTGACCACATGGCAAAGCGACTGTTTGAAGAAGGCTTTATCTCACGTGTTGACCGCCTAGAGGCGCAGTCGGCCCTTGCCGATGCGAATAGTGAAGCCGTAAACGCCAATAATGACGCGCGCCTCGCTATGATTGCGCTGCAACGTCTGCTGCGTACCGATTATCGCATCAAGCCCACCACCCCATTATTTGTCTCTAGCCGGCCGCTACCTGATGTCAGCTACTTTCAAGACTTGGCGCTGAACCATCACCCCGGCTTACAAAAAGTCGCTGCCAAACGTGCGCAAGCTCAGCAGCTGCATTCTTTATCGGATACCGGTTATAAGCCAACCGTGATGTTATATGGTTACGGGCAAGTTGAAGAAAAACCCAGCTGGGTTGCTGGGGTATCAGCCAGCTGGAAGCTATGGGGCGGACTCGATAAAACAGCAGCACTAGCTTCCAGCACTGCCAAAATTCGCCAAGCTGATTTATCAGAGATTGAACTTAGCGATAATCTATTGCTACTGGTCGAGAAAAACTGGCACGATGTCAATAATGCTCAATCCCGTTATCAAGCTCTGCAAAGCAATGTTGACTTGTCCGCTGAGGTATTACGCCTGCGTCGTTTGGGTCTGCAAGAAGGCGTTAATACCACCGTTGATGTGGTACAAGCACAAACGCAAGCACTCAAAGCGCGTACGGAACAAGCGCAGGCCGCAAATAATTACGTGCAAGGACTTGCCACATTAATGCAAAGTTGCGGTACTCCACTGGCATTCAATGCTTATCTCAACGCCGCTGATATTCAGCTACCGACCTTGTATAAAGAATAGCTAGCAGCTGCCTTTAAACAATAGCGGCTAATAAAGAGCATAAATTTATACTGAATAGCGCTGATAAATGTTAAAAATGCACCCTTTATTCTGATTATTATTGACCTTACTGCTTTAGGAATCTCATTGTCATGCATGACCCCCACCATAAATCTGACGACTTAAGCAAGCCCGACACGCCGCATAATGAAGATGTGACTGATAATGGAATGGCTAATAGTGCTAACAACCTTGAGCAACCACAGGCCATGCTTGCCTATCATCGTGAAAAAATTGGCAAATCAAAAAATGATAAGTCAGGAAGTATCAAGAAAATTATCATTGCGCTAGTAGTTATTATCGTGCTTGGCATCATCGCTTATGGGTTATTCAAAAGTAACCAGCACAGCGAGCCAGAAATTATTACCTTGCAAGGGCAAATGCAAATGCAGCAGACCTCCATCGCTGCAAAAGTGCCGGGGCGTATTGCCAAAATTTTAGTCACTGAAGGCGATAACGTGACAGCAGGTCAGCAGCTTATTGAGATGGATTCCCCTGAAATTAACGCTAAGATTAATCAGGCACGTGCTGGTAAGCAAATGGCGCAGAGCCAATTAGATAAAGCAGAGAATGGCGCACGCCCGCAAGAGATTGCCCAAGCAAAAGCGGCATGGCAAGCCAATAAAGCGGCCTCTGATTTGGCAGCCAATACTTATGAGCGTATCAATCGCCTTTATGAAGAAGGCTTAATGGCGCGGCAAAAGCGCGATGAGGCATTCGCACAATCTTTAGCCACTCAAGACCAAACCAAAGCGGCACGCTTGCAATATGAGATAGCGATGGAAGGCACGCGCACTGAGGATAAATCAGCCGCCACCGCACAAGTCGCACAAGTCGCTGCTCAGTTAGAAGAAGCCTTAGTCGCCAAAACAGAAGCCAATCTGAAAAGTCCGATTGCGGGTATTGTAGACAATGTGATTGTCAGTGCTGGCGAGGTTATTGGCCAAGGCGTGCCCTTATTGACTTTAGTCGATACTAACAACCAATGGGTAGTATTAAATGTCACCGAAACCTATCTAAATCAGTTCGCCATTGGTAATCAGTTTACCGGTACTATTCCTGCTCTATCGACAACTGAATACCCTTATTCTAAACAGTTCACTGTCTATGCTACCTCGACCTTGTCTGACTTTGCCACGTGGCGGCCGACCAATAATGATGACGGCTTCGATGTGCGCACCTTTGAAGTTAAGGCGCGTCCAACTTCTCCAGACTCGCGTATTCGTTCAGGCATGAGTGTCATCGTGCGCATCAATCCACAAGCGTCTCAAGCTCTAACCAACAATCAGACTCCAGAGTAAACCATGCGTCTGATTCAAGCCTTTGTGCGTAGTGCCGCCTATGAGCGCCGTTTTTTAAGCAAAAATCCGTGGGATTTGGCGATGGTGGTATGGATACCACTGGCGACGGTATTGCTGATTTGGTGGATATTTTCGCAAACCCAAATTACCGATTTGCCTATCGGGGTGATTGATCAAGACAATGGCCCTGTTGCCAATACGCTGGTGCGCTATCTAGAAGCCAGTCCTGATATTACGGTCAAGCAGCTTTATTACTCGCCGACAGCAGCAAAAGACGCTATCTTGCAACGCGATATTTATGCCGTGGTTATTATTCCTCAAGATTTTTCGCGCAACATTTTATCCGGTAAGCCATCGCCATTAGTACTGCAAGTCAATGCCCAATACGGTACCCATTCTGGTATTATCCAAAAAAGCGTGCAATCAGTTGCTGGTACGTTATCGGCTGGCGTTGAGATGCAGCGCTTAGTCAAACAAGGTATGGCACCCTCGCAGGCTGCTATCGCTTACTCACCTATTGGCATTCAGCGTGTTAGCCTATTTAACGCGGCAACCAATTATCAGCAGTTTTTGGCCTCAACTGTTATACCTGCCTTGCTCCATATTTTAGCGATGGTGATTGGTGCCACTACCATCGGCCGTGAGCTACGTGATAAGCAACTTGGTCGTTGGTATGGTTTTATTGATAGCGCCAGTCCTAATAGTAATAGTCCTGATTTAACTTTATCAATAAATGAAAAGCTAGAATACAAGTTAGAAAATCAATTAATCGCACCGAGACAAGTCAGTATTTTAGTATTGCTATCGGGTCTAGCAGGTAAATATTTTTGGCCAACGCTCGCATATAGTCTATGGTCAGCATTAGCGTTATGGCTGGCCATTGGTCAGCAAGAGATTGCGAGCGCCTCTATATTAGCCACCTATCTTGGACTAGTGATGTTGATGATACTGTCATTTTGGCTGGGTGCTATTTTTACTTTGGGCTCGTTCTCACTACGTAGTGGTTTATCAGCAACTGGGTTTATATCCGCACCTTCTTATGCTTTTGCTGGGGTAACTTTTCCTTATATCGCTATCAGTGACAGCGCTAAACATTGGTCGGACACTCTACCTTTAACTCATTATCTCAAGCTGCATATCGCACAATTACAGATGCAAGCACCAGTCGCCATATCACTGCCTATCATTTATGGCTTAGTCCTAGCGACTGCCATTGCTATGATGCTGACAGCTCTGTTGACCAAACGCGCTTTGGCGCATCCTGAACGTTGGGGAGCACGCTAATGTCGCCATCATCAAAAAACAAGCTGTCAGAAGCTAAACTACTAGAAAACCAGCCACCAGAATACACACCAGCCTCACAGAATTTTTTGGGTAGCTTTTCACAAACCCTAAAAGACATTTTTGTAGATAAAGGCGTGCTGTTAATGCTTATTATCGCGCCCATTATTTATGGCTTTTTCTATCCTTGGCCGTATTCAACCGAAGTGGTCAATCATGTACCTGTAGGCATTATTGATAACGACAATAGCAATCTATCGCGCACTATTATCCGCTATGCTAGCGCCAGTCCGCAACTGGACACGCAGCACTTTATTGATGAAGAAAGCGCTAAAGAAGCTATGTGGTCAGATGAAATCGCTGGCTATATGATTATTCCCAGTGGCCTTGAGCGACAAGTACTCTCAGGTAAAGCCGCCAATGTCATTGTCCTCGGTAACGGTGGCTACTTTATTTTGAATAAAAATGTCCAAATGGGATTTTTGCAGGCAGTTAGCACCGTATCTGCAGGTATCGAGGTTGAAAAGAATGTCGCACAGGGGGCTTATCTACCGACGGCTGCCAACAATACGCAAGCCGTCCCTCTAAAAATCATTCCTTTATACAATCAAACTGAGGGCTACGGTGCTTACGTGGTGCCAGCAGTGTCTATTCTTATTTTACAACAGACCTTATTAATGGCGACCGCCATGCTTATAGGCACTTGGTATGAGCAACGCCGCCATGCGACCAGCGTACGCGGTTGGCTTGGACGTATTATGGCGCTGAGCTTAATCAGCTTTATTATGGGTTGCTTCTATTACGGCTGGGCGTTTGAGCTGCATCATTATCCACGCGGAGAGAACTTACTGGGCAGTTTACTATTTTTACTGTTGTTTTGTCCGACGGTGGCGACTCTTGGTTGCGTACTTGGATTATGGTTTCGTCAACGTGAGCGCAGTATGCAAATTTTAATTTTTAGCTCACTGCCTGTATTTTTTATCAGTGGCTATCCATGGCCGGCAAGCCAATTACCAGAGGTACTACAACTGGTACGCTGGCTCGTGCCTACTACCCCTGCTATCAATACCTCAG
Source organism: Psychrobacter urativorans (assembly GCF_904846675.1). Classification (GTDB taxonomy): domain Bacteria; phylum Pseudomonadota; class Gammaproteobacteria; order Pseudomonadales; family Moraxellaceae; genus Psychrobacter; species Psychrobacter urativorans_B. The sequence goes on along the minus strand of NZ_CAJHBT010000005.1, from coordinate 122,548 downwards.
TGCAGCTTAATCAAATGGGAGCAAGCGTCGCGCAAGTTGTTACTGGATTTTATGCCCTTGCCAGCTTATGGTTGTTTTACTTTGTGCTACTGATGTTGTTCCGTTGGCGCACGCAAGCGAGTAATATTACAATTGAGAACAAAACAATTTTATAGCTAAAACGTGGTTTATAGATTTTAGTAACCATCACTGAAGAAAAAATTAGCCAAAAAAAAGCGCCTGCTAAAATTGCAGACGCTTTTTTATTGAATCACTTTTTATTTTAGTAACTTTTAAAGCAAACTTGAAAGAACTTAAAATACGCGGTTTAGACCGTTCAGTGCAGCTACCCGATAGGCTTCTGCCATCGTTGGATAGTTAAAGGTCGTATTCACAAAGTACTCAAGGGTATTGTTACATTTCATGACCGCCTGACCTATATGAATAATCTCTGAGGCATGGTTGCCGTAACAGTGGATACCTAAGATTTCTAAAGTCTCACGGTGGAATAATATTTTTAAGACGCCCGTACGCTCGCCGATGATTTGGGCGCGTGCAAGGTCTTTAAAGAACGCTTGCCCCACTTCATAAGGAGCCTGCTCATCAGTTAGCTCCTGCTCGGTTTTACCAATACTTGATATTTCAGGGATAGTATAAATACCCGTTGGTACGCTAGAGACAGGTTCTGCATCACTGTCACCAACCATGAAGGCTGCAGCACAGCGCCCTTGGTCATAGGCCGCCGAAGCAAGCGATGGCCAACCAATCACATCACCAGCGGCATAGATATTGTCAACTTCCGTACGATAGGTATCGTCTACTTTTAGCTGTCCACGGCTATTGGCTGTTAAACCAACGGCTTCTAGGTTTAAGCCTTCGGTATTACCTGAGCGACCATTTGACCAAAGAATCGCATCTGACTTGATTTTCTTACCACTTTTCAGATACAAAATCACATAATCATCATGAGTCTCTAAGTGGTCGATTTCTTCATTACTGCGAATAAGTACCCCAAATTGTCTAAAGTCATGGGCGATGGCGTCACTAATCTCGCTATCGAGATAGCTGAGCAGTTGGTCTGTATTATTGATCAAGTCAACCTTATAGCCGAGACCAGTAAAGATAGAAGCATATTCACAGCCAACCACGCCCGCTCCATAAATAATGATTTTTTTGACCACATAATCCATTTGTAGGATTTTGTCAGAGTCAAAGACCCGTGGATGATCAAAGTCTAACATCTCAGGGCGATATGGACGGCTACCCACGGTAATAATGGCTTTATTAAAGGTAATAGTTTCAAAGACGTTCTCTTCAATCTCAATCCGTAAGGTATGCGTGTCAACGAAGCTTGCCCAACCATGAATAACCTCAATTTGGTTACGCTTATAAAAACGGGTATGGGTACTGACTTGACGACGAATCACTTGGCGGGCATTCGCCAATACTTTATTAAGCGGGACTTGTTGATAGTCCATCGTTTTGGCGAATAGCGGATCGCGGCGAAAGTTAATCAAGTTAAATACTGATTGGCGCAGCGCCTTACTCGGAATCGTCCCAACGTGGGTAGAGTTACCGCCGACTTCCTCACGTGGATCGATGACCACTACTCTTTTACCAGCTTTGGCAAACTTCATCGCGGCCGCTTCACCAGCAGGGCCTGCCCCTAATACGACGGCATCATATTCAAACTCGTGTTTATCATTTTTTATGCGCTGTGAGTCTTTGTTGAAGCCAGACTTAACATCGATGCGGGTATCATCTAGTGGATTGACTAAATCAGGGTGATGTATGATATCGTCGGCTATTTGTTCATGCGTTTGCTCAATTTTTTCTTGTTTATCCGCACTTTTAGTCTGCTCAAGATCAGTCACAGGTGCGCTACCATTATTTTTATTTGAAACCTCGGTATGAACATCTTTACCGATATCGTTGGTAGTATCATTTTTGCGTTTATTTCCCATTGTACCCTCTTTTCTTTTTCATTTATTAGCGAACTAATATGTAATAATTAAATAATATAGTTTCAAGTTTGCTGAACCTTTACTGGTTCATGCAACTATTCATAATGGTCTTTATAACCACAATATTTGTAATAGCTAGGTTTAGATTTATAATAGCTTCGTGTGTAATCGCGGCATATGTGTCTTAGAGCTGCCCACCTTACGTTGTGATATGCCCTTTTGCAATACTCATTGGTTGTCAAGCGGCCTACAACCTTAACCAATACGACGTTTCAGACCCGTCATCTGCAAGATACGGGTGGCAATCTCTTCAACCGACATCTCAGAGACATCAAGACTTGGAATACCTTGAGAGGTATAAATGCCTTGTATCGCACGCTGCTCTTGCTGACACTGCTGATAGCTTGAATATCGACTACCCGCACGGCGTTCTTGACGAATTTTTACCAAACGATCGGTATCAATAATCAATCCGAACAGTTTGTCTTTATGCTCACGCAATGCTTTTGGTAATTGATTGTCGAATAAATCTTCTTCAGTCAACGGATAGTTGGCAGCACGGATACCAAATTGTAAGGCTAAATATAGCGAAGTTGGGGTTTTACCTGAGCGTGAGACCCCAATCAAAATAATATCCGCCATATTATAATGCCGTGTACGCGCACCATCATCATTATCTAGCGCAAAATGCACCGCATCGATACGTTCTTTATAAGTCTCAGAATCGACATTGTCATGCGCATGCCCTGAGTGTCCATCAGGCTCAATGCCCGTCTCTTCAGCAATGCGACCAATCAAGCCTTCATACATATCCAAATTACAGCTGTGCGCTGAGTTGATTTTTTCGCGAATTTCAGGGCTAACAATGGTGTCGAAAACCAAAGGCAACAGTCCATCACGTTGATACGCCATATTGATTTGCTCAACGGTATCATTGGCACGCTCTAAGGTGTCAACGTAAGGTAAAACACGAGTCTCAAATGGTACTGAAGCAAACTGACTTAAGATAGAGCGGCCCAAGGTCTCAGCGGTAATCGCTGTACCATCGGAGATAAAAAAAGCACTTCTTATCGTTTGCGAATTATCTAAACTTAAGGCATGACGGTTTTGAATAGTGGGCTTATCCTGTTCGGATGGATTGCTTGAGTACATAACTTAAAAACCTCGATAGTAGCCTTTGAGTGACTCGTAATATGAAGACAGCAGATAGCCGACACATGATCACGCTCGTTTGACAGGCGTGCTTGATAGATTCTATCCTACATTATACTCATAATAAATGCTTAATAGAAATCAATGTTAGCATAACTGGGTAGCAACTGGGCCGGCGCGCCTTTCTATTTTGCCACATTAATGTATACATCATTAGATGATCTGTTAAAGCAAAGATGGTCTGTATGAAAAGTAGAGATGGCTTATATAAAGGCACACTTATATGTTATACATAGAAACCGAAATTATGAGAATATTTTAACCAGGCTACTATTTTTTAAGTGGTTTCTTTTTTTAAGTAACTTTTTAAGTTTTAAATAGTCTCTTTAAAATCACTTCTCAACCATCTTTTTTATATAGCTTTTTAGAATAAAGTCTTACCGACTCACTCTTAAATCTATTCGGCCAAATAAGAAAATATTACCCTCAATTATTCGGGTAGTTGTCAGCCTTATCTAAATATTTGCCAGCTAATTATCACTAAATTCTATGATTTGTAACTTTTTCATAGTTTTTTTGACTTAACCCCTCGAAATTGTCCTAATATAGCGGTATAATTTGGCGTTATAATCCTTACTAAATAACCTTATTTTTTGGAGTTATCATGGCAGTTCAATCTTCAGCACTTGTAATCAACCTTGATCAGCTAGGAAAAGACGACATTAACATGGTCGGTGGTAAGAATGCCTCGCTTGGCGAGATGATCAGTCACCTATCTGATTTGGGTGTGAGTGTCCCAGGCGGCTTTGCCACTACTTCAAATGCATTTAATCGTTTTTTGACTGAAACAGGCTTACTTGATAAAATCAATAATGAGCTTAAAGACTTAGATGTTGATGATGTTAATAAACTGACCACTACGGGTAAAAAAATCCGTAACTGGATCATTGAACAAGAATTGCCAAAAGATTTAGAACAAGAAGTGCGTCAATCCTTCGAAGAAATGAGTGATGGCAAAGATATCGCAGTTGCCGTACGTTCTTCTGCAACTAATGAAGATTTGCCAGACGCTTCATCTGCCGGTCAACAAGAAACCTTCTTGAACATTCGCGGTATTGATAACGTTCTTATCGCCATTAAAGAAGTGTTTGCATCCTTATATAATGACCGTGCCATCTCTTACCGTGTCCATAAAGGCTTTGAACACGAAGGTGTTGCTCTATCTGCTGCAGTTCAGCGTATGGTACGTGCAGAGACGGGCGCTGCCGGTGTCATGTTCACCCTAGATACTGAAAGTGGTTTTGATCAAGTGGTATTTATCACGTCAAGCTACGGCTTAGGCGAGATGGTCGTACAAGGCGCGGTTAACCCAGATGAGTTCTACTTGTCTAAAAAGTTACTTGCTAATGGCAAACCTTCGGTCATTCGTCGTAACCTAGGTAGCAAGCATAAGAAAATGATCTATGGCAATGAAGGCAGCACCACTAAGTCTGTCAGTATCGTTGATGTTGAAAAACAAGACCGTATGCAGTTTTCACTATCTACTGAAGAACTGGTTGAACTTGCCAAACAAGCCATGACCATTGAAAAGCATTATGGCCGAGCGATGGATATCGAATGGGCAAAAGACGGCGATAGCGGTGAACTCTTTATCGTTCAAGCTCGTCCAGAGACGGTTAAGAGCCGTCAAGACAGTAATGTCATGGAACGTTATGTTATCAACACGACCGGTGCTAAAGTATTGTGCGAAGGTCGCTCAATCGGTCAACGTATCGGTTCTGGTAAAGTACGTATCGTTGATAACGTAAACGAGATGGACAAAGTACAAGACGGCGATGTGTTAGTTTCAGACATGACGGATCCAGATTGGGAACCCGTTATGAAGCGTGCGTCAGCCATTATCACTAACCGTGGCGGCCGTACTTGTCACGCAGCAATTATCGCTCGTGAACTTGGCGTACCAGCTATCGTTGGTTGTGGTAATGCCACTGAGCTATTGGTCGACGGTCAAGACGTCACCGCTTCTTGTGCCGAAGGGGATACTGGCTTTATTTATGAGAGTCAGATTGATTTTGAAGTACAAACCAACTCTATCGAGTCTATGCCAGATTTGGCATTCAAAATTATGATGAACGTCGGCAACCCCGATCGTGCATTCTCATTTACCCAAATGCCCAACGAAGGTATTGGTCTTGCACGCCTTGAATTTATCATCAACCGTATGATTGGTGTGCATCCAAAAGCACTACTCAATATGAATAGCTTACCACGTGAAGTGGCACAAGCGATTAATGAGCGCATTGCTGGCTATGCTTCACCTGTTGATTTCTATGTTGATAAATTGGTTGAAGGCATCTCAACTTTAGCCGTTGCCTTTATAGATCAGCCAGTTATCGTGCGTATGTCAGATTTTAAATCTAACGAATATGCCAACTTGCTGGGTGGTAAGTTATACGAGCCATCAGAAGAGAATCCAATGTTGGGCTTCCGTGGTGCTAGCCGCTACGTTTCTGATAACTTCCGCGACTGCTTTGAGCTTGAATGTAAAGCCCTGAAGCGTGTTCGTGACGAGATGGGCTTGACCAACGTCGAGATTATGATTCCATTCGTCCGTACCGTTGGCGAAGCCAAACAAGTCATTGAACTGCTTGAGAAAAATGGTCTAAAACGTGGCGAAAATGGTCTACGCGTCATCATGATGTGTGAGCTGCCCACTAACTGCTTACTCGCAGAAGAGTTCCTAGAACACTTCGATGGCTTCTCAATTGGCTCTAATGACTTAACCCAGTTAACCCTCGGTCTTGACCGTGACTCAGGTATCATCTCTCATCTATTCGATGAGCGCGATCCTGCAGTTAAAAAGCTATTATCTATGGCGATTGATGCCTGCCGTAAAGCAGACAAATACATCGGTATCTGTGGTCAAGGTCCATCCGACCATCCAGATCTTGCTTACTGGTTGATGGAACAAGGTATTAGCTCAGTATCACTTAATCCTGACTCCGTGCTCGATACTTGGTTCTTCCTAGCGGGTGAAGAAGCAAGGTAAGCCGCTGTTGTAAGATACCTTAGTAAAACACTGCTATAAGGAAATTTATTATTAGGGTCTGTTTAATTTTTACGAACAGACCCTAATATATTAAAAGGAAGTCACTATATTCTAAGTTACTTAAGCTGAAGTAACTTAGAATATAGTGACTTAAGATATGACTAACCATGCAGGCAACTATGCAGATTTTTCTTGCTCGAAATAACGTACAAGCAGGTCCTTATAATTTAGATCAGCTCAATATTATGTTGGCATCTGGCGAAGTAACGCTTGATGATTTAGTGTGGCATGACGGTTTAGATCAGTGGCAGCGTATCGGGAATTTGACAGGCAATCAATACGCCTATCGTCCGGTAAATAATACTGCGCCTAATAATACTGTTAATGATTCAATTATTAACAACGTCACTGTGTTTCCTGAAGATGCTGAGAGCGATCAAGATAGCGACAAGGTTTCTATTGATAGACTCTATGGTAAGCCTGAGCGCCCAGCTGCTGACACTAAAAAGTCTAAAGCTGATATGACCGCCAATCGTCAGCAGACGCCGCATAATAACGTGTCATTGAACAAGTCTAGCAAGGCTAAACTTGCTTCTGCTAAAGACAAGGTTGTCGGTGATGTGGTACTTGCGCCTATCATGTCGCGAATATTGGCCACCGCTGTCAATGCTTTGCTATATCTACTAGCGATCATTCCGCTAGTAATGGCACTGACTAAAATGGATATAGACTATACTAAGTTTCAAAACATTCAAGATATGGATGCTGCTTATCAATATTCTATGACGCTGATGGAAAGTATTCCAAGCTCGATCCTGATGATGTCACAAGTGATGATATTTGGGTTATTTGCCTTGCAGCTATTGTTTATCATGCTGCGTGGACAGTCGCTCGGTAAGCTACTTACTGGTATTCGCGTCGTGGATCAAACCACCCATCGTCTGCCATCATTTACCAAACTTATTTTAATGCGTACCTTACTGCTATTTATTATTTATAACTTACTGTTCTCGTTTACCAGTTTTCTAGGTTTTGTCGTAATTGCTATGCATTATTATACGGCCTCCAAAAGTCCCGAAAATATTGGTTTGCATGACAAACTGGCAAAAACTTTAGTGGTAAAAGCGGACAAGAATCAATTGGTTAAGCAACCAAAATAATTATAAAATAATAATCATAGCAATAAAATCAGCGTTTAAACGTTGCTGTTATTCTAGTTATGCTTTTTTATTCAGCGTCGTGCGCTTATAAGCCTTTGTGTTAATGCACGTTTACTGTTATAATATAGCGCTTTATAAACTAAGCTTATCTGTTGTTTTTTAGCGATTGAGCTTATCTTATAAATCTCCTTGCTATTAACATAGGGTTAATAGCTACTAATCCGTAAGGAGTCCATTATGCGACATTACGAAATGGTGTTAATTGTACACCCAGACCAGAGCGACCAAGTGGTCGGCATGGTTGAACGCTACATTAAGTTAGTTCAAGACAACAATGGCATCATCCACCGTCTAGAAGACTGGGGCCGTCGTCAGTTGGCTTACCCTATCAATAAGATTCATAAAGCTCATTACGTTCTTTTCAATATTGAAACTGACGGTGAGACTTTAGCTGAGCTTGAAGAATTATTCCGTTATAACGATGCGATCATTCGTAGCCTAGTCATGCGCCGTGACGACGCAATCACTGAAGAGTCGCAGTTAGCTAAGAATGCCGATGAAAAACGCGCACGCAAAGCGACTACTACTAACCGTCGTCCAGACAGTCGTAATGACAACAACAATAATGACGACAACAACAACAGTGAAGACTAATTAAAGGAGAATACTCATGGCACGTTTCTATCGCCGTCGCAAATTCTGCCGTTTCACTGCTGAAGGCATCACTCACATCGATTATAAAGATGTTGAATTGCTAAAACAGTATATCAGTGATAATGGTAAAATCGTACCTAGCCGTATTACAGGTACCTCTACTAAATATCAGCGTCAATTAGCTACTGCTATCAAGCAGGCTCGCTATCTTGCGCTACTTCCGTATACTGACAACCATCAGTAATTCGACAGTTAACTAGGAGTGACTCATGCAAATTATTTTGTTACAGCGTATCGTCAACCTTGGTAAACTCGGTGAAACTGTCGATGTGAAACCAGGTTACGGACGTAACTTTCTTATCCCTCATGGCAAAGCGTTACCTGCTACTGCAGCTAACATTGAAAAGTTCGAAGCACGTCGTGCTGAACTTGAAGCCGAGGAAGCAACCGAGCTTAACGCCGCTCAAGAACGTGCTGATGCCTTAACTGACGTTAATGTCATCATGCGTGCTAAATCAGGCGACGAAGGTAAACTATTCGGTTCTATCGGTACACGCGATATCGCCGAAGCATTAACCAGTTCTGGCTTAGAAGTTGATCGTGCTGAAATTAAGCTTCCAGAAGGCGCTTTACGTCAAGTTGGCGAATATAATGTTGATATTCAGCTACATCATGACGTTATCGCCAGCATCTTAGTGACTATCCTATCTGAAGATGGTGATGACGAAAATCAAGTAGAAGAAGCTGACAGCGAAGAAGATTATTCTGAAGAGTAATCTATAGAGTACCTGATTTAAGCATAAAAAAAAGCCAGTAACTTAGTTGCTGGCTTTTTTGTGGGTGGAAGATTTAAATCTCTATTTATTAAGTTATATTAGAGACATATTATTAGTATGGTCAAATTCTTTTAAAAATGTTATAAACCAAATAAACTCACCCATTATCCTCACAAATAACCATGACCTATTCACTAGATTTTCGCAAACAAGTACTCAAAAGCTTAAACGTTGGTATGACCTATGCTCAAGCGGTTGAGTTCTATGAGCTCAGCCCAACCACCATATAAAACTGGAAGAGACGTGTCCATAGTAAAGTAAAGAGACAGAATAAGCCTCATAAAATAATGGATGACGTTTTACTTAATGATGTTAAAGAATATCCTGATGATTATCAGTATGAGCGAGCTCGACGATTAAACTGTAGCACGACAGGCATTCAAAATGCCTTAAAGCGCTTGCGCATTAGCAAAAAAAAAGACGCTGGAACACCCCAAAGCCTGCAAGATAAAGAGAGCTAACTATCTAAACAAACTTAGCGACTACATTGCTCAAGGCTTTGCTATTGTATACATGGATTAGAGTGGCTTTGAGACTGAAACCATCAGACCGTATGCCTATGCACCGATTGGCACACCTTGTATTGATAGCTATAACTGGCAAGGTAAAAAACGAACCAACGTTATTGGAGCCTTGTACGAAAAAGTGTTATTCGCGCTTGATACCTTTGAGAAAAATATTAATGGTGACATATTCTATGACTGGTGCAAATATACCTTCATCCCAAGCCTTAAAATTAAATGCGTGATTGTGATGGACAATACAAGCCTTCATATGAGCGAGGATAAAGCAAAGCACTGCTTTGCCCAAGTGCAAGACGAGAGCTGTGCTCGAGGGTTCAAAAGCTTCTTAATAGGCACGGGCATCGTCTGTTGTTTTTACCACCCTACAGCCCCCGATCTAAATCCTATTGAGAAAAAGTGGGCAAAAGCTAAGTTTCTACGCCAAGGCTGGATGGAGATTAATTTAAAGAAACTATTCCATGATATGGGTTATATCTCTTTTATTTAGGATGGATTATACATTAGAATCCTCAATAACAATATATGAATTCATTGTGACCAGAATAAAACCATCAATTGAAGAATAATTATTAGCTAAGATATTGGCTATCAAGCTAGATACTACTCTTATAGAGAATGATGTAATCCCGTCATTGACTAACACCACTACTCCTCTAGATTCAGGACATTTTAGCCATTTTTTTATCTGCTGGTTTGCTTTTTTTAGCATTCTAGATATTGGTAGTCTAACCAACCTAGTATAGTCTTGCCAAAAATTGTTAGAAAACTTACCTTCAAAAACATCGCTGAATGATAGGTTATTTTCTTTAATGTGCGTATCATCTTTCTTTTTATCCAAAGACGCTGCCTGTATCTTTCTCAACTCAATAATTACTTGATATTTATCAAACCAGAAGTCAGCATTAGCAAAGTTCACAGATGTACCAAACTCATTAGATAAAAACTTGCCCTGTCGAAGTCCAACAAACTCTTGCCAAACTTCTTCTACATCCAAACTTTGACTAAGCTTATTTATTCATTCCATAACTAAAACTCCTTTTCTAAATTATTTGTATTATCTCCAATTATATTAAAATCTAGACATTAAAAAAGGCCAACCACCTAAGTGATTGACCCTTTTCAAAGTATTTGGTGGAGATGGCGGAAACTAAACTACCTACATAAGCTATTGATTAAAATACAAATAATTATTAACGAAAGCTCTTATACCAACCAATATACCAACATTAAATTTCTATTACTTCCTATCTATCAGATCGTTATCTAAGCTAAATTGGGCTATAAATAATATTGTTATTATCTGTAATTACTGATTTAAACATGCGTTAACTTCATTCGGTATTTTCTCAATCACTGGGAGGATCTTATATATTCCACTATTTTTCCATGTACCAATTTTTGAGTAACTAGTTTCTGGTTTATTCCCAAACTCATCATCCATTGCTTGTTTAATATTGTATAAAGACATACCTATATTATTGTCGTTAAGTGAAACCTTTAGGTTATATCTTATTACTGGAACAACTCCAATAAAATTACCTTTACCCCTAATACTACCAATAGCAACTATAACTTTCTGTGTGTCTAGCTTGATAATCTGCTTATCATTATTCTCGATGACATCAGCTAAACAGATTAGAACATCGTCTTTTGTAGTGCTTTCTAGTTTAGAAAAAGAGTATTCAAGCGACTTGAGATATTCACCATGCTTAGCTGGTTCTGTAGTTGCATAGCTTGGCAGCTCATTATTTGCTTTTGCTGATATACTCATTAATGCAAACAGACACAATCCAACTAGCTTTTTCATAATAACCCTCGATAAAACATTTTAAAAAATTAGTATAGCAACTTTTAATGGCGAACAAAACTTTAGTTAACACTTGCTGGTTTGCGAGCGTCAACGGTTTGAATTACTATTTTGACTGGCTGCACCTCGTTATCAAGGTAGCTGTCTGCTCTATCCAACCCCAGTAGCTTAGCTTTGCTCATTGTCGCTGCAATCATGGCGGACGGCTTTTCACACTCACTAGCGAGCTGTAAGGCGTTATCTAGCTCAGCGACTAAGTCATCAATCGTTACTTTGCTCATAAGTTACAGCCCTTGTATTTTCATTGTTGGATAACTCATTCATAAGCTCGCTAAGTGTCTGTACGTCATCAGCATTAACGTCTTTAATCTGTGGCTTGTCCAAGCCTAAAAGTTTAGCCTGTGCAATAGTAGCAATAACTAGGGCGTTTGGATTATGGTCATCAATCGCCATCTGCTTAGCTAGCTGCAAGTCCTGTATAAGGTCGTTTAAATCAGGTAGTCGCATAATGTGCCCCTATTATCTTTTGTTCTAGATGCTCATACTCTTTTAGCAGTCGATTATATGTTTTAGCATGCATTCCTTTAGGTCGTTCACCAATGCCATGAATAACGCCTACTTGCCAGCCCATATGCGCCCTGATAGCGTTTAGCTTGCTGTAAATGCGATCAATAGGTTGTTGTAGCTGACTGCCATAATTAGCCCCTATGCAATGTCTGCAAACATACAAGCCAGCATAATATAAGGTTGATGTTCTTTGATTACATTTAGGACAAAGCCACCAGTAACGATGACCGCCATAGTTGCATGATATTTTTGATAGCTGAATAGAGTATTGATAGGGTTTGCTGCGGTGGGTGTAGCTAAATTCGATACTTTTAGCGCTGCTATTTCTTAGCTGATCTCGATAGTTTGATATAACTAATTTACGATAGTCATTCAAGCTGTGAGTGGTGGCAATGGCTGGCATGACTATATTCACCTGTTATCTAAATCATTAAGTAGTTTTGTTATAATATAACATAACTAAAAATTATTTTATCAATAAAAAAGGGTTACATTCGAAATGCAACCCTCTACTGTATTCTAATTCACAAGGTCTGTTTATTCTACTGACTCAAAATACAACCATAAACCAAGAGCTTTAGATGCAATGACACCGTATTTTACATCACCAACTATTTTACTTTCTGTTGCTTCACCAGTTTGTGCAAATTTATTAGCAGCACTAATCATTAAATCCCCAACTACCTGAGATGTTTGCTCTTTTGGCAAATCTGGATTAAGTACTCTAGCAGTAATTCCACCTAGCAATATCATATTCATAGCAGCCTCATCACCCTTATCTGTTTTACCCATTATGTATGTCAGGCTTCTTAATTCACCGTTTTTATCTACACCGCCATTCAACACAAGAGCGTCACTAATCTTAATAGTAAAAGTATCATTAACTGCACCTTCTTTAATATCTACTTTATCCCAAGCATGCTCACCTAAGCCTAACTTTTTAGATTGAGCCATAAAGCGTTCCCCAAACTCATCAGGGGTCATACCAAGAGTTTTATTTTGTTCTTCTACTTGAGCTTTCTTCGCTTGTGTTTCAGCCACTACCGACTCAGGTGTAGGTTCGCCATTTACTACTTCTGCAGACGATGCTGTTGTTGCCTCGGTTTCATCAGGATCACTAGAACACATTGCCAAAATCAGAAGTAAGATAACAGCACCTATTAAAAATGAGACCCATTTTTCTGGTTTCGGTTTTTCTTTCGGTGGTACTACTGGTGCGCCACAATTAGGGCATGTTGATGCGTTTACGCTAACTTTTTTATTACAGTCAGAGCATTTAATTAATTTTGCCATAATACAACTCAATTCAATATACAATAGTTAAGTAATTACTCACTATAACTGATTAGCAACATACGAACAATGTTATGCCAATAGTTATATTTTTTTATCAATCTTGAAAAATTAGTTATATAGAGTCTTTCTTATTAAAATATGTTTTGATTAACTGAAAAAACTAATCTAAGTAATAAAAAAGGCGCTATTATTTCAATAACGCCCTAAATGCTCACTGACAAAACTGACGAAACTATAAAAGCTCTGTTAGTCTTGAGTTGATAGAGTAACGCTCTGTTGGTCTGCCTCCTTGCCCTGTGCTTTGTATCTCCTGCCAGCTCAGCCAATTGTGTTCGACTAATATTTCAAGCGCATTCAGTACGTCATCAGCATCAGTTAAACCTTTCCAACCTTTTCGGATCAGTTGCCTAGCCGTAAAGCCGTGACTACTCCAGTCGGTTGTGTCAGTTTTGTCAGCTCCCTTTTTGACCATTTTCATTATTTTACCTGCTAAATAAGAGGCTTTGATATTAGCGCTGTCAGTGACGGTGCTGTATATCCTCATCATGTGACTCTCTAATACTTCGCACCATGCTAGCGCTGCTCTGAGTGCGTTCATGTTGACTGCACCTAAAGAAGTACCGTGTTCGATACAATCCACTAGATGAAAGACTAGCGCTAATGATGGTACTGTCTTAGCATACTTGATTAGATGCTCAGCTATGATGCTATGCTCAGCTTCACTAGCTCTGATTTTAAGCGCATCATACCAATTCATAAATACTTGAAAGGCGTCATCAGTAAAGCGGTAATAGGGGCGCTTGTGGTAGTCATCAATCGGATTTGCACCATAGCGCATGAAGTCACCTAGCTGCATACTGTCAATAGTTTCAAAAAAACTATAGATTGCATCACGACTTTCTTTATCTGGTGGCAAGTCACGCTCTTTACTGTTTGGCAATGGGTCAGGATAGACCATTAATTGAAAGCGTTGTATCAAGCCGTCATTGCCTAAACCTTTCATCGTCTTAGATAAATAATACTCAAGCTTGTCAGGCTGAATACCACCAATGACTGATAGACAATGAGTGTCGATGAATACTGAGCCTCTGCCTATTCTATCGACTTGAAAGCTCCCTAAGCCATTAAAGCCCTCAAGATAGAATGACCGTGATTGTTGATTACTTTCACTCTCTAATGAGGCGAGCCAGCCTGTCAGCTCATCACGTTTCACTAACATACCGTTTTTGTGCTTGCTCTCAAGTTCTCCGATACTCTCAATCGTACCATCATCAGTAACGTAGCGTTTAATCTCAGGTATTAGCTCATCACTCTGTTTGGCTTCTGCCAACTCCTGCGCTTTGGCTTTTAAGTCATCTTGGCTTATCTCAACCTCATTATCAGTTTGAGTTGCCATTTTTTTAGCAAGGTCACTGAGCTGCTTCTCAGCTGCCTTTGTCATATGCTTGTTTAGCTCTTTTTGGGTGTCATGCTCGAGCTTGTCCTCATTGTATTTATCTTTAGCGAGTGCGACTAAATGTGATAATGGCTTCAAGCCCTCAGATAATGACGGTGATTTCTTACTCGAGGGGTTGCCAACAATTGCACCATAAAAATTAGGTACTACCTCCCAGTTATCATACATCTTAGGGTATATACTCAGCTTCGAGCCTATCAAGCTGCCTAACGATACCATCAAGGGCATCAGCACATATTCGATAGGTACGCTCAAGCGCTCAGCACTGTTTGAGCTATAATCCCATAGCAGTTTTGGCATCATAGCGCTTGTCAGCGTCTTAACTAGTGGCAGTGTTTGGCTGATAGGTTTGGGCTTTGGTTTGCCTAGCGCCTGTAAGTTGATAATCTCAGCATCAGCCATTAAGTCATCATAATCAGCGTCAAACTCGAGCGCATCATAAATAAGTGTATGTTCACATATAACGGCTTCAACATTCACGCCTTTAAGCGGTGTTATCACTTTGGCTTTATGCTGTGAGGTAGTAATAACAGTAACTTGCTTCACCTCTGCAAAATGCTTTACCGTCCGATTAAACAAACTAGGTACAAGGCAAGTGAGTACCGTAACATCAATACTTTGCTTGCGATAAGCGTTATAGCATCGCACTGCCTCAGCTAAGTCAACTATGACTATCCACTTGCTATCCTTACTCATTGAGCCAATGACAAAGGCGCTTGGTAGGTCAGTATCAGATATAAAGATACGTCCGTTATCTTCAAGCGGTACGCTGGCAAGTGTGACGATCTCAGCCTGATTATTGAATTTTAGCAGTCCTATAGTATTGGCGGTGTCGAGCTGTTTCTCTCCTGCAAGCGCTCCTGTAAATATGCTAATATCTCTATCTAGATAGATGACTGAGTTTAATACGCCATTGCTTAGTAAACTTTCTAATGTGTCGTGACCTGCTACATCTGCCAATGTAGCGAGTCTAAAGTCTGCAATATATTGTGACAAGCCTATGCTAACAGCGTGGGCTTTGTTGTCATTAGCGTCTGTCATTGTTGCCTCCACTACCTGCCTGCCAATGCTTTTTATAACTTCTTTTTTTACGCTTTATTTGTCTGTTGTACTTCGATTTTGCAAACGCAAGCTGAGCATCTAAAAAGGTTTGTTCTGTGTGCACTAAGGCGTTAGACAACTCATCATGATTAGGTTGCTGACTATCTATAGTAATATCACTATTCATCAGTATCGCCTCCTAAGTCATCAATTAATGCATTATCTGTACCATCAAAGTTCAGACTAGGTTGCATCTGCTTGAGCGTGTCATCTATCTGCCTTTTTAGTTCAGGCTTTACTTGTTTGCCTAAAATGCTTAGATAGCGACCAGCGTTACTTGCCCTATCAGATATAAGCGTAAAGTCTTGGCATAGTTGATTGAGTTGTAAACTTAGTTGCTGATGATGAATAGCTATGGAGTCAAACGCACGTATAACCATTAAAGTGAATTCAGGGCTAATCCACATAGCATAGGCGTACACAAGCTCACGGCACAAATAAGTACCTTGATTTTTACCTTTACCTTTCACAACTTTTAATGCTTTTTTCTTAGCTGTTGGATTTCCAACATCATAACTTTCTGACTCATATACTTTAATTAATGCTTTTGTCGAGTCATTCTGTAAAAAGAAAGTGATACGGTTCTTATTTTCGCCTCCACTAGCTTTGAATAAATCGTTAGCTGAATAATAAGCGCCCATAGTTCTTATGCATTGATCGGTATTAGATATAATCAACATTACACTCCCTCCACATCATCTGAGGCGAGGCTGTGACTTTCCAACCAAGCTATTACTTCTTGGTTTTTGTAAGCCACCATAGTAGGTGATAATTTGATTGGCTTAGGAAAGCGGACACCATCACTCCATTCATGCAACGTTGTACGGCTGAATGGTACGAAGTCTAAAACTTGTTTGGGGCGCATCATGCCTTGAGGTGGGATTATTTTTGCATACTCGCACTTAGCGACTTGCTCAATATCATTATTGGCTTTTTGGCTAAAGTTGACAACTTGATTGCCGATAGGATTTTTCATTAGTGTTACTCCATACAGTTTAAATTTAACGGCTGTGGTGCTTTACCGTCTGTATGGAATATAAAATAAGAATGGAGTAGTTACTTCACGTGAGTAGGTAAAGTGACATTATAGGGAGAAAAATGGTGTTCTAATCTAGTAAGCCTCTACGGTGCTTGCTAATAATATTTGATAGCGTTCGTTCCGAATAACCTAAAGCAATTCCTTCTTTTTTCTTTATATCCTTAATAATTTCACGTGCTGTTTTATCATTACTATATAGCCATTTACCATTATCTCTTTTAGCAGTGAAGTGTTTATCATGATAATTCAGAGCTTTTTGTTTAGGTTCACTAAAATTAATACCTTTTTGATCTCCTCCTTTTTTGGAGGTTTTAGCGTGTTTCAAGTAAACTTTAAGTAAAGTGCTTGTTTCATCAAAAAATGTTTTATAAGCCAATGACCAAATATAGTTTTTATCTATATATGCGACAATTACTAAATATAGCTCTAAAGCGGCCTGTATCATTAGCTCAAATTCTTTGTCTACAGTAAATAACTTTGTGAATTTATCGGATTTATAGCCATAAAACATACTATGGCAATCATATTTTACGGTTGAGGGTTTTAGTGAGTACAGATACTCAGCTAAACAATATACATCTGCTAATATTTCATGCAAGTCATCTATTATCTCGGCATCAGCAGGAATTTTATAAACTGATCCATACCGACCAATTTTTTTTGATTTAGGGTATAAGCAGTATCTAAGAAGTTGATGACCAGACTTCATAAATTCTAAATAAGCATTGTCTAAGCTATTATTAAAATTTCTGTGATTAATACTTTCAATTTTAATGAGTTGATAAGGTTCATCGTTTGCGATTTTAATGTCCATAAATCACCTTTACTACACCTTTAGATCAGAAAAGATGCAAGGCAGTGGCAGTCTAAACATGTTAATAACTGCCGTTCGGTTAATTAGTCCTAGCCTTGCAATATGGTATAACGGTTATTAACCATCAATAGGGTTCTGTCAGTTGTATCTTTAACCGTTTTGTATTTTTTCAGCTTTTGGCATCATGATTAGATTGTCAGTTTTACCAGCAAAGGCATCATCAATATAGTTTGCCCATTTATTCATCATATCGACACGGTACGGTAAATGTTGAGCGCCATTGTATGCCTTGCTGATTTTGTTCTCTCTATCGTGTGCAAGTTGCAACTCAATAGCCTCATGCATGAAGCCTTGCTCATGTAGTGTGGTGCTGGCAAGCCCTCTGAAGCCATGTCCTGTCATTCTGCCTTTATAACCTAATCTCCATAAGGCAGTAATAAAAGCATTTTGACTGTATGGTTTGCGAGTTGACGGATTAAAGAAAACATACTCGGCAGAGAAGCCTAGCTCTTTAATTTGTTTTAGCAGCTCTATGACTTGCGGTGCGAGTGGTACGATATGCAAGCGTCTAGCTTTCATTTTCTCAGCTGGAATAGTCCATAAGCCTCTCCTGAAGTCTACGTCTTGCCATTCCATGTACCTAATCTCATTGGTACGCACGAACGTATAGCACATAAACCACAAGCCTAATCTGACTAATACATCACCATCATAATTATTAATATCTTGTAGTAATTTTGGTAATTGCTGAGCATTGATACGGCTATGATGTTTAGTTCTATGAGGTTTGATAGCTTCTGTTAAGTCAATGGCAGGGTTTGAAGTGGCTAAGCCTGTGCGTATGGCGTGTTTGAATATCTGTCCGACTTCTCTGATAGTTCTACGTGCCATTTCATTAGCGCCTCTCTGCTCTACTGCTTTACCAATGGCTAGCACGTCAGGAGGTGTAATGTCATCTATGACCTTGTGACCAATAGCAGGCTTAATATCACGCTCATAAGCTGAATAATTACGGAAAAAAGTGCTTTCTGCTAGGTAGGTTTTGCGCTCCGCATACCATGACTGAGCTATATTATCGAATAGCTTTGAGCCATCTTGTGTGGCTTGCTGTTGTTTCCTATGGTCTTTGGGATTGACACCATCATCAATTAATCTTTTAAGCTCAAGATTACGCTGGCGTGCACTTTGAAGTGTTAGTGTTGGATATTTTCCAATAGTAAGGGTTTGCTGTTTACCTTGCCATCTATACGCACTAATCCAAACTTTGTTGCCTGTATGTCTAACCCATAGTTGAAGCCCATCGCCATCACTATGCTTGTCAGGTCTGTTAGGTGCGCATTTATCGCTAGGTACTAGCTTGTTGATTATGTTATGAGTTAAAGCCATGTTGGTATAATCCTGTGGTATAAATATCTATACCAACAAATATACCAACATTCTATATGGTTCACCATACCCCTACATTGTTCTAAAACCTGAAAAACGCCCAAAAATAAAGGCTTGCCGTATTGCTACGAACAAGCCCTTATCAGTGTGTGGTGGAGATGGCGGGAGTTGAACCCGCGTCCGCCAGCATTACGCTCATGAATCTACATGTTTAGTTTCTGTCTTTGGCTTTAACTCGCACCGATCCGACAGTCAGGATGGATAGAGCGATTCTCTACTTTTGAACCCAAGCGATTGAGACAATCACTTGTGGCGATCCTATATGCGGACGCTTCAACTTAGTTGACCAACTATAGGTAATCAGCAACCAAGTAAGCAGGGTTTAAGCTGCTAGAGCGTAATTTTCGTCGTTTGCGACTATAACAATATATGTTTGATTTACGAGAGGACATATACTCTCGACATGCATCATTGAGTTTCATCACCAGCGTCGAAGCCAGAACATCCCCAATAGATGAGCGTATTATATAGGAGTTAGAGGCTATATATCAACTCTTATTTGGCTAATATTACACTAAATTACATATCACATTTCAGGATAGCTCTTTTAACAACAATACTAGGCGAGAACTTTATTTAACCACTCACCAATACCCTGAATCTGCGGCATACATACTTGATGCGCCATTGGATACGTACGATAATCAACATTATAACCTTTAGACGCTAGTAATTGCTGTGCTTGCTCGCCAAGAATGACTGGCACCACTGGATCATGCGAGCCATGTTCAATCAATATCGGCATGTCTTTATTGGCGGTACTGTAGTCTAGATTGTCATTGGTTGCCAGATAAGTAGATAACGCCATCAACCCTGCTAAACGCTGCGGATAGCCGAGCGCCACATGATAAGTAACTGCTCCGCCCTGCGAAAATCCAGCAATGACAATATGCTCAGGAGCAACGCCACGTTCTATCTCACGGGTGATTAAGTCGTGAATTTGCTGTGTAGACTCTTCAATCTGGGCAATGTCAACTTTACGCTCAAGGCTCATCTCAAAGATATCGTACCAAGCTGGCATTATCATGCCGCCATTAACCGTTACTGGGCGTTGAGGTGCATTCGGAAAGAGGAAGCGTACTGCCATATCATTGGCCAAACCTAATTGCGGTACTACTGGCTCAAAGTCATGGCCGCTGGCCCCCAAACCATGCAGCCAAATGACCGATCGATTGATGGTTTTTTGATTAGGGTTGTGTTCTACAACGACGCAATCTAGATATTCACTCATACAGTTTCCTTTAGTTATTAGAGTTTTATCTGTGTAGCACGCATACGAATTAAATGCGCTTATTTTTACAATATATTTATCGTTTTTATCATCGTGCTCAGTATACTACATCTGCCCTGACCCTTGCGACCAAGCACGATTTCGGTGACTATCTGTCATTTCTTAATTCTTTTTATAATCTACAGTGCAATGGGACATTATATTGAATCTTAACGCTGTCTTTCTAAAGATATAAAAAAGCTCTTTATTTATTCCAATAAAAATTCATTAGAATAAATAAAGAGCCGTTAGCTTAAAAATAAAGAAACTAAGTAATTGAAGCTACAGGTTGCTCAACATCGGCATTTTGTCCGCGATTACGTAGATAGTGGTCCAGCAATACAATGGCTAGCATCGCTTCAGCAATAGGCGTTGCGCGAACTCCAACACAAGGATCATGACGACCTTTGGTCAACATATCAACCGCTTCGCCTTGAATATTGATACTTTTACCCGCAGTAGTAATACTAGAAGTCGGTTTGAGTGCAATACTCACTCGAATATCCTGACCGGAGGAAATACCGCCTAAAATACCACCAGCATGATTGGCGGTAAAGCCCTCTGGAGTCATCTCATCACGGGCGCTATGACCGAACTGTTCGGCGACTGCCATCCCATCGCCAATCTCAACACCTTTTACAGCATTGATACTCATCATCGCATGGGCAATCTCAGCGTCTAAGCGGTCAAATACTGGCTCGCCTAAACCTACAGGTACGCCACTAGCGATAATCTCTAGACGGGCGCCACAGCTAGTACCTTCACGGCGTAAGCTGTCAATCAAAGTCTCAAAACGGCCGACAGCATCTTTGTCTGCACAAAAGAACGGATTGCTATTCACAAATTCCCAATCAATCCGACTTGGATCTAGAACTTGGCTCTTTTCAGGACCTATTTGGGTTACATGGCCACGAACTTGAACACCCAAACGATCTTGCAAGTACTTTTTAGCAATCGCGCCAGCAGCAACCCGCATCGCAGTCTCACGCGCTGAAGAACGCCCGCCACCACGATAGTCACGGAAGCCATACTTCATACTATACGTATAGTCGGCATGGCCAGGGCGAAAAGTATCTTTAATCTCGCTATAGTCTTTTGATTTTTGATTGGTATTACGTATCAAGAGACCAATAGAAGTACCTGTCGTTTTACCTTCAAAAACGCCAGATATAATTTCTACCTCGTCAGACTCACGGCGCTGGGTCGAGTATTTTGAGCTACCCGGTTTGCGGCGATCCAAATCTACTTGTAGATCTTCTGCGCATAATGCCAAACCTGACGGCACACCATCAACGATAGCCATAAGACCTGCGCCATGTGACTCACCGCAAGTGGTCACACAAAAAAGCTTTCCAATACTATTGCCTGCCATGTTTATCCTTAAACGGGTAAAATCTATTGATTAGTCATTTGATTGACCATTGTTATCCGATGTCTAGCTACTTAACAGTATAGCTAAACCGATTATTGTCTATTATCTAATAACTTCACGTAATACGAAAACAGCTCACGATGTTCCATCAGTTCATCAAAAGTGATCGCGAATACACCATGACCACCATTTGCAAATTTGAGCCAGTTAAACTGGATATCAGGATAAGCTTGGCTCAGCGCCCACTCGCTATCACCGACTTCGCAGATTAGCAGGCCTTCAGGGCTTAAATAATCAGCCGCTTCAAAAAGAATACGATGTACCAAGTCCAGCCCATCTTGACCAGCCGCTAGCGCGTGTTCAGGTTCATATAAAAATTCAGGCGGTAAATCGGCCATGATGGCAGCATCGACATACGGAGGATTGGTGACAATCAACTCATATTGATGCTCAGCAGGCAACTTGGCAAATAAATCAGACTCAATCACATTAACCTGATGATTCAGATCATGATGATTAACGTTGACCATTGCCACCTCTAACGCACCTTTATCAATATCAACCGCATCGACCAACGCATCAACGAAACGCGTGGCAATGGCAATAGCAATACAACCAGAACCGGTACACAAATCTAAAATACGCTCTGGCTGCGACAACTGTTTCATCTCCAAGCCATGATCATAAAATGCCGTAGGCTGATCATTAACGGTTGCGCCTTGCGGCTTGGCGAGCTCATTAACATCAAAATAGGGATAAAACTGCTGACGAATCAACTCTGCTACCGGTGAGCGCGGAATTAACACCCGCTCATCAACATAAAAAGGCAGATCACAAAAATAAGCCAAATTAATCAAATAGCTTAGCGGTTTACGTTCGGCAATACGCTCTTCTAATAATGCCAGAACCGCTTGTTTTTCGGATGCGATTAGACGGCAATCCAATATTTGCTCATTAGCGGACCAATCCAAAGATAAAGAATGCAGGACGATAGCTGAAGCCTCAGCGAACTCATCGGTTGTTCCTTGCGCCACTACTACATCATGATTGCGTAGTTGAGTGACGGCAAAGCGGATAAAGTCGCGGATACTAAATAACTGCTCGCGTGCTTCTTCAAGCTCGGCATGTAGAGTCGCAAATTGACTGTGCTCGTTAAGCAGACCGGTCTCATCCGTCGCTGAATTTTTATCAGAATCAAGATCAAAGTCATGCGACTCTTGACCATTAAAATATTGATTCTGAAACTCTTCTGCACTCATGGTCTGATGTTCTGACATATCGCACCCTATTGGTTACATGCTCACTGGCTACGTACTCATTGCTACGTACTCATTAGTTACATGCTGATTGGTTAAACAAAATATTGTTAACGCATTATAAACACAAACCTTATGCTGCGCCAATGACTGTCCCTATTACTTTTAGGTTTACGCTAAACATATCAGCGCTTATTAACCTTACTAGAGGTTAATAAGCTAAACTATTATCTTACTACAACCTTGCTGTAGAAGGAATTTGGGCAAGACAGTAGATAGAGAATGACTGAATCCTCACCGCACTGTACGCAATACGTCAACAATGGCTACTCAATATTCTAATGGTACAAAAAGCTGTGTCAAAAGTTTGCGAAGCGCCCAAATTATGCGCATAATAGCCCCATTGTAACTTTCAGATGTGACCCAATATGATGAAAATAAAGCCACTTATAACCTCTATGACTATCGCAGCTTTGAGCGCCAGTATTAGTATTGCTGCCCTCGCTGCGCCTAATGATAGTAGCCGTCTGCCTGTACGTAATACCGACAAGATGCCAAGCCTTGCCGTATTAACCAGCCTTGAGATACAAGAAAATCGAAACCGGACTATAAATCGCAGCAATACAGCAGCAACGCCGGCACCTGTAACTAAAGCAAATCCAAAACCTAAGCTACAGCCGCAGCCTAAACTGCAAACTAAGCCTAAGCCCAAACCTGCCGCTGATAATATGAGCGCAGCAGAACTAACGCGTAAAGACGAACAATCTGATCGTACTGATGATATCAGTGAAGGTCAAGCGGTCGCTGCTCCTAGCAACGCTTTATCTATTGACTCATCTGATCCTTTTGATTTTGCGCCATCTGATAATAAGCAACTTCAAGGCTTCAATGACGACACTAGCATTAAAAGTATCGAAGATATCGATGGTAAAAAACACACCACCCTGAATCTATCGAGCTATGCCAAACAAGTAAACGAGGCAACCTGGTCGCCAAATATGAAGGTCAACTCAGCAATGACTATCAAAATGCAGACTCTGCTAGATTGGAATCATGCATCGCCTGGTGCCATTGATGGCGGTTGGGGCATGAACAGTAAAAAAGCCTTAATTAATTTTCAAAATATGAAAGGCTTGCCAGCAACCGGTAAAATGGATCAAAATACTTGGGATGCACTGAATAAAAACATTCCTGCTAATAAACCAGTTCTAGTCACTTATACTTTAACTGAAGATGATATTAATACCAATTTTGCCACTACACCTTCCGGCTCAGAAGCCAAGTCAAAAATGAAAGGTCTATACTATCAAGACATCAAAGAGATGCTTGGTGAACGCTTTCATATGGATGTGCGTTATCTTGGTAAGCTGAATAAAAATAAAGACTATCAAGCAGGCGAAACGGTCACCGTACTCAATACCCGTGGTCCGCTAAAAGAACGTATCACCCGCGTAGTGGCAAATAAAGCCGATAAGACTTTGTATGCCTATAATGGTGATAAACTGGTGGCGACCTATCCGACCACCGTCGGTAGTGACAGTACGCCATCACCGCAGGGCGCCTTTAAAATAGTTAATAAAGTTAAAATGCCATGGTATAAAGCCACTGTTAATAACGGCGATCAAAAGAAAGTACATATGTTACCACCAGGACCGAACAACCCAGTAGGCATCGTATGGATGGGATTGTCAAAGCCCTCTTATGGCATACATGGTTCACCTAAACCCGAAGGCATTAGCCGTCAGGCTTCAGCAGGTTGCGTGCGCTTGACCAACTGGGATGTACTAGAAGTCTATGCTAATATCGAAAACGGTGCGACAGTCGAGTTAAAATAATCACTATTTTTACTTTGACAGCATGAAGCAGTAATAATTTAGCCCATCATAATTTAACCAGTCATAAAACAATATTGATAGAAAAGGCCTTTTCATAAAGGCCTTTTTTTATGAGTGTCATAGCGTTAATATGAAACAGAAATAAGAAACAGCCCCTTTTAGGAGCCGTTTTTTATTGGTCTAAGCATTATAAATTATAATTTTTGCATCATAGCTTGCTCTACGCTTTGTAACCTTCCTCATTACCAGTAATGCTACCGACTTTTTTGGTGAAAAAAAATGCCGCAGGAATAGAAACTAAGATACCTGCTCCTACTGCCATTTGAATATGAGGAATTTGATTGAATCCGGTTATCAATGCGGCAATCATAAGCACCCCGATGCTAACGGTCGCTGCTATTGAGTAGATCACAGAGAATAATGGCCAATTCATAATGTATTCCTTATATTTCGTGTGGGTATATATCCTTTATACCCTATATCCACATAAATAGTAAGTCTTTTCGTACAAACTCGTAGGCCATTTATATCAACTGGCTTTAGGAAAAAACCATAATAATATGAGGGATTTAATTGATGTCTCATGAAAACTATCTCTTCCCTTTTTATTTATACCCCTCTCTATCTATTCTTTAACACCGCTAATATCGTCTTATGCAGGCGGGACGTTTTATTAGCAAAAAATTTACAGGTTTTTTATGGTTTATCATTACAATGGTGACTTTCTTTTATTTTATTCATAAAGCTTTGTTGCCATGACCCTATCTGCTAAACCCCCACTGCCTTCAAACAAAAGTCAAGACTCTCAGCCGCCAACTCTTACGGCAGATAACGAGTCGTCTGAATACGGTAACGCTCCTGACAACCTATCAAATGTACAAATAAAGGACAGCAGTCAAGAAGTTATTGATAGTAATACTAGTAAAGAAAATGACGCTGAGATCTCGAACTCTGTTGATATGGCAACTGATAAGATAGCAACTGGCGAAATAGATGCCGACGACGTTGATGACGACACTGGCACGCAGCTCACTGAATCTCAAATAACGATGACATCTCCTAGTCCCGATGTGGTTATCGCAACGGTAGAGACGCCCGATCCCGAAACGCAAACCTCTAATAAGGTATTAGAATCAAAGGCGCAAGGCGAAGACAGTGCTCAAGTAAAAAACAAAGAAACTGACGTTGAGGCTAAGGCTGTCGCCGAACAAAATTCAACCCCTGAACCCGCCGTTAATAAATCTACTGAATATACAAGTACTCCGGATAGTGCTGAAGTCTCCAATAGCAGTGATAGTTCTGATACCCCTAATGATTCAAATAATAATGATAGAACTGAAGAGAGTAATAGTAATGGTATATCGCTTGAAGAAGATACTACCGAAGAAGAAGGTTTTGATGCCACCTCGCACACCGACAATCACAATCAAGACGATAATGATATTGACGACGATCAAGATAGTGAACTGACAGAAGAAGAAAAAGAACAAGAAAAGGTCAAAAAAGAAAAAGAATCAAAACTTGAGTCTTATAAGCAGTTCGTTGCGGAGCAATTTAGCCATCAAAAAATAGATTATCCAGAGGTACGTGTCACTATTGAAGCAAATGCGTTGCCAAGTAAAATGTACTTTGTGATGAATGTGCTGTCTGCCATTATTGCGAGTTACGGATTGATTGCCAATTCAGCAGCAGTGGTGATTGGCGCGATGCTAGTGGCGATGATGTTAGGCCCCATTACTGGGGTAGCGCTGGCTATCATTGACTATCGAATGCCATTACTACGCAAGTCGCTATTTACAGTGGCCGCTGGCGGCTCTTTGGTGATATTTGTGGGCTTTGTGGTTGGGTGGCTACACAAAGGGCAGCCACTCACCGCTGAGGTATTATCACGGACCCAGCCGACGTCTATGGATTTAATGATTGCGCTTGCCGGCGGTACGGCTGGTGCTTACGCTATGGTATCACCACATTTATCGGTCGCGGTTGTCGGAGTCGCGGTGGCAACGGCTTTGGTGCCGCCACTCGCTGCGAGCGGTATTCTATTCGCCAACGGTGAGATGCAGCTCGGTCTTGGCGCAGCACTATTAGCACTTACTAACATTATTGCCATTCAATTTACCAATGCTATGGTACTGTGGTTTTTGGGCTTTCGGCGCTTGGTCGATGACGATTATAAATCGAGCACCTATTTGACATTTTTACGACGCAATGCCGTCACCTTATTATTGCTAGTCGGGCTGGGTGTTTATTTGACCATTAACCTCAATACCAATGCTCGGCAACAAACCTTTGAGAATAATGTCAAAGAGACCGTTAATAGCTACTTTAAGAGTAAGGGCAATGTGCTCACCAATACCCAGTTTGATAGAACAGATGGCTATGAGATTGTACGGGCTGTTATTCGCGGTGAAACCACACCAAGCTCATACGATGTGCGGCAGATTGAAGCCACAATTACCCAAAATATGGAAGACAACTTTCCCAGCTACTTACCCATCAAGCTACAACTGCGCTATCTGCCTGTACAAGTGATTGAGTCCAATCCGCTAATTCAAGACAAGCTTGACCAAACCGATGCTGCGATTTTGACTAATTAGTGTTTAACCCATTAATGATTGGTGCTTAATTTAGCATAATGAATTTTGTTAAGAATTTAAACAGTAATCGCTTAGGTAACAGTACGTACTTAGAAGCAATAAGCGCCCAAACATCGCCAGCATATTTATTGCTTAACCAGCTATTTACTCAACGCCTATTTGCGAATGGTCAAACACGCTATAGGCATTTGTGCTAAAATCGCTTGCAAAATTATTTAATCTGCTTTCATTTAGCGGTCATTTTAATACTATCTACCAGTAAGGAGCCGCTGTGAGCCAGCCATTTCGCTCAGCCGATATTCGCCAAGCCTTTATAGACTTTTTTATAAGCAAGCAGCATACCCCAGTCCCTTCATCGAGCCTGATTCCGCATAATGACCCCACGCTATTATTTACCAATGCGGGTATGAACCAGTTTAAAGAAACCTTTTTGGGTATGGAGCCACGTGATTACACGCGGGCAGTAACGTCACAAAAATGTGTTCGTGCCGGTGGTAAACATAACGACTTGGATAACGTTGGCTATACTGCACGCCACCATACTTTCTTTGAGATGCTAGGTAACTTCTCCTTTGGTGACTACTTTAAGCAAGCTGGTATCGCTTATATTTGGGAGTTTTTAACCTCTAGTGAATGGCTAGCGATTGATAAAGAGCGCTTGTACGTCACCATTTATGAGACTGATGATGAAGCGTTCGATATTTGGCACAAAGCTATCGGCTTGCCAGCGGAACGTATTATTCGCATTGGTGATAATAAAGGCGCGCCGTACGCCTCAGATAACTTTTGGACGATGGGTGACACCGGTCCTTGTGGTCCTTGTACCGAGGTATTTTATGACCATGGTGCTGATATTGAAGGCGGTTTGCCAGGTACGGCAGAGGAAGATGGCGACCGCTATATTGAAATTTGGAACTGCGTCTTTATGCAGTTTAACCGCCAAAAAGACGGCACTATGCTGCCACTACCCGCGCCTAGCGTTGATACAGGTATGGGCCTTGAGCGTATAAGCGCCATCATGCAAGGCGTGCACGGTAACTATCAAATCGATTTATTTATCCATTTGATGGATGCCGCTGCGACAATTTTAGAGATTAACAATGAGCAGCAAGCATCATTAAAAGTAATTGCTGACCATATCCGTGCAGTATCGTTTCTAATAGCTGATGGCGTGATGCCAAGTAATGAAGGTCGTGGTTATGTGCTGCGCCGTATTATTCGCCGCGCGGTCCGTCATGGTAACAAGCTTGGCGCAGTAAGTGACTTTTTCTATAAAATGGTCGCGCCTTTAGTTGCTGAGATGGGCAGTGCTTATCCTGAGCTTAAAGACCAACAAAGCGTTATCGAAAACGCCATTCAAAAAGAAGAAACCCAATTTGCCAAAACACTGGCACAAGGGTTACGTTTATTGGCCAGCGAGCTTGAAGACTTGCAAGACGGCGATGTGCTCTCTGGTGAGGCGGCATTTAAGTTATATGATACTTATGGCTTCCCACTTGATTTAACGGCTGATATCACTCGTGAGCGCGGTATTGGCATCGACGAAGCTGAGTTCGATGAACACATGCAAGCTCAACGTGAACGAGCGCGAGACGCAGGTAAATTTGACGTTGATTATAGCAGTGTTATTCAAGTGGATACGCCGACGACATTCATCGGTTACGAACAGTTAAACGATGACAATGTCAATATCAGCGCCCTTTATCAAGATGGCAAAGCAGTTACTAGCTTAGAGGAAGGTATGGAAGGCGTGGTGATTTTAGACCGCACGCCGTTTTATGCCGAAGGCGGCGGACAAGTCGGTGAGCTGGGTGAAATTCGCACGTCTGCAGGGGTGTTCGACGTTCAAGACACCAAAAAATCAGGGCAAGCCATTATTCATTATGGCATCGTCAGCATGGGTTCCATCAGTGCAAGCCAAACGGCTGATGCGCAAGTACTCTCTAGCATTCGTGCGGCTAGTGCTAAAAATCACTCGGCAACGCACTTATTACATGCGGCCCTACGCCAAGTATTGGGCGCGGAAGTGATCCAAAAAGGCTCATTGGTCTCCAGTGACGTATTACGTTTTGACTTCTCTTATGATAGGCCCGTTACTAATACAGAAATTACTAATATTGAACGTTTAGTCAATGAGCAAATTCAGGCTAATACCCCTGCTTGTATCGAAAACATGTCTATTGATGAGGCTATGGACAAAGGCGCAATGGCGCTATTCGGCGAAAAATATGGCTCAGATGTTCGCGTATTGACTATAGGTACAGAAAGTGTCGTGGATGGTAAGCCTCAGCCTTTTTCTATTGAGCTGTGCGGTGGCTTGCACGTCCAGCGTACCGGTGATATCGGGATATTAAAAATCACCAGCGAATCTGGTATTGCCGCTGGTGTACGCCGTATTGAAGCCGTTACTGGTATGAACGCGGTCAAATATATTCAGCAAAGCGAGCAACAATTGAGCGAGCTTGCCGGACAGCTTAAAGTTAAACGCCCAGAAGTAGCACAACGGGTACGTACCATGGCAGACAAGCAGCGCGAGCTTGAAAAACAACTTGAACGCTTAGAGCAAAAAATAGCCAGCGCCCAAGCTGCTAACTTATTGGATGATGTTCAGACAATTGCTGGTATACCAGTCCTTGTTAGTACCTTAAGTGGCGTTGACGGCAAGTCAATTCGCACATTAATGGACGATATTAAGTCGAAGCTTCCTGATAGCGTTATCGTCTTGATTGGTGATAAAGATGACCAGTTGGCCTTAGCTGCTAGTGTGGCTAAGTCTGTTACTGGTAAAGTCAAAGCTGGTGATATCATTCGTCATTTGGCTGGCGAGCTTGGCGGTAAAGGCGGTGGTAAGCCTGATTATGCTCAAGGCGGCGCACCAAAAACTGGTAACAGCGCGAACGTTATTAGCGCCCTACCTGCTTGGTTTGAGTCTCAGCTTAGCTAGAGCACTGAAACGCTTTTTGCGCAAAATTTTACTCAAGAGACCACTCTAAAATACTTACATGATGCGATTGGTTATAACACTTATAACCAATCGCCATATATCTAAGCCCCGCCTTGACTTAAATTTACGGCGTGAATATGGTATAAAGTACAACAGTTAGCCAATACGTCCTACCAACACAGACAATAAAAAGCGGCGCAGTTTTTATAATTCGGCTTCATCGTTATTAGCCTTAATCTAGAACCATATTGATAACTAGGCTCACTATAGATTAACGCTATTCCAATATAGATAGCCCTTGATAAATAATAGGTAAAATTTTATGGCGTTAATAGTACAAAAATACGGCGGCACGTCAATGGGCAGTATCGACCGCATCAAAAGCGTCGCGAAGCGGGTCAAACGCTGGCATGATAACGGCCATCAGATTGTGGTAGTCGTATCAGCAATGAGTGGCGAAACCAACCGTCTTATCGACTTAGCTCGCCAAATCAGCAGCGAACCTGACCCGCGTGAATACGACCAAATGGTCTCAACCGGTGAACAAATATCAATCTCTCTATTAGCAATGGCGATTAAAGAGCTGGGTATTGGCGCACATTCATTTACCGGACGGCAAGTGGCGATTAGAACCGATGGCGAGCACAATAAAGCGCGTATAGAATCCATTGAAGATAAGAATATCCGCGAGCAATTAGATGCGGACAATGTCGTTATCGTTGCAGGTTTTCAAGGAATAGATGAGCACGGTAATGCCACAACCTTAGGGCGCGGCGGTTCTGACACCACTGGAGTGGCTATTGCAGCAGCATTGGGCGCAGATGAATGCCAGATTTATACTGATGTCGACGGTGTTTATACTACTGACCCGCGCGTCACGCCCAAAGCCAAAAAACTTGAAAAGATTACCTTTGAAGAAATGCTAGAGATGGCCAGCCTTGGTTCTAAAATATTACAAATTCGCTCAGTAGAGTTCGCAGGCAAATACGGTGTGCCGTTACGTGTGTTATCTAGCTTTGATGAAGATACCGACGGCAGCTTTGATGACGACTTTAAAAAAAACGTCGGCACCTTAATTACGATAGACGAAGGAGACAATATGGAAAACGCAATCATCTCAGGTATCGCCTTTAATCGCGATGAGGCAAAAATCGTAGTACGCGCTGTGCCCGATCACCCTGGCATCGCCTCTGCGATCTTAAGTCCTATTGGTCGTGCGAATATCGAAATTGATATGATTGTCCAAAATCTCTCGACCAATGGTACGACTGACTTTAGCTTTACCGTTAACCGCACCGACATGGAAAAAACCATGAAAGTACTGAATGATGAAGTTAAAGACGAGATTGGTGCTAAAGAGGTCATCGGTAATAGCGAGGTGGTCAAAGTCTCATTAGTGGGTGTGGGCATGCGCTCGCACGCTGGAGTTGCTAGCCTAATGTTCCAAACCCTCGCTGAAAACAATATCAATATCCAAATGATATCGACCAGTGAAATTAAGGTTTCTGTTCTTATCCAAGAGCAATACTTAGAAAAAGCGGTCAAATCATTGCACACCGCTTTTGGTCTCGATCGCGAAGACGGCGATAGCAAAATTGCGGGTCAGTAGCTGCTAGATTCCGGCAGGGGTAAAAACAGCGCAAAGTATATGGGTAAAGTACTAGTAGCTGTTTTTAGTGTTTAACCCATTTTACTCAGTAAGCTATATATTATATAGGGCCTTAAATGGTCCTACTTTTATGACTTTTATGACTTTTATGACTTTTATGACTGGTAGGGTCAGTATATAGCTCGTAGTTTTGTGAAAAGCCGTGACAGTGTCGCTTATGCCACCTATAATGGGTTGTTCATTTGGGCTAAATGAACAACCCATTATTACTGCAGCTTATAACACCTATGACGCGCATATTTTGAGCAATTTGCCTCGCTGCGCTATTTTTTATTGATCATATGATAAATAAAATGTTTTATTATAAAAAGCATGAATGTTTTTTGCTGCGGTGATAGCCTGCAATCAGGATATACTTTAATGAGAACTATGTTGTTAATGCGACATAAGGAGTGTGACGCATGTTAATTTTGACACGCCGCGTGGGCGAAACTTTGATGATTGGTGATGAGGTCAGTGTGACTGTCCTAGGTGTCAAAGGCAATCAAGTACGAATTGGTGTTAATGCCCCAAAAGATATTGCCGTACACCGCGAAGAGATTTATCAGCGCATTCAGCATGAGCGTTCAGTACAATCACAAATGCAACACCTTGAGCAAGGCAACTTTGCACCTTCATTCGATGACGAAGACTATTTTAATCGCTAAGCCGTCATTCCTAACATCTAATCACTAAGCATGAATCAAGCACAGATCGCCTTCTGCTCTTTTAATCTGCTTTGAGGTCACATACTTATGAGTATCCGCCAATCAGACGTTTCGGCCCTACTTAATGGTTTGAGCAAAAAAGCCATTGGATTTAATGATGTCATCAGCTTTATCGATGATTTTTATCGTTATGCCCCTGCTCCATTTGTTAACGGTATGCTACATAATGCCGCCGGCGAAAACGAAGGCAGTGCCAAGATTTTCGGTTTTGCTAAGCATCATGGCCTAGATCAGCTGGACACGTTGAAACTATTTGGTGAGCATTACGAACAAGTTCAAGCAACACCAAATGGGACGGATCATGCCAATATTCGCAACTTTTTACATTGGGGTTGGCAAGGGTTTTTAATGCAACACAATCCATTGACCGTACGCCCAAGCGTTGATACCACAGCACTTTAATGTTGTATCAATGCAATATTGTATTAATATTAGGTTTTGCTAAAATTATAGCTGTTGAGTTAATAGACTAAAAAAGCCACGTTATCAATGATAACGTGGCTTTTTTCTTCAAGCGCAAGTAGATTTTAAAGGCTATTAAAATAAATACTACTTATCGCGAAATTTCACAGGTTGAATCGCACCTTTAGGATTAGGCATATTGGGATAGTGATGCTCATGTTCGACATCGCATTCGGCGCCAACGACAGAGCCATCATTTTTTACCGGCTTATGAATGTAGCCAGTACGCTCAGAGGGTGCTAGATGCTCATGCTCCCAAATCATGACCGCTTGCATACAGGTTTCGCGTTGGTCGGCAGCTAGCGGGCGACCGTCCGCCCATTTGCCCAGCTCAATTGCCGCACGGAACTTATCGACCACTTCAGGCGTTAGGTTTGCTAATATCGTCTCTTTA
Source organism: Psychrobacter urativorans (assembly GCF_904846675.1). Taxonomy (GTDB): domain Bacteria; phylum Pseudomonadota; class Gammaproteobacteria; order Pseudomonadales; family Moraxellaceae; genus Psychrobacter; species Psychrobacter urativorans_B. The sequence goes on along the minus strand of NZ_CAJHBT010000005.1, from coordinate 89,198 downwards.
TCCATCTTACTTACGCTCCTCTACCTTATTTATCGATTTTAATACTATTAATACACTTAATAAACAATTATTGATGCACTTATTCGTCGTCCATCATATCATCATCGGCATCAAGGCTGAACTCTTCAGCGTGCACATTCCAGTGCAGCTTCGTACGGCAAGCTTCATAAAAATCAAAACCTGGTGGATGCAATAAGGTTAATTTATCAGGGTGTTTACGAATGTATAAACGCTGCTCTTGGTCCAGCGGTATGCTTTGTCTGCCATCGGCACTAACCATAGGCTGAGTACGATTGTCCTCGTGAATACGGATACAAATTTCACTGTTTCCACTAACCACAATCGGACGGCTAGATAAAGTATGTGGATGCATAGGTACCAGACAAATAGCATCCATGCTCGGGTGAATGATAGGACCCCCACCCGATAACGCATACGCGGTTGAGCCGGTCGGTGTGGCTGCAATCAAGCCATCACTGTGCTGACGATACACATCCTGACCATCAATCTTCATCTGAAAATCAATCATGTGTACTGATTTTCCGGCATGCAATACGATATCATTTAGGGCCATATCTTCATGAATAATTTGTTGACCTTCCCGAATCTCCATGGTCAATAAAAACCGATGATCTAACTGATAATCGCCCATCAATACTTGGCGTAATTTAAAAGCAACTTCATTAGGTTTTACATCAGCCAAGAATCCAAGGCGGCCACGATTGACACCCAATACGGGTACCCGATAACGTGCCAGCGCTTCAGCAGCGTGCAAGATTGAACCATCGCCGCCTACGACGATAACCAAGTCACAAATCTCACCAATCAAGCTTCGTTTGACGATTTTGACCTTTTCAATCTCTACTAGGTTTAATGCCGGTAGATTGGCTGTTTGTACATCCATGATTAAGGTCAAGCCCATCTCGTTAACGATTTGGGCGACCTGAGTGAGGCTTTGGATCACGCTACGTTTCCCTGCACGTCCCATCAAACCAATACGCCGAAAGGCAGGGTTTTTGATGGCGTGAAACAGCTCTGATTCATGTAAGTGCGGCAATCGTGCTGATTGCACTGAGTTTTCCATAAAACGACTCGGTATAACTTTAAGTGCGCGATATCATTAAGATACGCGATAATGGTAGAAATTATGCGACAATGATAGCGATAAACGAGCGCTTAAACTAGCATATTTTACTAATTACCGCTGTTAACTGTCGTAATTGACCCCATATAACCACTATCCTAGATACTTCTCGAGCATATCAATTCTACTATAGAAAAGGACTGCTACTATTAGCGAAGAGGCTATCAAACAATAGCTTCACGCCTTGAATACTGTCACGTAAACACAGTTGACAATAATAGCGATTTTGCTAGAGTAGCTGATATCTATAACTTGTATTTATACTGTTTTTTATTTATATTATTGAGGACTTAAGTATGGCAAATCCTATTGTCAGTCGCGCAGAGCTTGCGATCGGTGGTGAGCCGATGACCGTCAAGGGCGTAATACAAAAGACAAGTCTGTTACTTGGGCTATCTGCTTTCACTGGTGTGGGCTTCTTCTTTTATGCGCTTATGGCAGGATTATCGCAAGGTTTTATCACTGCTGCTGCCTTTGGTAGTATGTTCGCCGCGTTTGGCTTAGCACTATATATCACTTTTAAGCCCCAAAAAGCCAAAACCTTGGCGATTCCTTATGCCTTATTAGAAGGTATCTTTTTGGGCGGTATCTCGCTGTTCTTTATGAGAATGTATCCCAGCGTTCCAGTTACGGCTATGTGTGCGACCTTTGTGACTGCTGCTGTTATGCTCGGACTGTATCGTTCTGGCCTCATCAAAGTCACGGAAAAATTTCGCTCTATCATGACCTCAGCTATCATCGCTATTATGTTGGTTTACGTCGCTCAATGGGTGCTTTCTTTAGCCTTTGGTTCAAGCCTACCATTCTTGTTTGAAGGTGGCATGATTTCTATTGGCTTTAGCCTATTCGTGATTGTTATCGCCTCTTTTACTCTTTTATTAGACTTTGATAACATCGATCGCGGCGTCGCTATGGGTGTATCAGAGGACTACGAATGGTTATTTAGTATCGGCATCCTTGCGACCCTAGTATGGATGTACATTGAATTTATGCGTCTGCTAAGCTATTTGCAAGACTAATTAAAAAAAACTTTATAATAATTAAAAATAAAAACCGTCTGTTGCTACAGACGGTTTTTTTATGGATAAAGCTTTTAGTAGGTTGATAATAAGTGCATAAATTCATTGGCTAACACTTCTTATATTTACTTCAATACCTAAGCTCGTTTTAGACGCAGCGCATTTAACACTACCAATAACGAGCTGAGCGACATGCCGATAGCTGCCAGCCACGGCGGTACATAGCCAAAGATAGCGGGTAATAGCACAATGCCGTTATAAGCTAATGCCCAGCGGAAGTTTTGTTTAATAATACGTTCAGTTTTATCCGCGACACGTTTAGCCGCAGCAATCGCTTCAATTCGGCCATTTAAGATAATGCTATCACTTGATACCTGAGCCAAATCTGCCGCGCCAGCAATCGAAGTTGAAACGTCAGCCGCTGCCAATACTGGCGCATCATTAATACCATCGCCAACCATCAATACCACCGCATTTTTCGCCTGCAATTGCTGAATATGATTGACCTTGTCGGTTGGTGATAGACCATTATATGCCGACTGAATGCCTAAAGACTCTGCCATAATCAACGCTTGCGGGCTTGGGTCACCAGTCAACATTACCGACTCAATATCTAGCGTCTTCAGCTTATCCAGCATAGGTTGCGCAGTATCACGTACCTTATCATTAAAGTAAAAACACGCCAGTGCCTGCCATGAATTTGGCTGTTCGTCATCACTAGCAATAATGTACTCGGCGGATATGGGACGGCAAGACAATACCACTGCTGAGCTGGCACGATGCGCGGCTAAATCAATTTTCAAGCTGTCGCTTGCATGAGCATCACCGGACTTTTCATGATTGGCCTTTCTATCTAACGCAAAGTCAACATGACCAATCCTGTATAACATGCCATCAATTATTGCCTCGACGCCGCCCGCTGGGTAATAGGTTAGTTCTTGGGACGCCGGTAAATGCAATTGATAAGCAGCCGTGAGCAGCGCATGAGCAATTGGATGGCGGCTACCGACTTCAAGAGCAGCGGCGATAGCCAATAGCATATCTTTTTGAGCGGCTGTTTCCGTTGATTGATTAGCTGTTGATGCGGAGTTTGGTTTTAGTGCAAACGGTAGCAGCTCAATATTTAATAAGTTAGGCTTACCATAAGTGAGGGTTCCAGTTTTATCAAAAGCCACATGAGTAATCTCCGCTAAGGTCTGCAAGGTATGACCACGAGTGGTTAAAAAACCATAGCTGGCCAGACGGTTGGTGGCGACCGTTAGAGCAATCGGCGTTGCCAATGATAACGCACAAGGGCAAGTGGCGACTAATACCGCTACCGTTGCCCAAATAGCTTGACTGGGGTCTACAATATACCAGCCGATAAAGACCAACGCCGATAATACCAAAATCCGTGCCACAAACCAGCGTGCTAGCTTATCTGCTTGCTGCGCGAGCTTTGGCTTTTCACTCATCGCACGGTTCATAAGACGATCGATTAGGCCAATCTGACTGTCTTCAGTTAGCGCAGTAACCAACATCTCAAAGGGCTGACTGTCGTTTTGTGCACCGCCAATAATATAATCGCCTTGGCTTTTTATAATCAAGTCGCCCTCGCCCGTTAATAAGCTTTGGGAGACGGTGGCGGTTTGACTGAGCAAAATACCATCACTGATAATCTCAGCGCCGGCTTCAATCATGATGATATCACCCACTTGCAAACTTTGGGCAGTGACCATCTTTTTTTGGTCGCTCAAGACTGGCTGCTGACGGGTCGCCTGCTGCCAGTCTTGAGCGATACTTGATGTAATCTTATAAACACTAGCATCCATACTTTTCATAAAGTCTGGCATGGGGTTTGGTGCAGTAGCTGCTAAGGTATCAGTTTGAGCGCTTGCATTATTAGAAGGCGCTATATTATTAAAAGGCAAATTATCAAGCTTATGAGCTTCTTTATTATTATCAGAGAATTGAATTTTCTGTAAAATCAGCTCAGCGGCGTCTTTATCTTCAGCTATTTTTTGTACTAATACTGGCTCGACAACGACCAAATCATTGGCCATAGTTGCCGCTTTTAAACGTGCATTGTGCTCAATGTAACGCCCCGCTAATAAGAAGAAAATAAACATACTTACCGAATCATAGTAGGTCTGTCCATGTCCGGTCACGGTGGCATATAAACTGGCAAAGAAAGTGACAATCAGCGCCACGCTGACGGGCACATCCATATTGACTTGACGGGCGCGAATCGCTGACCACGCCGAGGTAAAGAATGGAACACCCGCATAAAAGAACACCGGCACACTGACAAATAAAGACACCCAACGTAAAAAGTCCCGCTGCAATATCAACATGCCGCTATACTCACCAAAGTATATCGCTACGGCATACATCATGGCTTGCATGGCACCAAGCGCGGCAATACCGAGCCTTAATAGCATCTTATTAGTATGTTTCGCCAGCATCGCTTCATGAGTATCTTGCCGATAAGGTTTGGCCTCATAGCCAATCTCATTAATCACCGCTAGGATACGACTGATGGGCAGTTTGGTCTCATCCCAAACGATACGCATACGCTGATTGGTCAGATTGACCTGACATTTACTAATGCCATCAATCTCGTCTAACCGCGACTCAATCAGCCAAGTACAAGCCGCACAACGCAAGTTATTAACCGATAATTCAGCGACTGACAGACCATCTTGAGCGTAGACAAATTGCGACTTAATTTCGTCGTGGTCATAAGCTTCAAGGCGAGTCATTTGGGAGGGCAGACTTGCAGTCCGATTAATCTCTGAGCGGTCGAGATAATATTGCTCAAGCCCGGCCTCAACGATACTTTGTGATGCCAGCTGACAACCCATGCAACACATCTCGCGCTCTGAGCCTAATACGTCGGTATAAAATGGCGGCTTTGGTACCGGATCGCCGCAATGAAAGCAGTGTCCCGCTGGCGGTAGCACTAACCCTTGAGTAATAGAGTTATCGTCGTAATGAGGCATGGTTGTCGATGACAGGGTGCTGGACATGGCTGATATGGTTTCCTTTAGACAGGCTTACTTTAACCCGATGAACTTTGGACAAACTCACGTTACCTAATAGGCTTTTTCGTTATTCAAACGTCTTACGACAAAAACCAGCTTAATAAAGAGCGAGCGTGGTCAAAATCTGACTTAATCAGAATAGTAATTACGAGCTTAGGCAAAGACATCGTTGCCGTACTGATAACTTGCTATTTTATATGGCCTTTAACTGTCAAATTAAAAGTCTAATAAATTAAGCAAAATATTGGTAAGGATTAGCGGTATCTATTATACACCCACAGCCTTTCACACTAATGAATGCTTGCGTTGACGATGATAGATTGAAAATTTTGTCAATTTGCGTCATTATGAAGCAGTTTTTTTATGTCAAAATGGTGCGTTATCAGTGCAAAAATCCCATTCTACTCTACCACAGTCGCCTAAGTCTGCCGGACATACCCTACCATCGCAGCAGCGCGGACTTGTGTTTAGCAGTATTTTATTACTTATTGTCATCGTTGGTATGGTGTTATTGGCGCTGTATTTGGTCAAGCTTGATCGTACCATTACTCATAAGTTCGAGGGTAAGCGCTGGGATATTCCTGCAAAGGTCTACTCACAACCGCTTGAATTGTACCAAGGCGCAAGCGTTGACAATGATACTATTAAGACCTGGCTTGAGCTGCTCAATTATCGCAGCAATAAAGCTTATGAGCGTACGGGTAGTTATCATAAATCAGGCAATAACTATTTTATCCATACGCGCGGCTTTACCTATAGCGCTAATGACATCGATAAAGAACAAGTCATTAAGATGACCATTGCCGACAATAAGATTGAGTCGATTCAAAGTACTGAGCAAAATGAATCGGGCATCATTCGACTTGAACCGATAAACATGGGTGGTATTTATCCTGATAATAATGAAGATCGACTGGTCATCTCATTGGATGATGTACCGCAGCCTCTGATTGATGCCTTAGTTGCCACAGAAGACCGTGGTTTTTATGAGCATAAAGGGGTCTCAATACGCGGTATTGCTCGCGCTGTGCTCAATAACTTCTCTGGCGGCCATCGGCAGGGTGGCTCGACTATTACCCAACAGCTGATTAAAAACTTTTATCTCAACTCTGACCGTACCATGAAACGTAAAGCCAATGAGGCGATGATGGCGGTGCTACTTGAGCTGCATTATAGTAAAGATGAGATTCTGCAAACCTATCTAAACGAGATTTACTTGGGTCAAAATGGCAATCGCTCGATTAACGGATTTGGCTTGGCATCAGAGTTTTATTTTGATCAGCCACTCAATGAACTGAGTATCGAACAGCAAGCATTGTTGGTGGGAATGGCGAAAGGTCCTAGCGTCTACAATCCGCGCCGCCATCCAAACGAGGCCAAAGCGCGCCGTGATACGGTACTCAATAACATGCTGACTATTGGTACACTCAGCCAAGAAGAGTATGATACCGCGATTGAAAGGTCGCTGGGCGTGATTGATAAACCAGTTGAAGGCAAAAGCCGTTTTCCTGACTTTTTAGATATTGTCAAACGCGAGCTAAATGATGTTTATTACTCAGACGACCTCAAAAATGAAGGGCTGATTATTATTAGTACTCTGGATCCTATTACCCAATTGGCCGCTGATAAAGCGGTGAGTAAAAAGCTTGGAGAGCTGCGCCGTAAGGGTAGCAAGACTAAAGACTTACAAGGGGCTCTGGTCAGCGCCAATCCCGAAACCGGCGAGCTGGTCGCAGTGGTGGGCAGTGGCAGCGAGTTTACCGGCTTTAACCGCGCAGTCGATGCCAAGCGACAGGTTGGCTCGTTATTAAAACCAGTCATCTACATGACAGCATTAGAGAGCGGCCGTTATAATTTGGCAAGCTCAGTAGATGATTCGCCGATTACGGTCAATTTAAGCGATAGTAGCGACTGGAACCCAAAAAACTACGATGGCCATGATCATGGCTATGTACCCTTGACCACGGCGCTTGCAAAATCTTATAACCAAGCGGCGGTACGCTTAGGTATGGAATTTGGAATCGATACCTTTGCTAAACAATTACGGCGTTTGGGCGTGGAAGAAAAAATCCCTGATTACCCATCAATACTATTAGGTTCCGTTAATCTCAGCCCTATGGATATGCTTGGCATCTATCAAGTGTTTGCCACTGGTGGCTTCCGTACCCCCATTCATAGCATCCGTACGGTCATTGATGATCGCGGGCGAATCTTACAGCGTACAGGCCTAAATACTCAGCGTAGTATCCCGCCTGAGACCAACTTTTTGACCAATTATGCCCTGCAACAGGTGGTTAAAAATGGCACAGCCAAACGTATTGAATCACTAGGTAGCAATCTTAATCTGGCTGGAAAAACGGGTACCACTAATGACTTCCGTGATGCTTGGTTTGCTGGCTATAGTGGCAATTATGTCAGCGTGGTTTGGGTCGGTCGTGATGATAATAAGCCGATTGGTCTTAGCGGCGGTACTGGCGCACTACCCGTATGGGTCGATTATATGAATCGTCTTAAGCTGACGCCAGTATCGATGCCAGAACCTGAAGGCATTGAGTGGCTATGGTTAGAGAATAACTCCGGTAAACTGTCTAATGAGCGCTGTGCGGATGCACGTTATCTGCCCGTTATGTCGGCTTATCTCCCAGAAGAAGCCAGTAGTTGCGCAATCGAGTTGTATCAGCAAGACCGCGCACGTGAACAGATGCAGTGGCAACGTGAGCAAGGCAGTATCAATCAGCAACGTCGCCGTGAAGGTTTAGATATTCCCAATAGCGACGTTATTGAAGAGCAAGACAATAACAATAATGACACCAATAGAACACTTGGTGAATTGGTCGAACGCGCCCTTGAATGGTTCTAGAGCGTGTCGGTATTATTTTCAATCTTATCATCTTTAAACTTATTCTTTTTAAAACTTAGGAAAAGGTCTTGATATGGTGTTGTTTATGCAACCATCGGTATCATCTACGCAAAAGTGGTCTATACGGCCATTTATATTAGCTAGGACTACGCTTGTAACCAGCGTTATTATCAGTATGCTAAGCGTAAGCGCCTGTCAGACTTTGCAGGTACCCGCGCCGGCGCCGAAAGCGGCTACTACAACGACTGTGATCCAGATGCCAGCGATCAACGAAGACGACTATGTAGACGATAGCTATGCAGACGGTGGCTATGAAGAAGATTACCCTATTGAGCCTTATGTTCCACCTGAACACGTCACTACGCCCGACCCAGTGGCAGAACAAGCGCAAGCACCTGTCGTGCATCCTAATCCGATTATTACCGCGCCCTCTCGTAATAACTCCAATACACCACCAGCACCGCCCTCACGTAATGAGCTGTTAGAGCGTGCACGGCAAAATTCGCAGCTGCAAAGCCGCCCAGCTACATCCAATAATAGCAATATACCAGCATTTCAAAATTTAATGCAATCCGGTATCAACCAGTTAAAAGCGGGCAATCTAACCACCGCTGAAAGTAGCTTTACTCGCGCTCAACGTTTGGCACCAAAATCAACGGCTGTTTATTTTTATTTGTCACAAGTGGCACTCAAAAAGAACCAACCGCGCAAAGCAGAAGCGATGGCACGGCGCGGTCTTAGCATCTCAACAGATAATAGTCGTCGCAACGCACTATGGCAGCTGGTTTTGCGCTCAGGGCAAATGCAAAACAATCCACGCGTTATTAAAGAGGCGCAGCAGGCATTGCGCTAGATGTTCAGTTTTTAGGTGTTTTATAGTAAACAAACAAATTTAGACTTTCAGCGTACCACTTATTTATTATTCATTTCTAATTTAATCTAAGGTTATCGTTATGGCATGGCAACAACTGCATTTACAATGTGAAAAAGCAAACGTTGATTTCGCAGAAGCACTTTTATTAGAAGCGGGCGCACTCTCCATTGCATTAGATGATGCCGGTGACCAGCCTTTATTTGAACCCTTGCCTGGTCAGTCCCCACTGTGGGATGAGGTTATATTGACAGGGCTGTTTGATGCTACAACAGAGATTGGTACCCGGCAAGCCGTTGAGCAATTAGGCAGTGAGATTGCAGCTCAAGTACATGCCAGCCGTATATGGCTAAGCGCAGTTGATGACAAGGATTGGGAACGCGAGTGGATGACGCACTACCACCCGATCGAATGCGCCAACGATTTATGGATAGTACCGAACTGGCTGACACCGCCTAATCCTGATGCAACCAACATCATTATGGACCCCGGCCTTGCCTTTGGGACTGGCTATCATGCCACTACCCGCTTATGTCTCGACTGGTTAACCGAGCAGGACTTAACCGATAAAGTGGTTATTGATTATGGTTGCGGTTCCGGTATTTTAGGCATTGCAGCCTTATTATTAGGAGCGCGGCACGTCTACGCCGTCGATATTGATCCACAAGCGGTACTGGCTACCAATCAGAATGCAGCGCGCAATCACGTTGAGGGGCAACTGCAAGCTTTCTTGCCGGAAGACTTTAACAGTTACTGCGCTGAGCATGATGTGGTACCAGTCGATGTGATTGTCGCCAATATATTAGCCAAGCCGCTGATTGGTCTTGCTCCTTATTTTGTAACATTGATCGCTCCAAAAGGTCGCATCGTGCTAGCAGGTTTGATTGAATCACAGTCGCAGCAAGTCAGCGATGCTTATAGCCCTTACTTCGCGCTAGATACTAAACATGCCTTTACCGCTCAGGAAGACCACCATTGGCAACGCCTATCAGGTACATTTACAGGATAGAAATATTTAATTGTATCTGTTACGATAAGTTACTGGCATTAGTTCAAAAATTTATCTCTGCAGCCTAATCGTAGGTAGTCTCACCTGAGTTTAAGTCATGACACTAGGGCAACAGTCGTTTGTTAATCAGTGGCTAAACAGCATAACTGCCAAATCTTTTTGGATTTAAACCTATGGCTACGCCCATAAAAACCCAGTGTCCGAATTGTCATGCCCCTTTTAACTTACCGCACGCGCAATTAAACCAAGCCGATGCCAAAGCGCGGTGCGGTTGTTTTCAGCATATTCTTTTGGTAAATAATCATCTAATTGTTCCAGCTCATAAGGCTACAATAAATACGCTCTCAGCCCTCAAGGCCTTCGCCTTCTAAAGAGACAGATATTGATTTAGACACTAATGTTCTTATTCATGATGATATGGAGATTGATGAGACGCCCGGCCCTATTACGGATTATAACTCACTTGATGAAATGGAGGCTGGGCTAACCCAATTAGATGCTGCACCAGCAAATAATACTAATAACACCAATAGCCTCAAAACTGCCAAACCAACACCCACAGACAATGACTCAGACACGCAAGTTAATCCCAATACAGCGTGGACACAACCTATAATTGTGCCAGCTATCAACAATACCAGTAGGCAAACCTCCAACACGGCCGTAAGTTCAACCACTGCCAATGATATTCATGCCAGTGTCGCTGCTGTCGCCTTTAGCGACATTCAAGCCGATTTGATCAATACCAGTACATATGCACAACTGCTCCCTAGTCTTAAAGTGAGCCTTTACGGAAGTAAAGCCGTGATTGGCGAGTTATTGCACAACCTACGGACTATCTACCGAGTATTGAAAGCCAACTGGGCGCTGAACGTAGCAAGTCTGTGATGTTTACTCTCCCTGTGACGGCCAAGTAAATTAACGATGTGACTATTAGTCCTATTTATTGATTCTGTTAAGCCAAAAATTCAAATCAATTATAAACTTTGAATGTTTACTCTCAACTATTACTTTTAAGGACATAACCTTATGGCACACCAGACGCGCCCCTCTGCCAACCGTTTTGCCCACCGCGCAGACCCCTCAAATGATTACGACAGTCTAGAGCACTTTTATCACTCAGAGACGCAACACGCGGCAATGCCATTGCCAAATAATATCACTGAGCCTGCAAACAATGACGCACAGCATATTCTGGCAGCGGAGCCCCAAGCACCACTACGTACACACGTTGAGCGCGTGGTACGAGAGTATTTTGCCGCGTTAGGTGATGAGCTACCAACAGACTTATATGCGCTGATTCTTAAAGAGGTCGAGTTACCCCTATTGACAGTCACCCTTGAGCAAACACGTGGTAATCAAACTAAATGTGCGCAAATATTAGGCCTAAATCGCGGCACATTGCGTAAAAAGCTTAAGACTTACAACCTAATGCCATAGTATTATTTATTATAAAACGGCGTAGAATTTTGTGTAAAATGCCTAAATGTTTTATGATAGCTGTGATTAATATTTATTATACAGGTTAAGCGCGGCAATTCATGACGACACCTTATCATGGCTATGATTGTCATTACTATTTTGCCAGACGGTTGCGTCGGGCTTTTTTATGGAATAGATCTTATGGGTACCACACCACTTGCACTCCTTTCAGTCTCCGACAAATCGGGTATTGTTGAGCTTGCTCAAGGCTTAATTGGTTCAGGATTTGGCTTACTGTCTACTGGCGGTACTTATCGTCTGCTCAAAGAACATGACGTTGCGGTAACTGAAGTGTCCGATTACACCGGCTTTCCAGAAATGATGGATGGTCGCGTTAAAACCTTACATCCTAAGATTCATGGTGGTATTTTGGGACGCCGTGGTACTGATGATGCGGTTATGAGCGGCCATGCGATTGAGCGCATTGATTTAGTGGTGGTCAACCTATACCCCTTTGCTGAGACTATCGCTCGCTCTGACGTCACGATGAATGACGCTATCGAAAATATCGATATCGGTGGTCCTACTATGGTGCGAGCAGCGGCAAAGAATCACGCCCATGTTGGTATTGTCACTGACCCTGCCGACTATCAACGCGTCATGACCGCATTAGGTGACAGCACTGAACTTACCGCATTTTTACGTTATGATTTGGCGGTTAAAGCTTTTGAACATACCGCACAATACGACGGTATGATTGCTAATTTCTTGGGTAGCCGTGTTAATGAAACCCAGCAACCAGAAGATTTTGCACGCACGCTCAACTTGCAGCTTGATAAAGTTCAAGACCTGCGTTACGGCGAAAACCCGCATCAAAAAGCGGCATTTTATATTGAAAGCCAGTCTACTCAAGCTAAGCAAGCCTCTATTGCCACTGCTGAACAGCTGCAAGGCAAAGCTTTGTCTTATAACAATATTGCTGATACTGATGCCGCGCTTGAATGTGTTAAAGCCTTTATTGCGCCCGCTTGCGTTATTGTTAAACATGCCAATCCATGCGGCGTTGCCATCGATAACGACCAAGTAGCGGCATACCGTACTGCATTTAGTACCGATCCTGAATCCTCATTTGGCGGTATTATTGCCTTTAACCGTCAATTGACCGTTGCTGCAGCCAAAGCCATTATCGATAATCAGTTTGTAGAAGTTATCATCGCGCCAAGTTTAGAGGACGGCGTATTACAAGCAACGGCCAGTAAGAAAAACGTGCGGGTGTTGATTTGCGGTGAGCTACCAGCACCTACAGAGCGCTTAACACAGTTGGACTATAAACGTGTTAATGGCGGCCTATTGGTACAAGAGCAAGATGTGAGTATCATTGGTGCCAATGACTTGAAAATCGTCACTGACGTTCAGCCAACAGAAGCACAGATTGCTGACCTATTATTTACATGGGCAGTGGCCAAATACGTCAAATCTAATGCTATTGTCTATGGTAAAAACCAGCGTACTATTGGCGTCGGTGCCGGTCAAATGAGCCGCGTGAATTCAGCACGTATCGCCGCCATTAAAGCAGAACATGCTGGTTTAATTACTGAAGGTGCAGTAATGGCTTCTGATGCCTTCTTCCCATTCCGTGATGGCATTGATAATGCAGCGGAAGTGGGCATTTCTGCGATTATTCAACCCGGTGGTTCAATGCGTGATGATGAGACTATTGCTGCTGCAAATGAACATGGTATCGCTATGGTATTCACCGGTATGCGTCATTTCCGCCATTAATTCTGATATTAAACAGACAGTAAATAGCCGCTCAAAGTTATTTACTGCCTATGAGTAGCATCTACTAAAGCTATTTATTAATACTTTTTATTAAAAACTTAATAAAGCCATCTATTAAAATTATCCATAAAAAAAGCCACTATTAATAATAGTGGCTTTTTTATATCATTTCATTCAGCTTCGCAAAAAGATTAACGGCCGCGCGCTCCTGCCATATTAGCTTCATTAATCTCAACTTTATAGAGCAGGCGTAGATAATCTAGATAGTCTTGCAGCTGATCTTGGCCCAAGTTATCACGGATAATGGCTGCCGTTTGCGATTTCTCTAAATCGGACAACTGTGACTGCTGCTGAGTCTTAATCGTATCTCCGGCTATGACTGTCGCACCCATCTCAGTCTCACCAGCCAACGCTACAATATCATTGACAGCGGCTTGCTTGCTAAATGCCAAGCTACGCTCTTTATCCGTCAACAGAGGCGTTTGGCGATTAATCTCTCCCAATGCTTGGAAGCTAACCGCTTGCTTATTAATATCAGCAGCCGTTTTGATACCAGCAGCCACTTTCTTGGCATCTTTAAGCGCCAAGGCACTGGCTTTTTGCTGACGTAATGTCTGAGTAATTAGCGGAGTGGCTGCTGCTAATGTCAGGGTTTTGGTAGGACGATAGTTACTTGGTTGTACCCAAGCCATACCCTCGCCAATCTCAATACCCGTGGTTACCGCTTGATCTTGGATGGTAAACTCATCAAAGGCTTGCTTGATAATCGCAGGTTGCGCAAGCACCGACGTATTGTTTTCTTTACGATAATCTATAATACGTTTTAGTGCCACATTCTCTTGCTGAGCAATATCTGCAATACTAAACCCATCTGCGGCTAAGTCATTAATCGCAGTGACTTTATCGGCATAAATTGATTGACGCTTGTATTCTTTAGCTTTCGCTGTTAGCTCTGCGCGCATGCTATCTAAGCTAGGCACTTTACTGCCGTTATCTTCAGTCACTGTAAATATCTGATAACCAAAGCTGGTCTTGATAGGCGCAGTAACGTCACCAACGCTCAAACCGTCTAATGCTTTTTCAACCGCAGCAGCATCGCTACCAAATACGGATGAGTTAAAGCTTCCAATCGCGCCGCCACTGGAGCCTGATGGATCGTCAGATTCTTTTTTAGCAATAGCCGCAAAGGACTCACCTTTAGCAAGGCGCGCTTTTATTTTATCTGCCTGCATTTTGGCATCTGTACCGGTCAATAGGATTTGACTAATTTTACGCTCATCAACGACAGCAAGACCTTGTTTAAAGCCTTCATACTGCTGCTGCAACTCCTCATCAGTGACACTATCGACTTTAATCGCCGCAGGACTCAGCTTAATATAAGCCAAATCAACCATGGCAGCACTTTTTAAAGTCTCTTTATTAGCATCATAGTAAGCTTGTAGGTCAGTTTTGCTTAATTTTACTTGTTGCTGATAGTCTTGCCAGTTAAAACGATGCAACCAGATATTACGCGCCTCTAACTGTAAGTCAATCAGCTGATTCACCGCTTTCATCGGATAAATTGCGGTACCTACAATACTGGCATTGAGCTGATCAAGACTCAACTGATTGCGGAATTCTGCAAATAGCTGATCTTTATTCATGCCGCGCTGACGCAAAAAGTTTGAAAACTGCTCGTTAGAAAAACCACCGTTCTCATCTTTAAAGATATCCTCTTGGCGCAGTAGACGATTAATCGTATCGTCAGATACTGTCATACCAAGCTTGCCGGCTTGCTGCTCAAGTAAGGTGCGATCAATCAGACCTTTTAAAACTTGCTCATGAAGCACATCTTCATTCAATAAGCTAGCATCATCGAGTTGGTCTAAAATTTCCGCACGCCGACTGTTGACTGCGGTTTGATACTCTGACAATCCCACACTTGCCTCACCTACCTGAGCGATTCGGTTGGGATCAACGCCACTTTGGAAGTAGCTTTCGATACCCAGTAGAGCAAGCGGCGATAGGCATAGAATCAATAAAATGCGACCAGGCCAGCTTTTTAAAAAATCGCGCAATTTATCCATAGTTATTTCTGCTTTATTAACCTATATTGATGAAAAACCATTGCAATACTATTAGCGCTAAAAGCGATAACGGCTCTCAAGGCGGACAATGGTAAGGTAGGGGGCGGCTGTATTCTATAAAAATCAGACACAGCTTATTTGAGCCATACAGGCATACGCACCCTATGATACGTGAATTTTAAGCCAGACTCAAAATATTCACGCTATCCGCTGCATAAATATCATCTATAAAAAAAGCACCTAAAATTAGGTGCTTTTTTATTACTTGTTTTGCAGCCATTATCAGCAGCTGCAGACTTACCGCGTTACTTTACTTATAGGAATTAGATAGCGGCTTAGTTCAAGCGTTCTTTTAAGTTTTTACCGGCTTTGAAGCTTGGAACTTTACTTGCTGGGATATCAAGCTCTTCACCTGTTTTAGGGTTACGGCCAGTACGGGCTTTACGGTCTTTTACGCTAAAAGTACCAAAGCCAACTAATGAGATACTTTCGCCTGCTTCTAAAGCTTCACCGACACTTTCCATAACGGCATTTAGAGCATCACCAGCTTGGGTTTTGTTTAGACCACTTTTATCTGCGATGCTATCAATTAATTCTGACTTATTCATAAAACTTCCTTCAAGTTTAAGGGCTATAATAAACGCTAACCTCAGGCATTGTATCGCTCTCAATTAACTTAAGCAATAAAAACAACTTCTGACGCACGTATCTACGAGTCACACATTATTAACGTCTTTATATCAAGGCAGCATAAGGAGCGCAAGCGATTTTACACTTTTTCGCGTTGCGCACTACGTATTTGACACTTAACATTACGCAAAACCCCTGTAACTTGCCATTTAACCTTCTAATCTCCTATATTTTCGGATTAGCACGTAGTTTTTCGGCGTTGCCACTTATTCCTTGAATTTCCACTTATTCCTTGAATTTCCACTTATTCCTTGAATTTCCACTTACTCCTTAAACAGTAGGGTTTAAAATAGTAGTACTTAATTTTTTAGCCTCATTTGTTGGCTTAAAGCTTCCTTAGTCTATTTAGTGTGGGTTTAATGAGCAGCGGTCGTTACTTATTTTTCGGTAGTGCAACAATTTGCTAACTGACACAGGTAGGCATTACTTTTTATGATGGAGACGTTATGATAAGCCTATTGAAATTCGCTACACCTTTATACTTTGTGTCAACACGGATTGTTACCGATTTTTCTTATGCTTAACTTTACTTTTCACTTGCCAAACAAAAATGGATAATTTACATGAAGCGTTCTACGTTGTCTCACTCTCTTCTTAGTATCATTCTGGTGTTCATTGAGTCAGCATTGACGCTGCTGCTACGCTTAGACCCAGAGTTACGCAAAGCGGCTTATCCGCTTGCCAAGCAAAGCACTGTCGTCTGCCTGCGCTTGTATCTGCCTCATGTACAAATCTTTGCAACCTTTGGTTATAAAGGCGTGCTATTGGATGCCAAACTGCCAGCGAATCGTAGTGAGCCTGATGTTATTATTAATGCTTATAGTATTCAGGTTTTGAACGCCATTACCACTCATGACAGTGAGACTACCGATAAACTGCAAATGCGTGGTGATTCTGTGCAAGTTCAGCTGGTTAAACAATTCATTATGCAGATGGGTCTCGGCAGTTTAATTCAAAGCGTTATTAAAAAGATTAAAGGCGATAAAAGTACATCCAAGCCTAGTGATGCTGAGATGGAAGAGAAAAAGAACAATTACAAACGACGCATCACTGAGCAGCAAACCCAAATTAACACCCTAACCATCAAGAACCGCGAGCTTGAGACCACAGTTAAAGAGTTACACAGTAAGCAAAAAGTGACGATGATTACTGCTGTTGTCGCAGCTATCATTGCTATTGGCGCTCTCATTGCTTTATTTATGAGCTAACAGTTTATGAGCCAACGATCTTGAACTGACAATTTAAGAGCTAATATTAGTACGCCTATCAGTCTCGTTAATAAATTTTAGATTCCTAAAGGTAAGCTGCAAGCGCTTAATAAATATTTACCATTGAGCGCTGTTGTAATTTTGACCACAATTATTTCATCAATTCTGTTTGATTTCTTTTGCCAATGTCGGTGTTAAATAGTATTAACCATACAACCACATTCTAATCTTGACTAAATTAGTCAGGATTGAGTATAATGACTCTATCGCAGCACACATCGGGTTAATCATCTGATCTTTAATAGCGATGAAGATTGTCTTAGTGGCGTATCAATTTATAATTTTCATAGGATGAGTTCCTTATCATAATTTCCTTAAAGATTATAAGTTCCATAGAATACCTCAACCTAAGCTCGCTATTGAATTAGGCTTATAACCGACAAGTTTGGAGACATTATATGCGTTTGACCACCCGAGGCAGATATGCAGTTACTGCATTACTAGATTTGGCATTGCAAACCAGCCAACAAGATGGTGCCGTACCCCTATCTGATATTGCCAAGCGGCAGTCTATTTCAATCTCTTACCTTGAGCAATTATTCTCTAAACTACGCAAAAGTGGTTTAGTAAGCAGTATTCGCGGTGCAACAGGCGGTTATTATTTAGCCAAGCCCTTAAATGATATTGATGTGATGAGTATCATCTCAGCCGTCGACGAGTCAGTCAACGCCATGCAGTGCGAAGGACGTGGAGACTGCCAAGGCGGTGCGATGTGCTTAACCCACGATTTATGGTGTGCGCTGTCTAATCATATCGAACAGTACTTGAAAAACATAACATTAGCACAATTACTAGAGATGGAAAACGTGCAGTTTATATCCGAACGCCAGCACGCCTCTTCCATAAAAGACATTAATACTATTACTCTATCGACCAGCGAGGCAAACCCAGCATGAGCCAACATAACAACCTTATATACTTAGATTATGCCGCCACTACGCCAGTTGCCAAGTCAGTCGCCGCCAAGATGAGCGAATATTTGACTGTAGATGGCGTCTTTGGTAACCCAGCATCACGCTCACATGGCTATGGCTGGCAGGCTGAAGAAGCGGTTGAAACCGCACGTCAACAAGTCGCTGACGTAATTAATGCCGACCCCCGCGAGATTGTCTTTACCTCTGGTGCGACAGAATCTGATAACTTAGCTATTAAAGGTGCAGCGCATTTTTATCAGACTCGTGGCAAACATATCATCACCAGTCAAATTGAACATAAAGCTGTACTTGATACCTGCCGCGAGCTTGAGCAAGAAGGCTTTGAGATTACATACCTTCAGCCCCAAGCCAGTACTGGACTGATCTTACCTGAACAAGTTAAAGACGCATTACGTGAAGATACTATTCTAGTATCCCTAATGGTAGTCAACAACGAGCTTGGCACCTTGACAGATATCGCTGCTATTGGTGAGATTACTCGCGCCGCCGGTGTTGTATTCCATGTCGATGCCGCACAAGCAGTTGGTAAAGTTCGTCTTGATGTCGAAAACACTAAAGTTGACTTAATGAGCTTTTCGGGTCACAAAGCCTATGGTCCTAAAGGTATCGGCGCATTATTCGTACGTCGTAAGCCTCGTATTCGTCTAAAAGCAGAGCAACATGGCGGCGGTCATGAGCGTGGTATGCGTTCAGGTACATTACCAACGCATCAAATTGTTGGAATTGGTGCTGCATTTAGCTTAGCCAATGAGCGTTATGAACAGGACCATGCTCACGCAGCAGAATTACGCCAAAAGCTATGGGACGGTCTGCAAGATATCGAAGAGATTTACCTAAACGGTGATCTTGAGCACAGTGTTCCTAATATCGTGAACATCAGCTTCAACTTCGTCGAAGGCGAATCACTCATGATGTCGCTAAAAGACTTGGCAGTATCATCAGGTTCAGCCTGTACTTCCGCCACACTTGAGCCATCATACGTGCTACGCGCTATTGGTCGCCCAGATGAATTGGCACACAGCTCGATTCGCTTCAGCTTCGGTCGTTATACTACCGAAGAAGATATCGATACGGTTATTAAACAGATGCATGAAGCCGTTGACAAATTACGTGCCCTATCGCCACTTTGGGATATGTATCAAGAAGGCGTTGATTTAGATTCAGTAGAGTGGGCGGAGCACTAAATTTTAGGTGCTAGAATTCAGGCTAAAAGACTATTGTGTTAAAGACTCAGTTTTGAAACACAACAGCTCAAAATAAAATATAACGATTATATTATTAATCAAAGTACCAATCAGACAATTATAATTTAAGTGTCTGACCTCAATTATCGATGAGTATAGACACAAGTGCTCATCATCCTAACTAGGAGAAGACTCATGGCCTATAGTGACCAAGTTATTGATCATTACGAAAACCCACGTAACGTTGGCAACCTTGATAAAAACGCCAAAAATATTGGTACCGGTATGGTCGGTGCCCCAGCCTGTGGCGATGTGATGCGCCTACAAATCCAAGTCGATGATAATGGTATCATTGAAGATGCGCGCTTTAAAACTTACGGTTGCGGTTCAGCAATTGCTTCAAGCTCACTAGTAACTGAGTGGCTCAAAGGCAAAAGCTTGGATCAAGCTGGCGAAATCAAAAACAACGATATCGCAAAAGAGCTCGCGCTACCACCAGTAAAAGTGCATTGCTCAGTATTGGCAGAAGACGCTATCAAAGCAGCGATTAGCGACTATCGTGGCAAGACCACCAATGCAACGGCAGAAGCAGAAGTGGCAACCAGTTAAGTTGCTTGACATAGGTGTTGTTTTTTAAACAATACCTGGTGTTAAAAACGGTTAATACTATTTAGCACTAAGGAGGTGACAATAACGCTTATGTAATTGTCACCTTTTATTTTCCAGTTTTTATTAACCGTCTTATTATTAGTTGTCGTATTATTAACAATCAATAGGAGTTGGCATGATTGAAATGACAGAACGCGCCGCTCAGCATGTCCGAGACTTTTTGGACAATCGCGGCACAGGTGCAGGAATTCGTGTAGGTATACGTACAGCAGGCTGTTCAGGCTTAGCTTATGTCTTAGAGTTTGTTGATGTTCCTGATGAAAATGATACCCGCTACGATAGTCGTGATGTGAGTATCTTTATAGATCCTAAGAGCTTGGTTTATTTAGATGGCTTACTAATGGATTACGAAAAAGAAGGCTTAAACGAAGGCTTTAAGTTTACCAACCCGAACCAAAAAGGCGAATGTGGTTGCGGCGAATCTTTTACAGTATAGCTTTCTATGGATCATAGATATTTACGCTGTAAGTGAAAATAACATAGGCGAAAGCACTATGATTAAAAGCACCATAAGTGATAGTGCTATAAATAAAGGCTACCTATAACTGATTGCACTCGTAGCTCACTGCTAACGTTGGCTTGTCAATCAACACCCCAAAGTCATTAATAAAAATAAAAACCAGAATGTAAGGCGTATGCTATGACAGATAATATGATAGATAGCACCACAGAGGCGCAGTTTGACAATTTCTTTACTTTGTTTGAGCAGCCTGTACAATTTGAGCTACTGCAAGACAGTCTCGATCAACGTCTGCGGGTCTTGCAAAAACGCTATCATCCTGACAATGTCGCAAAAAACCTTACTGATACCGCTAAAGCACAACAGCATTCAGAACAAGCATCTGCCCTTATTAATCAGGGTTACCAGACTTTAAGCGCTCCCGATAGCCGTGCAAGCTACCTACTCGATATGGCAGGCCAAGCACAGGATGTTGAGCAGTCTATCGCTGACCTCGACTTTTTAGAAGATGCCATGCAAATGCGCATTGACCTGGATGAAGCTATTGAGGATAAAGATCGTCCTACCCTACAGCAGCTGCATCCAAAGATTGTGGAACGTCTAAATGCTCAATCTACACGCTTTACAACCGCCTATCAAAATAAAGAGTGGCAAACTGCTATTGATGCTACCCAAAAGCTAAAATTCTTAGTAAAACTCGATGCCGATATTACGACGGGACTTGATGATGTTGCAAACATTGAGCAGTCTGACGATGATGATTTATATGTCTAATACCGGTTAAGCATTAAGTTAAGCCAGTACTAATAGTTGAACTAATAATGATGGTTAAAATAATAGCCACAATACCGTATAATCAACCGCTGTAGACGCAGATAAGTATAGTTCCTCATATCGCCATAAACTTATTATTTTATATTAATAAGCGATAGCTTAGGGTACGAGTAAATTATATATAGCTCAATGGCTATTGGCTTTATTAATATTTATGCGTCCATCGATTTTGCTAAATACTTCTTATTCATTTTATATCTGAGTTGTCCTATGTCTTTATTGCAAATTGCTGAACCCAATCAAAGTGCCCAGCCCCACCAGCATCATTTCGGTATTGGTATCGATCTCGGTACGACTCGCTCATTGGTAGCGGTAGTACGGTCGGGCAAATCGCAAGTCTTAGAGGCAGATTCAAATACGAATACCTTACTACCCTCAGTAGTCTATTATCCTAGCTCAGGTGCCCCGCTTGTCGGCTATGAGGCTTTAGCTCATCTGCCTGATGATCCAAAAAACACTATTATTTCTGCTAAACGCTTTATGGGTCGCAGCCAAAGTGATATTAAATTCTCTCATCCTTATGAGTTAAGTGGTGACGCTGATGCTATGCCCGCGTTTGTCACTGCTCAAGGTGAAGTATCACCCGTTGAGGTGTCAGCGCGTATTCTGGCAGCACTTAAGCAGCGTGCAGTAGGTGCATTGCCTGAAGACAGTATTGAAGGCGCGGTGATTACCGTCCCTGCTTACTTTGATGAAGCCCAGCGTCAAGCCACCAAAGACGCTGCCCAAGCCGCTGGTATCACTGTATTACGCTTACTTAATGAGCCGACCGCTGCTGCTGTGGCCTATGGTCTAGATAAACCAAGCCAAGAAGGCGCCGAGCAAGAACAAAGCTATTATCTTATTTATGATCTTGGCGGCGGTACTTTTGATGTGTCTATCTTAAAGCTAACAGATGGTGTGTTTGAAGTGTTAGCGACTGGCGGCAACAGCGCTTTGGGCGGCGATGATATTGACCGCTTATTGACTAATTGGTTAATTAAACAGCTTAATATTGCGCCTGCCCATGTCAGCTCGCATGATAAATCAGTATTAGCGCAGCAGGCCAAAAGTTATAAACAAGCCCTGACAAATGCTGCGCAAGTGGATATTGATATTGTTGTTAATGAGCAGTCTTTCCAAGGTATATTAAACCGCGAAAATTTGCTTAAAATTACTGATCCTGTCAGCCGCCGAACGCTTAGTGTCTGCGAGCAAGTATTACGTGACGCTAATTTAAGTACCCAAGATTTGGACGAAGTTATCTTAGTTGGCGGCTCAACAAGAATGCCAGCCGTTCAGCAAGTAGTAACGGATTTCTTTGCTAAGGAACCTCTGTGCCGTCTAAACCCAGATGAAGTAGTGGCGTTAGGCGCGGCGCAAACGGCACATCAATTGGTCAATGGCGATAGCGATAACAACTTATTGTTGCTCGATGTGACACCGCTGTCCCTTGGACTTGAGACCATGGGCGGCCTGGTCGAAGTACTCATTTCACGTAACACCCCTATTCCTGTTAAAAAACGCCAAGTGTTTACCACTTACCAAGACGGTCAAACTGGTATGGTTATCCATGTAGTACAAGGCGAACGTGAGACGGTAGATAACTGCCGCTCACTAGGACGCTTCGAGCTGTATGGTATTCCGCCTATGAAAGCTGGGTTTGGCCGTATTGAAGTGACCTTTAGTATTGATGCCAATGGCCAACTGACCGTCAGCGCGCAAGAGACGACGACGGGTACTGAAAGTCAAATTGAGATCAAACCCGCTTATGGCTTATCCGATGAACAAAAAGAGCAATTGCTTGTCGCAGGATTTCAGCATGCTGAAGAAGACAAGAACACACGCTCTTTAATTGAAACCAAAGTAGAGGTTGAACGTGAGCTACTGGCATTACAGTCGGCTCTCACTGATTTTGCGATTTTATTGACTTCAGATGAACAGCAAGTGTTATCCACAGAGATGCAACAGATGCAAGTCGCTCTAAACTCTGACGACTTAACGGTGATTGAAGCTCAGCAAGCCAAGCTCAAGCCTTCTAGTGACACCTTTGCCGCCCGCATTATGGATCAAAGTGTCAAAACAAGTATGGCAGGCACTAGCGCTCAAGATTGGTAGCCCCTACAACTAATAGCATCACTGTTGCATTACAGAACTCTTATATCATTTAGATATTAAACTTTTTGAATTTATTAGCACTGGATAAATTAACCATGCCAAAGATTACGATACTACCCCATCACGAAATTTGCCCAGAAGGCGCTGAAGTTGAGCTAGAAGCTGGTAGCAACTTATGTAAGACCCTAGTGGAAAAAGGCATAAAAATTGAACATGCCTGCGAGATGTCAAAGGCCTGTACCACCTGTCACGTTGTAGTGCGCAAAGGCTTCAATGGTTTAGATGAGATGGACGATATCGAAGCGGATTTACTAGATCGCGCTTGGGGGCTTGAGGTTGACTCACGGCTATCGTGTCAAGTTATAGTTGAAGATGAAGATTTAACCATTGAGATACCTAAATATACCCTGAACCATGCGAAAGAAAACCATTAAGTACTGATTACTAAGCTGATATAGAAAAGCCCATCATTATTATGACGGGCTTTTTTTGTGGCTGATTTTTAATTGATTGCTTTTTGATGACCAGTCTTATTCTGGCTTATTATTATTTAATACGCTTCACTACGGTTTATTACCATTATCATTCTGCTCCTCATTTGAGGTTATCACGACGCTCAAGCATAAAATTCAAGCGCTTTTTAATCTATGGATAACAGTAGTTTTTCATATCTTTAAAGTTTAAATGTAGATTAAAGCCAGGTAGAGTATGGTCAACCCGTCTAGATAGTTGACCCTTATTTGCATCAGAATCAAACACTTGCCATGCATTAATTTTGTCGAAGCCTTTTAGCGAAAAGGCACCGGCATACGCGCATTCATAATCATAACAGATATAATCATAAGTACTCTGATTGATAAGTATCTCTCCTTTGCCAGCAGCGGCTTCAAGCCAAATTAGCTTCTTTACCAATAAGCGTATAACCAAGACGATTATTGCTGCCGAAGTTGCCGACGTGGCAATAGCCGGTGGTAATGCTGATACGCACATACAAAACTCAGCAGTCGCCACTTGTGCCGTAGCGTACGCATTTCGCGGCGCATATCAATCCAATCGCCGTTGCTACGCAGTCAGGCGCATCTTGGCGTATGCCGCGACTGTTAGGTTCGCCAAAAAAGCACACCATACCATCGCCAATAAACTTATCAAGTACGCCGCCGTGCTTATTAGCGATCAGACAGCTCTGTGAAGCCCACAATATCTGAGAACATAATGGTCAGCTTGGCCCGTTTATTAAATACATTGACGGGACTGCCGGTCTTCACCATCGGTTGCCAAATTCGTGGCGGCACAAAGCGAGTCAATTTATTGATAACGGACACCATAATATTCAGTCGCCCTATTGCTCGCTGCACGGCTGTATTATCATTTATATATTTGCGATAGATGTCCCAGAACTGCCATAGACCAGAACTGCCATAGAATAGTAAAAACACTTGTCAGTAATACCGTTGGTACTAAAAACCCATCGTTACACTCTATTTTCATACCGTTTAAAGTAACACGGACGTAATAGAACATCACGATAGTAACGACGGATATCATAATGAGCTTGATACGATTTTCAGGGGCGCTGACAATCATTCGAACGCCCATTAATAGCGCTATACTTAGCGATATTACGCTACAAAACTGCACGGGGCCAATCACTATGGACAGTAAAATGACCACAATGTTTGATGTCCGAAACTTGGCTGCCAACGATAATTATAAATTAGAATCATCAAGCTTGGCAAACAGACGATGACCAGTAGCGCCATGAAGGTAGGACTGAACTCAAAGTGTAGACCAATCAACCCTACGGTTAGGATGAGCACAAAGGCTTCAGGATAATCGAAGCGACCGACTTCATCGTTCTTTAACCTAGTTAAGGCTGTCAATTTATTTTAAAAAGGAATGCTAGGTGTCCGCTTAGACAAGAAAAAATGAGGAACATTGGTGCAATTAAGTGTCGCTCGATATTGGTTTACCAGCAGGTGTTGATTAGGTGGGTTCTTATTCTTAAAGTTGTACTAACTTATATTTAGAACAGTTAATATCGATGATATATGTGTGCACTCAGAAATTGTGGTAACGGAAATTATTATACTGGCGCGACGCCTCAGAACATACGTTACTGATAACCAGAAACACACCACTTATCGCTCATTCACAGTAATGATAGCGTTAAGTGGTGTTATATATTTAGAGAACTGAAATAGCTGAGCGCTTAACTTCTTTAGATTATACTTACTTAGCTACGCTTTTTTGCAGACAGATGCTTGGCTACATTTGCCAATCAAACGGCATTTGATGATGACCACGTAGCGCCATCATTAATGTTTGCTGCATTTGCGCCAATACTTCTTGAGTATAAGGTAAGGCTGGGATGCCCCACACTGGATCTGGCCACTGTATATCGTTTTGATAGCGCACGATATGATGAAAATGCAGCTGTGGCACTTGATTGCCTAGAGCGGCGACATTCATCTTCTCAGCCTGAAAAGTCTTAGCAAGTTGGTTTGATAGCCAGCTCGACTCACGTAAAAACTGGGTTTGATCAGATTCAGACAGCTCATACAACTCTTTAACGCCAGAAACGCGCGGTACTAAAATCAACCAAGGAAACTGACAGTCATTAATCAAACGACACGTCGATAATGGAAAATCGCCCACCAAAAAACTATCGGCAGCAAGCTTAGGATGCAGTTGGAACATAATGACGGGTTCTCTTGTTATAAAATATCAATAAAAGTAAATAATAAGTGCATAAAAATAGATGCTGGCGCTATTTTATCAGGTATCCAAGGGATAAAATAGCGCCATCTCCTTTTAGGTGGTAGCTGGGTAATAGCAATGCCGTTCGAGCTATATAACAGGTAGTTATATGGCTTTTACTACCTAGCCAGCCCAGCTACCAATACAGTTTCTACCAGCTAGGCAGCTTCTACGATCAGGTGCTCTCTAAAATAGCGCAACAGCTCTTGTACCGCAGTGACTCGTTGCTGCGCAGTCTCAAGCTTACCAGCATCGCTATAGCGAATACCAGAGGCGCCATTCATACGATAACGCTGACCATCCGATTGAATCAATTTTATAATCGCCAAAGCATCAACTGGCGTGTCAGGAGCAAACTCCAAAGTAACGCTATTAGTATTCGCATCAATTTTATTAATCTTCAATGGTTCAGCTTGCAGACGTAGACCATGAACGGCAAACAGCTGCTTGGTTTGATCCGGCAATATACCAAAGCGATCTATCATCTCGGTACGGATATCAATCAGCGCTTCTTTATCATCCGCTTTACCAATACGCTTATAAAACAATAAACGCTGATGGACATCATGTACATATTCTTCAGGAATTAGTGCGGAGCTGTGCAAATTAATCTCACTAGTGAGCGACAATGGCGTATTCAAATCTGGCTCTTTTCCGGCTTTAATCGCCTTAGTAGCGCGCTCTAGCATGTCCATATATAAGCTAAACCCAATCGCTTGCATGTTACCACTTTGCTGTTTACCAAGTAACTCACCAGCACCGCGAATCTCTAAATCTTCACTTGCCAGCATAAAACCAGCACCCAAAGTATTCGCACGCTCAATGGCATGTAGACGGCGCTTCGCATCACCTTTGAGACCTTTGAGCGACGATACTAGCAAATAGCAGTAGGCTTGATGATGGCTACGTCCTACCCGGCCACGCAGCTGATGCAATTGAGCAAGACCAAATTTATCAGCACGCTCAATGATAATAGTATTGGCATTAGGAACATCGATACCGGTTTCAATAATAGTCGAACAAATCAGCACGTTGAATTTTTTATGATAGTACTGCTGCATGATTTGTTCAAGCTGGCGCTCTTGCATCTGTCCATGCGCGACCCCGACTCGTGCTTCAGGCACCAGCTCGCGGATGGTTTCGGCCATACGCTCAATGCTAGCGACATCGTTGTGCAGCAGATACACTTGTCCGCCGCGTAACAATTCGCGCAGAATAGCTTCTTTCATTAATGCATCTGTTTTTTGCATGACAAAGGTTTTAATCGCTAAACGCCGAGCCGGCGGGGTTGCGATAATCGACATATCACGCATGCCTGATAATGCCATATTAAGGGTACGTGGAATGGGAGTGGCAGTCATCGACATACTATCCACATTGGTCTGAATGGCTTTGATACGCTCTTTATGGCGCACGCCAAAGCGATGTTCTTCATCGACAATCATCAAGCCTAAATTGGCAAATTTAACATCAGATTGCAGTAGCTTATGGGTACCGATAACAATATCGACTTTACCCGCTGCTAGATCAGTGAGCACAGTCTGCTGATGCTTTTTACCACCAAAGCGTGATAAAGTTTCAATCCGTACCGGCCAATCAGCAAAACGGTCTAAGAAGTTATCTTCATGCTGTCCTGCTAATAAAGTAGTCGGCACCAATACTGCCACTTGATAGCCCGCACTGACTGCAATGAAGGCCGCGCGCATAGCCACTTCAGTTTTACCAAAGCCCACATCCCCGCAAATCAAGCGATCCATCGGCTGGTTTTGCTTCATATCGTGCATGACCGCATGGATGGCATTGGCCTGATCTGGCGTTTCCTCAAATTCAAACTGACTGGCAAACATCTCATACTGGGAAATATCAATTTTAAAATGAATGCCGACTTTTGCTTCGCGGCGTGCTTGTATATTAAGTAGCTCAGCAGCGACATCATGGATTTGTTCCATGGCTTTTTGTTTGGCTTTATCCCATTTACCGCTACCGATTTTATGTAGCGGCGCCAATGCTGGATCACCACCACTATAACGGCTAATCATTTGTAAATTAGCGACCGGCACATAAATACTAGCATCATCGGCATATTTTAGATGAATAAATTCTTGTTCACCATCACCCACGTCTAAAGTAACCAGGCCATTATAGCGACCAATACCGTGCTCAATATGGACGACTGGACTGCCCTCGGTAATCTCGGTAACACTCTTAACTAAGAACTCTTCTGAAACCCCACTCTGCCGCCGCCGACGCGTTTGTAATACTTGCCGACCAAATAACTGGGTCTCACTAATCATCACCAGACGTTCAGGAATATAGACCCCGCGCTCGATAGGAGCAACGGTTAGCCCGATATGCGGACGACCATTATGCGTAATACTACTCTTATCTGCTGCTAGGAATTCTTCAAAGCTAATATAGGCATTAATATCAATCTTGCTCTTGAACAGCTCAATTAAAATCTCACGGCGCCCAGCCGTTTCAGCGACTATTAATACTGGCGTGCCCGTTTGCGCTTGTAGCAGTAAAAACTCCAATAGCTCCGCTAACGGTTCGGCTTTTTGGTGATTGATAGGCAACTGCGGCGGAACTTGCGCGCTCAGAGTCACTAAACCTTGGAGCTGATTGGTTGCTAATGCCAGCTCATTACGGTCACTTAAGATAACTCTTGGATAATGATTAAGGTGTTCATTGAGAGTATTGGATAATAAATACAATAGTTCAGGCGCGACGATAGGCTTATCGATATCATGACGTCGTTCCTCATAACGGCGCTGAATTTGTGACCAGTAATCGGCTTGGCGCTCGCTAATCAGCTCATCAGTGATAAATAACGCATCACTAGGAAAATAGGCAAATAGACTGCTCTCCTGCGCCCAATCGTTTAAATCAAAGAATAGTGGCTGATAATATTCCAGACCACTACTGGCAATACCCCCCATCACATCTTTATATAGCTCAAATTTACGGCTACTGGTATTGGGGAACATAGCAGCGAAGTTCATCCGAAAGGTCTCTTTGCCCTCTTCTAACGGGAACTCTTTTGCCGGTAGTATTTGGAACTGCTCAATCGGCTTTGAGATATCTGGAAGCTTATGAAGTAGAGATAATGGCTCTTTGCCCATGCTACTGTCATTGCCTGACAGCATATTTTTGAGGTCGTCCTCAGTAAGCGTGCGCTGAGTTTGTGGATGAAAAAAGCGAATGGTCTCAATTTCATCATCGAACAAGTCTAAGCGCAGCGGAAATGGCTGCCCCATAGCAAAAATATCAACAATGCTACCACGTACGGCGAACTCGCCCGGCTCAAACACATTATCAACCGCACGATAACCGGCCTTTGCCAATAGCTCACGCTGGGTATTAATATCAAACCTATCACCCACACTTAAATCAAAGTGCTGCCCAATCAACCAACTGGGTGGCGCCACGCGGTGCATTAAGGCTTGTACCGAGATAAGCAAAACGCCTGAGGTGGGCATATCCGTTAGCAGATTAATTCGTTCACTAACAATATCCTGATGCGGCGACAACTCATCATAGGTCAAGGTTTCCCAATCAGGAAATACATAAGCATCAACCCCGCAGAATGCCAGTTCAGTTTCCATTTGATTGAGCTGGTTTTGATCGCGCGCAACGACAACTTTTAGCCGATTGGCCACATCCCATATGGGTACACTGGCCAAACTTGCCAGCCATAAACTGCTGACAGCTCCATGCACGGGCGCAAGCCAACGCCGTTGCGTGTCTTGGATAGGGAATAGCTGCTGATTAATAGGGGCAAACGCATCAGTTAAAGCAGAGATAGGCATAGCAAATAGGGTCAGGGTTAAGAGTCAGAGTGCTATTATACGAACATTTTGGCCTTTGACCAAAATTTATGCCGTAACGGTTTGTGACCCGATTTTTTTATTTTGTTCTCTGACTATAATTTGTAGCAACCATGTTGGGTTTCCGTGCCCATTTGACAATGGGAAGTATTTTGTTAACATAGACGACTTTGCTCGACCAGCATATTTATATCTTATTACTGACAATCCACACCTTATTATGAATAAGCGGCGGGTTTAGTCATTCTTTCTGCCTATTTGGCGGTCTCAGATAAGCGCTTAAAGTCCTTATCCTAGTGATAACTTTTATTTTAGTTACCATTAGGATATTGAGCGCTTTAATTGATTCTAACCGCTTTATATTGTGCATCTTATTATACGGCAAGCTGAAAACCTGCGTAGTACAGCATCGAGTGCTGTGATAACTGCGCGTACAAGCAAACCACTTGCCAAATCCATCAGGAAATTCATTACCTATGAGAGAGCACAAAAAAATCCCCAAAGTATTACTCGACAAGTTTCAACGTAAGCTTTATACCACTAAGCATAAAATTGGTGAAAATAATGTCAATATTCTCGGGTTAGAGCTCCATAACCCTGTGTTTTTTGTCACCGCTCTTGCTGTTATTGGCTTTGTATTATTTACCCTACTGCTCCCTGAGACCTCTAAGTTATGGCTCAATGGCACCAAAGACTGGGTAGTCAACAGTTTTGATTGGTTCTTTGTCAGCGCGGCCAACATTATGGTGGTATTCAGTCTGCTGCTTATTGTCTCACCCTATGGCAATATTCGGATCGGCGGTATCAATGCCAAGCCCGACTTCAAACGGGCCTCCTGGTTGGCTATGCTGTTCGCTGCGGGTATGGGCATTGGCTTGATGTTTTGGAGTGTCGCTGAACCTTTAGCGTATGCTAGCGGTTGGGCAGGAACGCCACTTGGGGTCGAGGCCGATAGCCCCGAAGCCTTTAGAGCCGCAATGGGCGCGACGATGTATCATTGGGGGCTACACCCATGGGCCATCTATGCGGTAGTAGGCTTGTCATTGGCGATATTTGCCTATAACTTTCGCTTTCCTTTGACCATGCGCTCGGCATTTTATCCACTTTTAAAAGAAAAAACGTGGGGATGGCCGGGGCATATTATTGATGTATTGGCGGTATTGGCCACTATCTTTGGTTTAGCGACATCTCTCGGTCTTGGTGCCCAACAAGCGGCAAGTGGACTGAACTACTTATTTGGTTGGGACTTTGCAGGCAATACTCTTGAAATAATTATTATTGTATTGGTCACCGGGCTGGCAACTATTTCGGTAGCACGAGGTATTGATGGCGGCGTAAAGTTGTTAAGTAATATTAATATGCTGGTAGCGGCATTGCTATTATTATTTGTCTTCTTTGTGGGCAATTCCCTAGGGCTTATCGGTAAAATAGTTGAAACAGCCGTAGACTATGTCACTTATATTATTCCTTTATCCAATCCCGTAGGCCGTAGCGACAGTGACTTTTACCATACTTGGACTATATTTTATTGGGCGTGGTGGATCAGCTGGTCGCCATTCGTTGGGATGTTTATCGCACGGATATCTAAAGGGCGTACCGTACGTGAATTCCTTATCTCTGTGATGCTAGCACCAACACTCGTCACTATCGTATGGATGACCATATTTGGACAAACGGGTCTCAGTCAATATACCAACCAAGTTGGAGAATTGTCAGGCGGCATTAGTGACGCCTCTCTCACCTTATTTCAGATGCTGGATAACTTGCCATTGGCTACGTTTACCTCATTAATTGCCATTGTTTTAGTGATGGTATTTTTTGTGACTTCATCAGATTCAGGATCACTCGTCATCGATACGATTACTGCTGGAGGCAAGCTTGAATCACCTATGTCGCAGCGCGTATTTTGGGCGATTGCCGAAGGCTGTATCGCAGTCGCTCTACTCTATGGTGGTGGTACTGAGGCGCTTACAACCATTCAAGCCGGCTCTGTTAGTACCGGTTTGCCCTTTACTCTCCTCTTGATTATTATGTGTGTTAGTCTGTGGTTAGGGCTACGCCGTATTTATAAAGTTCGTGAGCAGATGCTTTCTGAGTTAGAAAAGTATTAGTATTTCTGTTTAAGGGCTATTGTCTAACAAGCTATAGAACTAAAAAGCTATAGCCTGTTTAAACGTAAAAATCCCAGCCTATTAAAAGCTGGGATTTTTATTTTTTATAGCGCTATATTTTATATCAACTAACAGAAGCACTGTTAATTCCTTAGTTTCAGTAAGTTTTAATTTTAAGCTTTTATTATATGAGAGGCTTATCGCTAGCAATCATACCGTTGTTATCGGCATAAATGAACATACCTGAATTTAAGGTTAAATCACCGAAGCTAATTTCAATATCGGTCTGGCCTTCATCGCGGCGCGTTGATTTACGCGGGATACAACCTAGCGCCATAACCCCAATCTCCATCTGTGCCATATCATCGACATCACGGACGCAACCATAGACCACTACCCCAGCCCAATCGTTATCAATCGCCGCTTGTGCAATCATATCGCCTAGTAATGCGCAGCGCATTGAGCCGCCGCCATCAACGACCAATACTTTACCATCACCATTTTTATCTTTACCGTTACTATTTAGAAGCTCTTTAACGCGGCTATTGTCTTCAAAACATTTTACGGTCACGATTTCACCGCAGAACTTGTCTTTAGCACCGAAGCTATAAAACGATTTACCTTCGATGTTCGGCAAGCAGACTTGCGACTCAGGATTGGCATCCAATAAATCACAGGTAACAAAGTTTTCTTTATTTATAGTGGTCGATTCTGACATAATTATCTTCCTTGTTGTTTTTTAATAAAATATACTTAGGCTATTATTTTCGAATTAAAACTGCTTTTGATCTAACGCAACTTAGCTTACTGTTTTGCACGCGTCATCGCAAGCATCTGCTTATTCTCAATAATAGTAGTGTCAGCAGACATGGTGTCAGAATAATATTTACGACGCTCATAGGCATCTTGTGCAGTCACTGCCATAGCAATTGCCACGCGCTTGGCGGAAATGGGGTGAAGCGGTAAGGACTCTGAAACCAAGGGAGAGATGAGCTGAAAAGCTTTCTGGCTAATGCTCTCAAGCGGGCGACCTTTATGCTTACCTAGTAATAACGACGGGCGAAAAACAACCAACTGAGTAAAGTCTAACGCCGTAATAGCCTGTTCAGTTTCCGCCTTCACACGATTATATAAAAACCGGCTATCGCTATCAGCATTCATAGAGGACAATAAAAAGAAATTCTCGACCCCTTTATCTCGGCACAGCGTAGCAAAAGTGACATTATAATCGTAATCAACTTTGCGAAAAGCGTCATCGCTGCCGGCCTGCTTTTTAGTAGTACCCAAGCAGCTAAAGGCATCAGTCGTTCGACCAGCGCCCACACTAGCAAACACTTCCGTTAGATTATCAAAATCATTGACCTGATAAAAGCGCATGCTGGCATTGATATAGCGCGGCGGGCGCCGCGCAATCACAATCAAAGTCTCATAAAGCTCGCTAAGCTGTTTGATAAGGTATTGCCCTACAAGTCCTGTGGCACCGATTACAATTGCTTTTCGCTGCATATCCCATCCATCTTTTTATAGTTATGAATTACAATCATGACGTTTACAGTCATGAAATGTCATAAAGCTAATACATCGTTTGGATGTAAGTTATTTTATTATAATATATCTGCTAGCATCAATTTCATATTCTATATAAGGTACGCTATAACTGACGCTATCATTCATAATTTATTGTAAGATATTTTGTCAGATTGCGCTTTCTGAACGCTATTGGCGTCCATCAACACAACTTCTTTGAGCATTGATCATCAAATATATTGTCCTAAGCGCAATAATTTGCTAAGATAACCGCCTTTACACGTTGAAGCTGTTTAATTATTCCAAACAGCCTTGGCGCAAGCGATGACTTATCATCGACATCATATTTGACGAGACGGCTGCTCGTCATCGATGATTGTACAATTTATTCTTTATTACAATCAACTTTCATATTTTTATCTGTCTTTCATAAAGGAGATACGCGTGGCTAATACTGCACAAGCTCGTAAACGTGCCCGTCAAAATACCAAACGTCGTCAAAACTCTGCATCACAACGCTCAATGGTTCGTACTTATTTGAAGCGTATTGATGCAGCAATCGCAGCTAAAGATTACGATGCGGCAACTGAAGCTTATAAAAAAGCGGTACCAGTTCTTGATCGTATGGCTGACAAAGGTATTATTCATAAGAATAAAGCTGCTCGTCGCAAGAGCCGCCTGAACAAAACAATCAAAGGCTTACAAGCTTAAGATTCGTTTGGTTTAGATCGTACGCACAAAAAAACCTTGTCTTAGTGACAAGGTTTTTTTATATCTGTTTATAAACACGCAGACTTAGAAAAAATTATTGACAACAATTCCATATTAAGTTGGGTAAACTAGGTCCACTTTACCTCTGGCGGTAGCAGTAATTTGCTAGAATGAAATCCTGCTGCAAAATAACCCTCTAATAAAGCACTTACGGGCCGGATATAAATCTTGCCGCGCCAGACAAAATAAGCATTGGCCTTCCTAAAAGGCTTGTCATCAAACCATAAAAACACCCCTTCCATCATCTTTGGCCAGTCATTCCAATCAATCTCAGGCACATCAAGCATAACTGCTAAAAATGCAGACAATAGAGTGTCATGACTGACTGCCAGCATTAGGTGCCCTTGTTGCGGCTGATGCTGATAGAACAAGGATAAGATATCAAGCCCGCCTTGATATGCGTTTTTTGTACCCTCAAGACTGCCCTGTAAAAATCTATTGATAAAGTTAAGGACACCAATCTCTTTAAATACCACATTGGCGAGTTCAGGCTCAGTGACCAAACTCCCAGGCTCGACTAATAAAGACTGATGGGCAATATGACGCTGTAAACCGGCACCTTCTTGCATCAGCTGTGCCGTATCGATACAACGGCCAATAGGGCTTGAAATGCTGTCGACATCAAGAGAATACGGCAGATGACCTGATAGCCATCGCCCCCAAGACTTAGCCAATACGCGGCCTTTGGGCGTCAATGGTAGCTGGTAGCTGGCAAAGCCATTACCGTCGGAGCGCTCACGTAGTGAATGCCTAGTAAATAATATCAGGCGCTTATCTGTAGGCAATAGGCTAACCGAAGATATCATACTATCCGGCAGGTGTGCAGG
This sequence comes from Psychrobacter urativorans, assembly GCF_904846675.1. GTDB lineage: Bacteria > Pseudomonadota > Gammaproteobacteria > Pseudomonadales > Moraxellaceae > Psychrobacter > Psychrobacter urativorans_B. The sequence continues at coordinate 54,045 of NZ_CAJHBT010000005.1, read as the reverse complement.
TGCCGTCACGCTTGGACTAGGTGCTATTCGAGGCTCTGCTCGCAGCTCAGGATTAGGAGAATCAGAAAGTTTACTCATGGTAGCTAGCGTAGCAGATTTTTTGTCCAGAGTGAACGAAATACAAATTTAATAGCAATAAAGTTATTAATTGCAGAGTCATTCACTGTAAAATTGTTAGCTATAACAACAAGCTTCCTAATAAAAGCTAATACCTTAGTCAATATCAACCACCTTATCCCATGCAAATTCTATCGCAGTACTACTCACCTCATTTGGATAAGCGCGTGGATTGACGACCACTCGAGTTTTATCAATTCGATAGTCAAAGGCCTCATGCGTATGACCATGTACCCACAGTGTAGGTGCCCAAGGTTCATGCATCCAGGCTGAGAAGTCACTGACAAAGGCGGCATTGCTTGGCAAGCTGGCATACTTCTCGGAGACTGATAATGGGCTGATACTATGATGGCTCATCACCACTGTTTTTTTACCCAGCTCTTTCGATGTTATCAATGCCTGCTGTAACCATTGACGCTGCTCATTATGTAAGCGCATAGACATCTCAGGTGAGAACAAATCGCCACCGGCATAGATTTGCTTATAATCACGCATAAAACGCTTAGCAACCGCCATGGTGTCTTCATTCGCTTGATACTGATAGTCAGTCCATAAGGTACAGCCTAAAATCCGTACTTCACCAATATCAATGTGCTGGCATTGCAGGACGCGAACGCCTTTGTTATCAACCACACTATAATTGTCCCACATCGCCAGTTTTTTATCAAAATGCAGCACATCTTCATTAAAGTATTCATGATTCCCAGCGATAGTAATGACCGGCACTTGCAAGCGTTCGGCTTGTTCTTGTAGCCATGGCATCCCACTATCACTGTTTGCGGTGTCACCAGCAACTAAAACCACATCAGCATCAGTCTTAGGAATATGGCCCAACGGATGTGATTGTCTGGCATAGCTATCGATGTGCAAGTCACTTACAATTTGTAATTTCATACGATCCAATATTAATAATAAAATATAAGTTAGTGAATTTATCTAGTGTAGCATTTATCTATCAGATATTAAAAAGTAAAAAAAGACAACGTAACGGTTGTCTTTTTCACTACATATTTGAGAGCAGCTACCTATTTCTAATAACTTATCTTTAATTATAATAGCTTGTCTTTGATAGATATCTCTAACAAAACGGCTTCTTATAGACTAGATACTTTGTAGTATCTTCTGTAATTTTACTGCTGGGTCATTGGCTTGAGTAATTGAGCGCCCAATAACCAAGTAGTCAGCACCATCGTTTAGGGCTTGCTTAGGCGTACAGATACGATGTTGATCATCAGCGTTGTCGTCTGGCAGACGGATACCCGGTGTTATCAACTTAAAATCAGCACCACAGAGCTCTTTGAGTACTTTGGCCTCTTGTGCCGAACACACTACCCCATCAAGACCGGCTTGCTGAGTCAACTGTGCTAAGCGGCTGACTTGGGTATCTAATTCATCAATAACACCAATCTGTGGCAATACATCACTGCTCATAGAGGTTAATACCGTTACTGCAATCAGTAGCGTCTCATAGTTACCATCCAACAGGCGCTGCTTGGCTAATGACAGGGCATCATAGCCGGCACTGGCGTGAACATTGACCATCCAAACGCCTAAATCAGCCGCAGCCAATACCGCTTGCGCAGTTGTATTAGGAATGTCATGGAACTTTAAATCCAAAAACACTTCAAACTGACGCTGTTGCAAGGCTTGCACGACTGCAGGTCCAGAGCGCGTAAACAGCTCTTTGCCCACTTTTAACCGGCATAACATTGGGTCTAGCTTATCTGCCAATGCCAACGCCGCATCCATCGTTAGATTGTCTAAAGCGACGATAACTGGAGAAGTCATTAAGTTAGGTATGCTCGAATTGGAAGTGCTGGTATTAAAACTGTCCGAATTATTAGTCATGGATTTACCATTTTATATCGAAATTTTATATTGAAGTCGTCAAATAATTATAAATATCAGCTGTCATTACTATTGAGCTTATTTATACCTAAACAAAACTATTTATTCTTAGTCACGTTTACGTTTCGTTAATACTGCAGATTCAGCAGGATAGACGTCATTTAAACGCGAGTTATCCTCTTCTATGTGAACGGCTGTCGCACCATAAACAGCCTCTTCTACAGTAGGAGAATTAGCCTGACGGTCGATAACGGTATTGGCTTGAGTAACCTGTTCCTGCAAGTTCTTATTGAGTTTTTGCAGCCGTGAAATTTCCCACTTATTCTGTAAGACACGAAACATCAATAATGCCAGTAGCACACCAATGATAATACCGAGCATTAGGCAAAGTATTAACAATAACCCTAAGTTCATGGTCGGTGCTTGTAAAAAAAGCAGGTTCACCCCAACGTCAGTATTATTTACTAATACTAAACCAAGGGCATAAGCAAAGCTCAAAAACAATAATACAAACAGTAAAAAGCGCATCATGCATATACCTCAGTTTTAAATAAAGTAGCCGTTTATCGATAGGATATCGCTACAAGTAAGCCGCCGCAAGTGGTGAGTAGCATTTATACCATTACTTTGACATTTATGACATTGCTACTTTGTCGTTCACCGCTTCACGCAGTGCTTTACCTGGCTTAAAGTGCGGAATAGCTTTGGCCGGAACTGGTACGCTCTCACCTGTTTTTGGGTTGCGTCCTGTACGGGCACGGCGGTGGTGGAGACAAAAACTACCAAAACCGCGTACTTCTACTCGACCATCATTTGCTAAGGTATTTACCATCAAGTTTAAAATTTCGCGTACGGCGTCATCAACCACCATATCGGTTATGTTGTCACAGTTAGCACTCAAATTGTCAATAAAATCGGACTTATTAATCGCTTGCTGCATTGTTACGCTTGCCTTATTGATTGATGTTTATCATAACTATCAGGTGAGTTCAACATTGAACAGCTGATATCCACCATGTATTGAAAAACAGTTAGTGTGAATGCTCCGCTTAGGGTGTTCTCATCGACATACCTTATTATCGTCACTTAAGAGTTCACAACGTTTCAAGCACTTAGTGCTATTTTACATTTTGTTACTCGATCTTGCAAATGATAGCAGCAATTAAAACAGATAGCAGTTGAATGCTGATTATATAAGTAGAGAACTTACTCCTAGTTGTTCAAGACTTAATAAGTGATAAAATTCGGGCACAAAAAAAAGCGACCGAAGTCGCTTTTTTATTATATTGCTATCTATTAAAAACTTATTAATGATTAAGAAAGAACGGCTTACTGCATTTGTTCTTTAATCAAATCACCAATTGTTTTTGGTTGGGCATCAGTAGCTTGTGGTGCGGCAGCGCTGCTACCACCCAAGTCTTTAATCGCTTGACGCTCTTCAGCTTCGTCTTTAGCTTTGATTGACAGGCTAAGGCTACGAGATTTACGATCGACGCTAATGATTTTAGCTTCAACATCATCACCAACAGACAGATGCTTAGTAGCATCTTCAACACGATCACGCTGGATTTCAGAGGCACGCAAGTAGCCTTCGACTTCCTCAGCAAGCTCGATAATAGCGCCTTTAGCATCAACTTCCTTCACTTTACCATTCACGATAGCACCGCGATCGTTACCGACTAGGTATTCGTTGAATGGATCTGAGCTTAGCTGTTTCACGCCTAGGCTGATACGGTTAGCTTCTGCATCTACAGACAATACCATCGCTTCTACGGTGTCACCTTTATTGTAGTTACGGATAGCATCTTCGCCAGTTTCATTCCAAGAAATATCAGACAGATGTACGAGACCATCAATACCGCCGTCTAGACCGATAAAGATACCAAAGTCGGTGATTGACTTGATAGTGCCAGTGATTTTGTCACCGCGCTCGTGTTTCTTATCAAACTCATCCCATGGATTAGCTAGAGTCTGTTTGATACCTAAGCTAATACGGCGACGCTCTTCGTCGATATCAAGAATCATTACATCAATATCATCACCAACTTGTACTACTTTTGATGGATGGATATTTTTGTTGGTATGATCCATCTCTGACACGTGAACTAGACCTTCAACCCCTTCAGAGATTTCAGCGAAACAACCATAATCTGTCAAGTTAGTTACGCGTGCTTTAACAATACTACCTACTGGATAGGTTCCGCCAACGTTATCCCAAGGATCAGTACCAAGCTGTTTTAGACCTAAACTGACGCGATTGCGTTCACGGTCAAACTTCAATACTTTAACTTTTAGGTCTTGACCAACTTCAACCACTTCAGATGGGTGCTTGATACGGCGCCATGCCATGTCAGTGATGTGCAGAAGACCATCAATACCACCAAGGTCAACGAACGCACCGTAATCAGTTAGGTTCTTAACGATACCTTCGATCTCGATACCTTCTTCAAGCTTGTTCAATAATTCTTCACGCTCAGCTGAGTTTTCAGCTTCCATAACAGCGCGGCGACTTACCACAACGTTGTTACGTTTTTGATCAAGCTTGATGACTTTAAATTCCAGCTCTTTGCCTTCTAGATGCGTGGTATCACGGATAGGGCGTACATCTACCAATGAGCCTGGCAGGAACGCGCGTACTGAACCCACGTCTACAGTAAAACCACCTTTTACTTTACTAGAAATAATACCTTTTACAATCTCATCGTTATCATAGATTTTTTCAAGGACATTCCACGTCTCGACGCGTTTGGCTTTTTCGCGTGACAGTAAGGTTTGACCCATACCGTTATCGACCGCTTCAACCACAACATCAACACTATCACCAATTTCTACTTCAAGTTCGCCTTCTTCGCTTAAAAACTCTTCACGAGCGACGATGCCTTCAGATTTTAGACCGGTATCTACAGTGATCCAGTCGCTATCAATGGCCACAACAGTACCTGTAATAACCGAGCCACGCTCGATATCCAGACCCTGCTCTTCAATGCTCGCTTCAAATAGTTCAGCAAATGATTCCATTATGTCTACCTTTGTATAGCCGTAGCCTGTCCAGCACAGTACGGATCAAATTTATGGTCATATAAAATGAAAGACTGGTTTTATATCTCATATCACCATATAAAAAAAACGGTTGTTATTAATAAGCTAATATTAACTTTAAAAAATTACTTAGCTGGCTTACTAACAACAACGGTCTTATTGATTAGGATGACAGCTATCCTATCCTGATCACTGTGATTTTATACTAAAATCAGACTCGATGGGTACTTTTTTATTTTTTTACGCATCGAGGTGACGCTTATCTTTTTGTTCAATTGATTGTTACTTACATATAAACTTCAGTTTCACTATTAAGAATTATCCTGAATATTGATAAACTAAAAATAAATTCCTTTCGCCTGACAATGTGCTTTAATTTTCTGATAAACCACATCTGCATTCAACGTTGAGCTATCGATTAATAGCGCATCCTCCGCAGGCTTTGATGGTGCGGCCGTACGATTTTCATCACGGTCATCACGCTCTTTAATTGTCGTCAAAATCGCTTCAAAATCTGCTATCTGTCCCGCATTGATAAGCTGAATAACACGGCGCTCGGCACGCGCTCTAGCACTAGCTGTCAAAAATATCTTAGCATCCGCATCCGGAAAGACGACCGTACCCATATCACGACCATCTGCAACCAATCCTGAACGAGTCGCCATATCTTGCTGCAATTTTAACAAGGCTTGGCGTACTTGTGGAAATACTGCCACTTGTGACGCGTAACCGCCAACGGTCTCATTACGAACCTGCTCACCTATCGTTTCATCATTAACGATAATATCAACCCGACCTGAGTCGTTATTGAGCTGAAAGGTAATCTGCAAACTTTGGGTCAGCTTTGATAGTGCTACCTCATCAATTAGATGTTGCGCGTCGGCAGTAATTAATCCTGCTGTAAAAGCTTTTAAACCGACAATGCGATACAACGCCCCTGAGTCCAGCAATCGATAGCCTAATGCTTGCGCTAATCGCCATGCCGCTGTGCCTTTACCCGCACCACTTGGCCCGTCAATGCAGATAACCGGATAACGTAACATTTGATTATCAATAGCGTTAGCATCAGTGGCTTTATTCGGTGACGTTAAGGCGGTCATAGTTAAGGGCTTATATTTAAGTATTGATATTTTTTATTTAGGTATTAATACACTGGCGCTTAATTATTTATTGAATGGCGTATTTTCAGATCACTAAATAGGGCAATATTATAGCAAATAATCGATGCTACCACTAGCGTTGTGGTTAATATCTTATGTATCAGCAATATATTGAACACCTTTCAAATATATTATGAAAGGCTTTGCTTATTTTTCTTCGTCAATTGCCGGCGCTTACGAAAAAAGTCTTTTAATATCTGACTACTATGCTGCGCACATAACCCTTGATTGGCTCGCATATAATGATTATAAAAGGGCTGTACAGGCAGATTCATTTGACTGCCAACCATGCCGGCACGTGGCTCACTCGCTGCATATACCAATCTATCAACACGCGCATGAATCAGCGCACCAACACACATCGTACACGGTTCTAAAGTGACATATAAGGTGGTGTCTGAAGGCAATCGGTAGTTATTTAGGTTCAAACATGCAGCCCTTAATGCCACAATCTCAGCATGAGCCGTCGCATCATGACGACCGATAGGCTCATTAAAACCGCTACCAATAACTTCGTGTTCATGTATCAACACGGCACCGACCGGTACTTCCCCACGCTCGCCACCGCGCTGAGCTAAAGCTAATGCACAACCCATCCACTTAACATCCTCTAGCGTCCAAAAAGTACGGTGGCTTATCTCGTCGTCAGCAGCAGCAGTATGATAAGGTTTTAGAAACTGATACGGTGGCAAAAAATGACTCCATTGCTATTGTTAACGACTACTATTATCGACTACTGGGGCAGCTGCCAATCGATCGCTTTTTGACCATGTTGCACAAGATAATCATTGGTTTTAGAAAAAGGTTTGGAGCCAAAGAAGCCACCGCGATTGGCTGCGAGTGGCGACGGATGTACCGCCGTCAAAATCAAATGCTTATCAGTATTGATATACTTACCTCTTTTCTGTGCTTTACTGCCCCAGAGGATAAATACGGTATGTTCTGTTTGCTCATTAACAATATTAATTACTTTATCGGTAAACGATTCCCACCCAGCGTTCTGATGGCTATTTGGCTCGCCTTCACTAACCGTCAATGAGCTGTTCAATAGCAATACCCCTTGCTGCGCCCAATAAGTCAAATCGCCATGCGCTGAGTAGCTGGTATTAATATCATCTGCCATTTCTTTGAGCACATTATTAAGTGACGGCGGCTTTGGAATTGTTTTCGGTACTGAAAATGACAATCCCATCGCCTGCCCCGGACGATGATAAGGGTCTTGACCCAATATTACCACTTTAACCTCTGATAAAGGCGTCAAATTAAAGGCATTAAACATTAAATTCGTGGGCGGGTAAATACTCACGTCTGACTGATAAGCTTGCTTTAAAAATGCCCGTAAGTCATCCATATTCTCTGAGGTCAGCTCATCTGCTAACGCTGTTTTCCAGTCTTCTGGCAGGCGTACGTTGTCCAAAATAGCTTGTTTTTGGTCAGCGGTTTTATTGGTCTTATCATCTGACTGCTCATTATCAAATAATTGCATTATAATTTAACCTTATTTTTAGTTGTTTTATAGCTGGTTGCTTTTATCTAATGGCTTTATGAAAAGTTAGGATACAGGGAACTGTGGTTTATATCGCTATAGTAGCATTGGAACTGCTATCAAAACGCCTGTCTATCTCGCAATGGTAGCAAAGAATTGTATTAAGTTTCGCTATAAAATAGGCTACTAGCACAAATAATCGCGTTAAACTGTTTATAAATGACCATAAAAAAACGGCTACTAATGATAGTAACCGTTTTTTATTTACTGAATAAGCTGATAAAAACTATTTTAGCTTAAAAGTAGCTTCTGTACATTAAAAGTAACTTCACATTAAAGACAATTCTACCTAGCTGGCTAATGATTCAGAGTCTGAGTGCGGCTCATGAGTCTCAACCACTGTTAAAACAATCCGACTATCGGCTGAGCCTTTATCGCTATTTTTATCAAGGCTAACTATGTCTTGTTCATCATCAGTTTGCTCTGGCTCTAAAGTAAGATGTACCACACCGCCATTGACCAATTCACCAAACAAAATCATACCTGCCAATGGCTTTTTAATCTCATCTTGAATGAGGCGCTGCATTGGACGCGCACCCATCAGACGATCATAGCCCTTCTCGGCTAAGTATTCGCGTACATCATCGTCAATCTCTAAGGTCACTTGTTTGTCATCAAGCTGTACTTGCAGCTCAACCAAGAATTTATCAACAACTGACACCACAATCGAGGTATCAAGCGGGTTGAACTGAATAATAGCATCCAGACGGTTGCGGAATTCAGGACTAAATACCCGTTTGAGTGATTCATTATTATCACGGCTATGATCTTGCTGAGTGAAACCCATAGACGAGCGACTGATACTCTCTGCACCTACGTTGGTGGTCATGATAACGATGACTTGTTTGAAGCTAGCAACACGGCCATTATTATCTGTCAATGTGCCATGATCCATGACTTGTAGTAATAAGTTAAAAACGTCAGGATGCGCTTTTTCAATCTCATCAAATAATAAGACACAATGCGGATGTTGATTAATCTTCTCAGTGAGCAAGCCACCTTGATCATAACCTACATAGCCAGGGGGCGCACCAATCAGACGTGAGGCAGTATGCGCCTCCATATATTCTGACATGTCAAAACGTACCAATTCAACACCTAATAGATTTGCCAATTGCCGTGACACTTCCGTTTTACCAACTCCTGTTGGGCCTGCAAACATGAAGGAGCCAATAGGTTTTTCTGGTTCTTTAAGGCCAGCCCGCGATAATTTAATCGCATCAGCAAGAGTCGCAATCGCCTCATCTTGACCAAACACGAGATGTTTTAAGTCGCGATCTAAATGCTCAAGAACACCTTTGTCATCACTTGATACTGACTTGGGCGGAATACGCGCTAACTTCGCAACGATCGCTTCGATATCTGCCACACCGATTTTCATAGGTGGTTTTTTGTTTTTAGCTTTCTCCGAATCATCAGTTTTAGACTTATCATTGGCTTTAGCAGCCGCTGCCTCATCTTGCATTTCATTATCTGTAGCGGCATCATCGTCGATATCATCAGCATTAAGCGCTTGCTCTAAATCAGCAATTAAACTCTCCTCTGCATTGATATCATCAGCGTCAGGGACAACACCCAAGCGCTTATAAGCGCCGGCTTCGTCGATAACGTCAATAGCCTTATCCGGCAAGAAGCGCTCATGAATATGCTTAGATGATAACTGTACCGCAGTAATTAACGCTTCATCGGTATATTCAACGTTGTGGAACTCTTCATAGCGGGGTTTAAGACCACGCAGGATATCGATACTCTCATCAACACTTGGTTCGTTCACATCGATTTTTTGGAAACGGCGTGATAATGCATGGTCTTTTTCAAATACTTGACGATACTCGGTAAAGGTGGTCGAACCCACACACCGCAGCTCACCATTGGCAAGGGCTGGCTTGATAAGGTTGGACACATCCATATTACTGCTCATGGAAGAGCCTGCACCGATAATCATATGAATCTCATCGATAAATAAGATGGCATTGGGTTTATTTTTGAGCGCATCAAGTAACGATTTCATACGTTTTTCAAAGTCGCCGCGATACTTAGTACCCGCAATCAAAGAACCGATATCTAGGCTATAAATTACACAGCCACTCAATGGTTTTGGCGCTTTATCATTGATAATCAACCAAGCTAAACCTTCAGCAATAGAAGTTTTGCCAACACCTGGCTCACCAACTAATAACGGGTTATTTTTGCGGCGGCGACACAATACTTGAGCAGCACGCTCAATCTCAGGACCACGGCCAATCAATGGATCAGTTTTGCCTTCGGCAGCACGCTGGTTCAAGTTACTGGCAAATTCTACTAAGGGATCTTTACTGGTTTTCTCTGACGCAGTACGGCGCTCACCTGACATCGAGGCACGTGGTTCAGCAGGTTCATCTTTATCCTGACCATGTGATAGATATTGGGTTAGCTCTAAGCGGCTAATGCCTTGTTTTTTGAGCAAGTAAACCGCATAGGTATCATGTTCTGAGAACATAGATACTAAGATATCTGAGCCTTCAACCAAACGACCACCACCGATAGATTGCACATGGAAAATGGCACGTTGCAGAATACGATCAAAACTTTGAGTAGGCTGCGGTGACTGTTCCATATCTGCATCTACGGTTGGCGTGTGCTTATCAATATAAGCTTCAAGCTCCATGCGTAGACTCGAGACGTTGGCATTACAGGCAGTTAAGGTATTGGCCGCGTGTGTATTCTCTAACAGCGCCAATAATAGGTGTTCAACAGTGAGATACTCGTGCGACTTTTGGCGCGCAAGCGTCATTGCTAAACGTAAAGAGACTTCAAGATGACGACTTAACATAACGAATTCCTACGGTTATACATATCTTTATAATTTATTTAAATACTTCTTATTTAAACACTCATTAATTAAATACTTAGTTACTAAATCAGGGCGGCAGCTGGATTGTTCAAGGGCAATATTTGGTTAGTAGCGACATTATTAGAGATTTACTTATTGATCAATAACGAATATTGGGCAATAACGGTATGACGGATAATAGTTGTAATGGTAGTTGTAGTAGTGTCATTTTTAATAATAATTAACGTTAGCTTTTCTTAATATCAACATGATAGAGATTCATAGTCAATCCATTAACAGCTATTAAAATGTATCAAACTTTATAAGGGCTGCCCAGTATACGATTCAAACAACCTCATTAGGCTACTATATTGCTACGTACTGAATGAGTTAGATTAACTGGACAGTCAATAACCAGCACATGGCCTATATAAATAATGATGTATGAGCAGTAAAATATGAGCAATCAAGAGAGCATAAGTAGTTAAGTATAATTAACAGCATATAAGTAATGAGTTAGAATGTGTCAGAAAAAGCGATAAGCAATTAATAAAGGTCGGACTAATAGAAGTCAATCATTAATAATAGTTAAGACTAGATCGAAATTCACTTACGACAATATCTGTATAGCATAAATATAGACTATATATTTATATGTTAGATATCTATATATGGACAATTGTGATAAAAATCAAGTGTATCAAGTTGATTAGGAGATAAAAACAGAAGGAAATATAGAAGAAAGCATAGGAAGGAAAAGAGAAAAAACTTAGATAGATTTTACAGTGAGGTAAAGCTAAAACGCCCTACCTTATTCACCTTGGTGCGGTTCTATTTGCGTTAATAATGGATAGCCTTCACGGTGCGCCAAACTGTTGACTTTTTTGGCTTTGGTTTCGGCGATATCTTTAGGATAAATACCGGCAACCCCCTTACTAGCATTATGAATGGTCATCATAATCTCAAATGCCGTTTCAATATTGTGCCGAAATTCTGACTGCAAAATATAGACCACAAACTCCATCGGCGTGTAATTATCGTTATACATCACCACTGCATACATTGGCGGCTTAGCCACTTCAGGCTCCGCGACCATAACATCCGCTTGCGGTGAGGTGTCGCCATCAGTATCATTATCTTGTGCACGGGGCCCTGCTGGCATACTTGGAAGATGCCAGTCGCAGACTGTCGGATAAGTCGTTAATAACACTTGTTTCATAATATTATCTGTTTCATCATAGTAGGACAGTTTCAAAAAAGTCGAGTTTGAATAAAAAGTTCAGGTAGCAGTAAAGTTATTTAAAAGCAATTTGTTACAAAGGTATTTTATTAACATCCTATTATTTAGAAGTTTCTTTTATTTAGGTGTTTCTTTCTTATCGGTCACTTTATCAGCAGCAATAGGGCTGGCATCAACTTCTGGTAAGTCTAGTAATGATAATGGCATGTCATCAACCCGATCACCGAGACTCCAGTCGTATAATTGTTCTACTTGTTGATCACCAGCTTCTAAACTAAGCTTAATTTGTAATGGCTTGAACCTTGCTGGCATTACAAAGCGACCACGGATACGTACAATGCCTTCGATCACATAATTCGCAGGATCTAGCGGTACTTCTATAAAGTTATCTTTATCCTGTAAGGTCATGATTACTGTTAGATTTTTCGCCTGACCGTCATCACTAAGCATTCCCACATCGAACCCGTATTCAAAGGCACTTTCAGGTAGGGGATCAATCTTAGCACCGAGAACCTGTAGCGGCATACCGCCCTTTTCAATGAGTAATTTTGCGTATAACTCATTGAGCTGGGAGACTTGCTTATTCTCTACTTTTAACGCTCGCTGCGTCTGACGTAGTTCATCTAAATTCGTCAAACTAATCGTCAGTTCTTGCTTGGCTGTAGCCACTTGATTGGTTAGGATTTTATGGCTGATACGTAGGTCTTTAAGCTCTTTACTGGCCTGCTCATTATTAACAGCTGCTTCTTTGGTTTCATTTTGTAATGAATAATAGCCACGTTGATAGCCTAGCTTATGACCAAGCATCAACCCAACTATCGCGGTCACCAGTACTGCTACCACAAATAATGCCAGTAGCCATGTTCCTGCGCCCTGTTGACTACCGCCAACAGATTGGAAGCTTATCATACGGCGTGTGTGCTTGGGAACCAACGGTAATGGCTGTTGAGGTAAGTCAGTGGTCTGAGATAAACCAGTTGACACAGATGCGGGCACAGGACACGGAAATCGTGGCAGCTGAAAGCGCAAGCGAGGGGCATTCTTAACACGCATCTAGACAGTATCTCTTAACAGGAAAGGCGAGATATTATAACGGAATCTACAGCTAATACCTAGCATGGCGCTGTAAGCATGCTGACTTCACAGTAAAGATTCTGTGATAAATAGGCATTAGACCTTGTATTAAATACTCGATTAAATGTTATTTATTGGAGATTATTTATTAATCATGACTTATTTTAGTGTATTAAATTAGTATTATTCATGACCGTAATTGAGTGATAACCGTTATTACATAGATGACAGTTAACAAAAAAATTAAGGAACGATAGGCGCACAGTTTAACCCTAATGTCTCATCAATCCCGAACATAACATTCATATTTTGCACCGCCTGTCCTGCCGCTCCCTTGACTAAATTATCCTGCACCACTAGCACTGTCAGCTCAGCGCGGTCGTTATCTTGATGCACCGCTATACGTAAGCGGTTGCTAGCACGGACACTGCGAGTATCCGGATAAATGCCGCTTGGCATCACATCAATAAAAGCCTCTTTGGCATAATTGGTTTCAAACTCTTGTTGCCAGTCAATGTCTTTTCCGGCCTCAGTCAGCTCCATATGAATCGAGCTAAACATGCCACGAATCATCGGTACTAAATGCGGCAAAAAGCGTACGCGCTGGGTAAATTGGCTATCTAATAATTGCGCGATACCTTGCTCTATTTCTGGCAAATGACGATGACCTGTCACCCCATACGCTTTAAAGTTATCAGTGGTTTCAGCATAATTAAGCGCGATACTTGCTTGGCGACCAGCTCCTGATACGCCCGATTTAGCATCAATAACAATACGGGCCTCAATCAGGCGCGTAGCTTGCTGATTTTGCGCCTTTATAATAGGTTTTAATCCTAAAATAGCGGTGGTCGGATAGCAACCAGGATTACCGACAATTAAAGCGTTCGCCAGCTTATCACGGTTTAGCTCAGTCAAGCCATAAACGGCTGTTTTGAGCAATTCAGGACAAGCATGCGGCTGCTGATACCAATGTTCAAAATCTGCTAGTGACTGCAAACGAAAATCAGCGGCCAAGTCGATAACTTTGACCCCAGCTTGGGTTAAAGCCTCGGCTTGCTTCATTGCAACCCCATGCGGCGTGGCAAAGAATACCACATCACATTGTTGCAAGGTAGACAAAGTCTCGTCCCCTAAATCACTAAAGACAATATCAGAGATACCGCGCAAACTTGGAAATATCTCATCAGCACGAGTACCCGCCTCACTACGCGAAGTCAATAAATCAATGGACACCTCAGGATGCGCAGATAGCAGACGAATAAGCTCGATGCCTGTGTATCCTGTCCCCCCAACAATGGCTGCTGAAATCATAAGATGTCCTTGTTTAGCAAATAAACTCTACATTGAATAAATATTAACTGTTAAACAAATATCAAAGGTAGCAATACGTCAATAGCATATTAAGCATACTCATTTTTGATAAATTTTACAGCTTTTATCTTTTACAGCTTTTATATTTTATAATCATGCACCGCATCAATAAAGACTTTAGCATGATCAGGGTCAACCCACTGAGTAATACCATGACCTAAGTTTGCGATATAGCCCGTCTTTTCGCCATCAGCATAGGCACTATCAAGCATCAACTTTACTTCAGCACGGATAGTTTCCGGTGAACCATAAAGCGTTGCAGGGTCTAAGTTACCTTGAATGGCTTTACTACGCTGTATTTTTTGATGCTGTTTGCTTAAGTGACCTTGGCTTGCAATTAACACTTTGCGTGCACGGTCTAGCGGCATCGTCCAGTCAAGTCCCAACGCATCGGCTTCACTATCCGCTTGAGTATCCAGCCACAGACCACCGCCTTTGGTAAATAAAACCACTGGAATATCAGGATGACGTACTTTCAACTCAGCAACGATGCGCTTATTGTACGCATGTGAAAACTCAATAAACTGACGATGGCCTAACGCTCCACCCCAACTATCAAATATCTGTAAGATTTGCGCACCAGCAATGATTTGCGCATCTAGATAGTCAATCACAGAAACCGCAATCTTATCAAGCAGCTGATGCAAAAACTCAGGTTTGCTATATAAAAAGCCTTTAGTATAACGATAGTCTTTTGAGCTGCCACCTTCAATCATATAAGTAGCCAATGTCCAAGGGCTGCCTGAAAAGCCAAATAATGGTACTTGTCCGTTTAGTTCTGTACGGATACTCGTCACTGCACGCATGACGTAATCGAGTGAATCATTGACGTCAAGTGTCGGTAGCCGATCAAGATCTGCTTGTGTACGTATAGGATATTTAAACTTAGGACCTTCACCAGTCTCAAAGTATAAGCCTAAACCCATGGCATCTGGAATGGTCAAGATATCACTGAATAAAATCGCTGCATCTAGATCCATACGTCGTAACGGCTGCATTGTCACTTCCGTGGCGCGGGCAGTATCTTTGCACAGGCTCATGAAGTCACCTGCTTCCGCACGAGTGGCTTTATACTCTGGTAAATAACGGCCAGCTTGACGCATCATCCATACTGGCGTGGTATCTACCGGCTCGAACCGTAGCGCGCGCAGCAGTCTATCGTTTTTGAGGGGAGCAAAGTTTTGCTTAGGCGAATTATTGTTGTCTGAGGCGCTCATGCACAAATCTCCAAAATAATACAATATTGATTATTGTTAAACGTAAATAGGGGCAGAAAAAATAGATGAATTAGGTTTAAAAAAGACGAAAGTAATTATAAAAAATATAAATCTTAAAATGCCCATATGTAATTAATGCCATAAAGATAAACTCTGTTATGGCATTAATGTCTTAATATTTATTACACGTAATTGTTATTAGCTTAACCAATAATAACTGGGTTTCATAGTTCAGCTATGTATCTACATGACTTAAAAACCTTTATTACATTGGAAGATATTACATAGACAGCGCTAAGTTATCACGGTGTACCATGACCACACGTTCCTCATTATTACCAAGAATCCTATCGAACTGCTCAGTACGCTCACGAGCAACACTGCGCGCATCTGTAGACGAGAAGTTAACTTGGCCAACGGCTAAACGCTCGCCAGTATCTTGATGAATAATTTCTACCACATCACCTTCATCAAAGTCACCGCGTACTTCTACCACACCAACAGGCAACAAGCTTCTGTTGTGCTCAGTCAACGCTTTGGCCGCACCGGCATCCACAATCAGAGCGCCTGACATCCGTAAGTGAGCCGCTAGCCACTGTTTTCGGGCTTCGAGTTTGTCCTCATCATTGGTGGTTAATAATGTTCCGACTGCCTCGCCTGACACCACGCGAGTGATGACATCGTCAATAGCGCCACTGACAATAACCGTCGGACAACCGCCCATTGCTGCTAAGCGACCGGCACGGATTTTAGTCAACATCCCGCCACGGCCAAGCTTGCCACCGCCGCCGGCGATATCAAACAAATAATCGGCCAGCGCGCGCTCTTGACGTATCATTCTGGCATCAGGATCGTTGCGTGGGTCTCCTGTGAACACACCCTCTTGATCCGTCAGAATAATGTATAAATCTGCATTGACCATCGCCGCTACCATCGCGCCTAAGGTGTCATTATCCCCAAATTTAATCTCATCAATGGTGATGGTATCGTTTTCATTAATCACCGGCAGCACATGCCATTCTAATAGCTGAGTCAGCGCGCTAGTAGTATTCAGATAACGGCTACGGTTGGACAAATCATCATGCGTCAACAGCAGCTGCGAGCTCTGTATACCGTGTTGAATGAGCGCCGACCACCAAGTCTCAATCAAGCCCATCTGACCGATAGAAGCACAAGCTTGTAGGGCAGCAAGCTTCTTAGGCCGCTCTTCCAAGTTCATGCGCACAACCCCTTCAGCGACTGAACCAGAGGACACCAACAGCACCTCCACCCCTTGATTATGTAGCTTCGCAATTTGCTTTGCCCACCCGTAAATGGCAGTTCGATCCAGCCCTCGACCGTTATTGGTTAATAACGATGAGCCAATCTTGACAATAACGCGCTGAATATCAAAGTTACGAGTTTGCTTAATAAACCTTGCTTCTTCGGTCGGTTGTTCCATGTCACCTGCCATAAAAACTCCTTTATATTGCGAGGATTAATTTAAAAATGAATAGTTCTATAGGTAAGTACTTCTATAAATAAATGGATAAAAGATTCATCAAAAGAAAATGCGAGCAAACCAGCTTACACTTTCTTTAAATGAGAGTTTTCTTTAAATGGTTATTTTCTTTTAATAAAGATAATTTAAGGGGCGTAGACCACTTCGACATCATCATCGTCATCAAAGCCTTCACCATCAAAGCTATCGTCACCTGGAAGATCAGTACCTTCACGTTGCGCTTTACGAGCAGCACGATACGCTTCGCGTTGTGCTTCAGTATTACGGCGTACTTCTACTTCTAAGCGCTCAAAACGAGATTTTTGCTCTTCAGCAAAGTCTGAATCTTCTTCTTCACGCTCGCGCTCAAGCTCAATATCATTCATTAAATGATACTTTACTGGATCTACACCTGCGCCTGTTAAGGTTGAGGTGCGAAATACCATACCAGTCCAACCAAGCTCGGCTACGATATGATTGCATAGCTTATCTAATTCTTCTGCATCAATAACCTGATCGATTTTATTCAGTACTAGAATCTGTGGTAAGTTGGCCAATTCAGGTGAAAAACGTTCAAGTTCATTTAAAATAATACGCGCGTTATTAACTGGATCCGTAGCGTCAATAGGCTGTACATCAACGATGTGTAGCAAGCGGCGCGTACGTGCCACGTGCTTTAAGAAGCGAATACCCAGACCGGCACCTTCTGATGCGCCCTCAATAAGTCCTGGAATATCAGCCATTACAAACGAGCGATGGCGACCAATATCAACCACGCCCAAGTTTGGCACGATAGTCGTAAAAGGATAATCCGCAACTTTTGGCGTAGCAGCAGATACTTGACGGATAAAGGTAGACTTACCAGCATTAGGTAAACCAATCAGTCCGACATCAGCCACAACTTTTAACTCAAACTTAAGTATTTTCAGCTCACCTTCAAAACCCGATGTGGCCTTGCGTGGTGCCTGGTTGGTCGAGCTTTTAAAATGAGTATTGCCTAAACCACCATCACCGCCTTTAGCGATTAATAGCGTCTGATCAATTTCGATCATGTCACCGATAACTTCATCCGTTTCGGTATCAATAATGGTAGTACCAATGGGCACAGGTAAGAATATATCGTCAGAACCTTTACCGGCACAGTTCTTACTGTGGCCGTTTTCACCGCGCATCGCATCGTAGCGGCGGGTGTAGCGATAGTCGACTAAGGTATTGGTGTTGTCATCAGCGATAACATAAACGTCACCACCAGTGCCACCATCACCGCCATCAGGACCACCGCGCGGGACGTATTTTTCTCGGCGAAAACTGGCGATACCGTTGCCACCGTCACCTGCTTTTACCGTTACGACGGCTTCATCAATAAATCGCATGCTACGTTCCTTAAGTTACAATCTGGAGTTACAATATAAAGCTGCGATATAAAGTTACAATATGGATTCCAGTCATCGACTGTTTTTGTATGCGCGTTTACGGTCGCCTACTTTATATAATCATACTTATGCTATTACAGGTCAACGTCTACCAGTTAAGATCAGCCCACATTTATGGCAACAGCACCCGATAACCAATCAGACTATCGGATGCTGTGTGTGCGACTAGCGCTATACTCTTATAACTTTGCATATTACAAGTAACGGTAACGTCCAGTATAACATTTAAGGGCAACATTCAAACCATGCTTATAGCGCAATATCTAATATCATAGTGTCTAATAGCGCAATGCTTTATGCTGGGATTTGGGTATAACTGATACCTGCCATTTGCGTGGCTAAGCGTAGTACTTGGGTGCTATAACCCACCTCGTTATCATACCAAATATAAACAGTAGCATGGTTGTCAGTCACGATAGTGGCTTGCGCATCCACAATGCCGACATGCTTAGTACCCACAAAATCAGTCGATACCGCTTCTGTTGCATCAGTATACGCAATTTGTGACTGCCACGTATGGCTATTAGCTACTTTACGCATAAATTCGTTTAAGGCATCGGCGCTTTTTGGTGCGGCTTTTAGATTTAAGTTCAAAATCGCTAAGCTAACGTTAGGCGTTGGTACACGAATCGCATTACCGGTCAATTTACCGCTCAATTCTGGTAGTGCTTTGCCAACGGCTTTGGCAGCGCCGGTGCTGGTGATAACCATATTCAGAACCGCACTACGGCCACGGCGATCCGCTTTATGATAGTTATCAATTAAGTTTTGGTCATTGGTAAAGGAGTGAATCGTTTCTACATGACCGTTTTCGATACCATATTCATCATTTATTACTTTTAACGTTGGCGTAATAGCATTGGTCGTACAGCTTGCAGCACTAACGATAGTGTCATCGCCAATAGTGTCATTATTAACGCCATAAACGACGTTTTTAATATCACCGCCAGCTGGTGCTGTTAGCAGAACCTTCTTCACGCCTTTTGATTGCAAGTGCTTGCCAAGACCGGCTTCGTCTTTCCATATACCAGTATTATCGATGATTAAAGCATTGTCGATACCATAATCAGTATAGTCAATATCGCTTGGGTCATTGGCATAAATAACTTGTACAAAACGGCCGTTAATAAGCATGCCATTATTGTCATCGTCGACACTAACACTGCCTAAAAAGCTACCATGAATCGAATCACGCTCAAGTAATGAGGCGCGTTTGGCTAAGTCGCCAGCGGCAGCAGGACGTACTACGATTGCTTTTAGTTGTAAGCCTTTCGCACTTGATGCTTGCGAAAGTAACAGACGGGTTAAGATACGACCGATACGACCAAAGCCATATAATACTACGTCAGTCGCACCATTTACCGCGCTTTTATCATGGCTACTCGCTTGCAAAGCTTGTTGAATATCACTGTCGTTAGTAATCAGTTGTCCAACATCAACGCTCGCGGATCGAATATCATCGCTCGCAGCCAGAGCTTTGACCATTGCTAAAGTATCTGCAATAGCGATAGGTTTACTATCTTGATGACGAATGGCCGCTTTTTGATGCAAGGCCAAGACTTGACCCACTGAAGTGGTATCGATAGCTTCACCGAATAAAGTGACTTGCACGTCTTGTTCGTTATATAACTTATTAAGTAGGCCCATCAATTCGATGGCTTGTTGTTCTTGATTGTTATATTGTCTTAAACGGTCTTGATGTAATTGGCGTAAGGTATCAGCGTTGCTCACGAGAAACATCCTTATGGTCAGTAAAAATTGAGGTCAATAAAAACAATAACGTAGAAAAAATAATAGGTAGAAAAAATGGGATAAATCACTACCTAAATATGACAAATGAAATCTAGCGTTGCCGTTGTTACGATTAAATCGTCTAGATTTTAGCTCAAAACGACCCATTTTGCCAGTGATAACCGTTATTACTACTGGTGATACCAGTTACAAGTGCCTTTATTGCTACTTCCGTTGATAATCTTACGATTGACTATTGATGCTGTTGTTAATAACCACTAAACAATGAAACAGCCCCATGAGCTGTCTTTTATCATTTGCTAAATCCTATTAACTGGCAATCATCTATATAATACCCTATCAAATATCATATTAATCCGAGTATTAGAGTAATTCAAAACACTAAATCAAGGTGCTAGAATCAAGGTACTAGATTAACAGTCTGATTGGTTTGTGGTGTCAGCGTAAACTCTTTTAGGTTGTAGCCTTGTTGCTGAGCAATTTGGCGATACTTTGCATAGGTTTTCTGGCTGATATTGGGCGAGCGCGCCAGTAACCACAGATAATCTTTATTGGGCGTCCCTACCAAAGCAGTTTGATAATCACCATCACGTGCCAGCACCCAATAATCAGCATGTCCTACTGGCAACCAACGAATCCATGACGGCAAAAAAGAGACTTTTAGCTTACTGCCGGTGTTATCAGCAGGTTTTGCAAGCCCTTCAGCTTTAATACCAACGCCGTCTGCACCAACACATTGATTGAGTACTGTAATTCCTGAGCCATCACTTTTCCCCGTGTAAGTGGCGGTCACATCACGCGCACAATTACGTTGAAAATACATCGGTAAACGACCTATCTCATACCACTTACCTGCATATCGCTTCAAGTTGACATTATCGACGGTAGTTGGCGTATTTGCTGGTTTGTGAATAATTGCTGCCGGCTCTACTGCTAGCGCTGCAGTTTTATTAAGGTTGGCTTGAGCAGGCGTAGTATTAGCTGGTAATACTTGCGGGGCAGCATCGGCATAAGCAGAAAAGGCAGCTAACGGTATGATAATGGCTAATGCAATCGCCGTATGTTTAACTAGCCCATTCATAAATACTCGCTCTGGAATTTTAGTGGCGTTATCATGGGTTGTAGCCAATGAGATATTCTGATTGTTATCTGACTTATTTTTAGGTGCTTTTGTCTTATATAACTTTAATTCATAGGGCTTTGATTGGTCTTGTAGAAAGCCCTCTTGATCTTTCTGTATCTGTTCATCAACTGGAGTCGACTTTATCTCGGTAATAGCTTTTTTGTAACCATTATTGATATTGGAATTGCTTGTATGTGGACCTTCTATATTCATAGCTGACTCTTTCGTCTTGATAACACTACATTCCAGACTATTGTATGCAGCATGGGTATCTCTTAAATACAGATGTTCTGCAGGATGATGTAAATCTTCACTGACATAGTTTTTGTCATTACTTGCGCAGCCGGTCTGTTGCGTTTTATCGCGGGTTAGATAAGGAGTATTCGACTGATTAACTGGCTGCGACTGAGAACCGGTTGCCTGTTCGTCATTCCATAATGACTGAGGTAACTTATTGGCTTTCATAGTAATTCCATGGATGTTTGTGTAGATTAAAATTTTTATTAAATAATGTATTTTAATGATTCTAATTTATATTTATAATAAGGCCATCAGCTCTCTTAAAACAGTGTAGCAATGTAGGAAAACGCAACGGTTTGTAAGCAATACTGTCGTTATTCGCCACATCAAATACAGTGTAACGCTCATACAAAGTTTATGAAAAACAGTTACTTATACAGAAGCGTTATATTGCCTCATTGTTTTCTAACCCGATAGTTTCGATTTATTTTTTAGCGTAATAGCTCAAGGTTTCACCTTAATCTAGACACAGTGCTAACCGCTTAATTTATTACTCTATAAAAACTGCCGAATACCCGCAATACTGGTGGCACCGTACTGCGTCGCTTGCTTACCTTGTGCCGGTGACAGACCGCCTAATGCGATAACTGGCATATCAGCCAATTGTGCTAATGATGACCATACCTCCCATCCTAATGGCGCGTCATCAGGATGGGTTTGAGTCGCTAATACTGGGGATAAAAATATTCCAATAACGGGCGATTGTTTTTTCTCTAAGCGTATAGCAGCAAGTTGGTTGGCAACGGTAATACTATCTGCATCATGACAGCTGATTATTAGCGGTCGGTTTGAGGATAGATAGCATGAGTATTGATAATCTTGCTGGCTGCATTTGAGCGCATCTCTAGAGTAGTCAAACCACTGCAGTAATTCAGTATGCGTTAGGTGACTGGCTTTTATTGGCTGACCGGCTTGCTTATTCGTTGCTAAAATCTGGCTAGCCATATTATTAGGCAATATACTATGAATATCAGGACGTAACTCCAGCAACTGCGCCGCAATCTCTGCTGAATGTTCAGCCTTTGTGCGCACATAGACCCACGCATCTTTTGGCAGGTGCTGCTGATGATAATTTAACCATGCCTCGCTAGCGTTCGGTTGTTCGCTAAAATGCGCCAGTGGATAGCTAATCACTAACTGGGCTGGTAGCTGTAACCATGCCAAAATAGTCTGATTGGCAGCAGGTAACGGATAATTACCTGCTAGCAATTGATCTTTAGGCACCCATGCTAATGCTTGCCCTTCAAGACCATAACGGCAGTGCTGATACTGTGTAAACTGCTGCGCGGTTAGCTCTACCTTGTATACCTGTAAGCACACTTGCTTATCGCCATAATCATGATGCAGTCGCCCAAGCTTGACGACCATATGATTATTTGCCTCACTACTGACATTACTACTGGCATTGACACTGATATCAATACCAGTCTCCTCACTCACTTCTCGTATTAACGCCACTGTAGCGCTCTCATTAGGGTCTATCTTGCCACCTACAAACTCATAGCGATTGCCTTGATGCTGCGTCTGATTACGAAATCCCAGTAAATACTGCTCTTGATAATAGATGACAGCCACTGCCACATTAATCGTAGGAATGTTAGATTGGTTTAGTTCTGTTAATTCTGTAGACATTGCTATTTCCTACGCTATGAGGTGTAAGGATATTCGATAAAAATACTGTGATGTTGATATTTCTTATTTCAAGAGAAAGTGACTAATTAGTGAGACAGACACTAAATCTTGACATCGATTCGAAGTTAATTAGTGATGACTTTGGGATAAATATTAATTCTTATATTACATAAACTGACACAAAAACTAAGTTTGATTTCAATAATCGCTTGCAAAAACATCTCATGTAAATGATAATCATTATCGTAAATTAACTTATTCAGTATATTTTTATTACGCTAATCGCTATTTACTATAAATCAACACCCAGCCCGCCAAAAGGAAATAATTATAACCATGGTCATCTCCCGTTATTTGAACTGCCGTGAAAATCGTCTTCCTACGCTGCAATCACAACATTTATTTGCGCTAACTAAAGAGGTACGCATTGAGCATGAAGGCGAAGAATATCGCTTACGCTTGACCCGTAATAACCGCTTAATTTTGACCAAATAGCTCGCTAATATAAGTCTTTGCATAGTAATAATAAATAAAAAACGCCTTAATATTAAGGCGTTTTTTGTTGGATAATTTTTTGTTAGCTAAAACGACTGCCCTTTTAAAACTGCCAGCTATAAACCACATCCACGGCATTTTCTGCAGCTGACGTTGCCTCGACATAAATACGGCGAGTCAGCTGATAACGAATAGATAAGCTGTTTTGGGCATTAAAGACGCCGACGCCGTAGCGAATATATAAATCAGGAGTCACATAACCGGTAACGTTAACATTGGTATCCTCACTATTGCCCGACGCATCAACTGTTAGGCTTTGTAGACCCAGCGCTTGTCCAATTTGGTTGGTCAAACTACGAGTACCACTCAAACCAAAGCTTAGACCAGCTGCAGCTAAGTTATTGGTTACCTCAGACTTAAAGCCTTGTTCACTGATTTGGGTAGTGCTGCTATTATTTATACGACCGGTAACCAAGGCATTCATCGCTTGCTGCTGCGTAAGTCCTGCATTGTTGAAGACCACAATGTTGGGATTTTCAGTACTGCCTTTGACCCGTAAACCCACTGTTTTGCCATCAATAGTTTTTACCGCTTCAATACTCAGATTAGGCTTCATCACATCGCCATTAAAGCGCACTTGCCCATAATTCAGCTCTAGACTTTGACCAAAAATATTAACATTGGTACGACGTGATACCTGGACCACGCCTTTAGCACGCATTACTCCTTGTCCACGCTGATTAATATTCAACGCGCCGGCAAGTGGAATCACCGCACCAAAGCCACGAAAGTTAATATCATCACCTAAGTCAATACCGATATCGGCATTGATAGACCACGGTTTGGATATTGCCAATACGTCATCAATATTACCAATCAGGCGTCTGTCGAGCACCACAGCATCTTCAGTTTGGGTGATGATATCATCACTGGCTTCAGGTGGACGAATGGTCGCTGATGGCACACTAATTGCGCCTTCGATATTAACGTAACGGTCGCCTGGGCGTACGATGATGTCGATATCGGGGTTAACTTCCGCTAATAATAGTGGCGGCTGGGTCAATACTAAACGCTCACCGACGATGCTAAGCTTGGCTTGTAGCTTTTGTTGCCAGTTCACTGTACCCGTCAGCGTTCCGGTACCAGTACCACTATTAAACTTACCATCAATAATTGCTTCAGTACCACGAATCTTGGCATCGGCATTCACTTTGGTTAGGTTCACTGGTAAATCCAACATCGCAACGCGACCATTAGCCAACCTCACATCACCATAAAACTGTGGCTTATCAAGCGTGCCACCTAAGCCGCCTGCCATAGTGATATTGCCTTCAAGTACCCGCATACCGGGGAAGAAAGGTTTAAATATCGCTAAGTTCAGCTCATTGAGCACCAGAGCTCCTGAAATCGGTTTCGGGGTTTTATAAGGGTCGACGATGACTTCTGCATAACCACGCGCTCCGCCACCAGTATTGATATCCATACGTAGCTTTAGCCCTTCAGGGATGGACAGCGCGATGAGCGACACCCGCTTATACGGTAAGGTGACCGACTCGGCATCACCGTCTTGAATCAGACCGATTTTACCGTTATCGGAGTACAAGGTAGTATTAATAGTTGGCGGCTTACCACGTTGCCAGCCTACAATCGCTCTACCATCAATTTTGCCATGCCAATCAATATCACTCGGTAAGAAGACCGAAAATAGTGAGGTATCTAGCTTTTGTACTGCCAAATTAACTTGTCCACCCGCCGCTGAGGCAACGAGGTTTTCACGTAGGCACAGCTTGCCAGTCTGATCTTCAGCTTGCCAACAATGGGCCGCCAGTTGTACTTTTAAATCACCTGATTTGCCTTGCTGATTTTGTGGCAAGTCGACGATTAATTGTGCCGGTTGCAATTGATTCAAAGTGGCATATTTAGATTGCACTCGACCCTTACCAATCGCACCTGACCAACTAAGATTTTGACGATTAAAGCCACCTTTAAGCCTTGCCGAGATATCCAACTCTTCATTGGCAACCTCAAGGTCCACTATATGTGCCTGTTCCGTCCCATTAAAGGTAGCATTGACGTTTTTAAAGGTTTGTCCTGCCGCATCCAAGCCTTCAGCGCTGATAATTAGCTGGCTTGGGCTATTGGCAAGATTAACCAGTTTGCCGTGAATCCGACCTTGGCGCAGAATGAATCCCGGTAGAGCAATGCGCTCACCGATTAGATCAATATAGATAGTCGGTAACGCTTGTCCTGCTGGTTGCGACAAAGTGGCACCACCCGTCACTTTACCACTCAGCTTATCTGACAGCTGGTCAAGGCTAGTAATGTTGATTTTAGCTTGGAGCTGTTTGGCATTGCCATTAGCAGTCAGATAATTATCGCCCCAACGCAGCACCAGATTATCGGCATTTAAGCTTTCGATTAAGGCATTAACTTGCTTATATTGCCCTTTGGCATCTTGGTCTTGAAGGTGCTGGAAGTAACTTGCTAAGTCTTCTGGCAAATGTAGTTTAGCGGCTAAGCTACCTTTGGCACTGAGTGACTCACCTTTTAATATACCGCTTAGATTGATTTGTTTAAGATTGATGGTTTGCTGGGTTTTCGTCCAGCGACCGTCAGTATTTAATGAGCCAGTAATGACACTTGGGGTGTCTTTTAGGAAGTAGCCGAGGTTAAAGCGGTCCATAACTGCGCTAATATCCCAAGCGACCCCTTGACGCACATCGACCGTCCCTTTGGCATCAATACTACCCGCTGCGCCCACATGGCGGAAACGCTTAATACGAATTAACTGATCATCACCGCTGGCATCAATGGTCAAGTTGCCAGCTGGCAACTGTTCCGCATCCAGTACACCTTCAAAATCAACGGCGAAGCGCTTTAACTTACCTTTAGCATTCGGACTGTTTCTAGGTGCAGGTTGCCACTGTCCAGTGGTATTAAGATCACCAGTTAGAATAGCCGGATTGTTGGGTAGGAAGTATCCTAAATTAAAATTATCAAAGCGCCCTGCAACGGTCCAGCCGATGTCTTGGCGCAAATCAACGACGCCTTTAGCCTTCACTGCACCCGCCTCGCCAGCATAATTTAATTTACGAATACTAATAAGCTTCGGCGTACCTGCCGCATCAATCGAGAGGCGACCTTTGGGCACATCTTTTGTATCAATATTGCCATCAAAGCGCGCATCAAATACCGACAGTTCACCACCGATGATATCCACGCTAGCATCACCACTACCAGTAACACCAATAGCACGACTGTCTTGCGAGGCATCAAGCTGCGCCTGCAAATTAGCATTATTAAAGGTGATAATGTGGCGCTGACCTTTGACACGGTTTTTGCTGATATTAAGCATGCGCCCACGTGCACTGAGACGACCAGCAATACGCTCTAGTGGCAAATTACTACGATATTGTTTAGGTAATAAGCCTTTGGTTCGCGCATCAAGCTGCCACGTCAGCGGACGCTTTTTAGTGGCGAGCTGGACCTGTCCGCTACCAGTTAAGTCGCCCACGATACCTTTATAATTAAGGCGGTTGATATCAATGACGTTGCCCGCTTTGCGTACTTTTACGTCATAGTTGCCTTTAGGCGCAACATTGAGCTCGTTAATCAAGGCGTTGGCATCGACAGATAAACGTGAACCACGGACTATGACGTTGGCCTGTCCGCGCGGACTATCGACATTACCGATATTAGGTAATTGCTTACGCACTATATTTTGCCAAGTGGCATCAACATACCAAGGTGCTTTTTGCTTAGATTTTACTGGCTTTTTGCCACGTATAATTTTGGCATTAACATGCTCGCCGTCACGCTGGCGCAAGTCAGCATTGAGCTGTAAATTACCTGTGGTATTTTTTTGTTGATAATGTACAGATAGCTTGCCATTGAGCCTTTGCGGGGCATAGGCTTTATAGTCAGCATAATCGTTAGGAATGGCTTTACGAATATCAAAGTTACTGCCCGTCGCCAATACTTTGGCATCGAAGCTGCTTTTCCAATCTAAAATACCTTGCAGCAATAAACGGCCAGCAGGAACGTTGGCATTAAGACGGTCAACACGCAACTGACTATCAGCAATCACTGCGCGGCCTTGGTAATGTCCTGATGGAATGTCTTTGGCAGTCAGCTCAGTATTGATACGTAGACGAATTTCTGAGAGGACACCATCAGCAGTTACCAAACCACTTTTAAGATGGATATTTTGCGCATCGGCATAAGGGATTAGAATATCATCCCATTGCAGTTTGGCTTGGAATGGTGCACCTTCATCCAAGCCTTGAACCACAACTTCACCGCGCACATCGCCTTCATTATAACGGCTGCGAATCTTACCGACTGTTCGTTTTAAACTACCCGTTGCCGTGATATCAAGTGGATCGACGTAGGCTTTTTCTAAGGCACTAACTTCAGCAATCGCGGTCAAATCGAGTGCATAATCGCCTTGCAAGTCAATATTGCCTTTTAAGGCGCTGATTTTGACGATATCTCCATAATGCAAGTTGCCACGTCCAATAGTAACCTTAGTACCCACCCAAGTTAAATCACGGACGGTGATATCATGAATGACCATCGGCTCTTTAGTGACTTGCTTATAAACGATGGTTTTTATTTTTGCATTATCAAAGCGCAGATTTAACGGCAGCTGTAAGGTTTTATAGTCGAAGGGCTCACCAGTCGGTGGTTTTTTATTGATAATCTCAATACGTTGAATATCTGCATCACGCAGATGCACTTCTTTTGCAAAAACTGCACGCCAGCCAATTTTGACATAAGCCTTATCGACTAATATCTCTAGCTCATCAGTCGCCTCAATATCGATATCTGTCACCCAAATACCATCACGCAGATTGCCGCTACCATATTTAAACTCAATACCGGCCTCATCACTGATTTTTTCTAATATGAATTTAGTGCCCGAGTCAGTACCAGCAATATAATAAAATGCCGCGAACATAATAACCAGCAAGATAACAATCAGTACCAATAACTTGAGCACAAAAGGCAGCGGATACCAGCGGCGTACCGCACGGGCATCTCTTTGTGCTGGATCTTCAACCGGTGGTTCGTTAGGAGGCGGGATCTGATTGTTCAATATGGCACTCAACTGGGTTAAAAGGGTTCGGCATCAGCCCACTATTAATAGCACATAATGAATGGGGCTAATAGTTTTTAATGATAGCTCTTCATAACACTCATGCACAGTATATGGCTGTCGTTACAGACTATTAAGCTTAGCAGTTACTTATTTATTAGTCGTTTATAAAGGCGAGCCAATAAAGAAGTGCAGTCTAACTGGAATACTATCTTCTGTCACGCCAGCTGCAACATCGACACGCACGACGCCAACGGGTGATGCCCAGCGAATACCAACGCCGACGCCAACCTTAGTATCAGCTTTGAAGTCTTTATCGTAAGCATTACCGACATCGCTAAATAATGCACCGCGGAAACCTGGTTTAAACTCATAGTTGTATTCAGCGCTACCAACGGCGAGTATTTGCCCGCCAGTTAGATAGCCTTTTTCTATCGGCGACAGACTATTATAATCGTAGCCACGAATACTTTGGTCACCGCCCGCAAAGAAGCGTAATTTATAGGGCACTTCATTGAAGTCATCGGCCCATATATAGCCGCCGTTGAGACTACCAATCACTTGATGCTTATCACCCTCACCGAAGCTATAAATACCGCTAATACCCGCACGAGCAATCGCCATGTCAGTATCACTAAGCGCTTTATCTGCGCCGGCTTCAACACCATAATATTGGCGATAACCGCGAGTCGGATTGGCCACATTATCAACGGTGGTTTTACTCAGTCCATAGCCAAATAATAGTGCTTTTTGTTTCGGCTTAGATGAGATAAAGCGAACCGGTAAATCCTCTAAATCGGCATCATCGACACCCGTCTCCAGCTCATCTAAGCGGTAGCGGACAACATAACTGCGATCCCAGCCATTTTCACGATGAATATTGCGCGCCAATGCGGCCTTTAAAGTTTTGGTCGATAAATCAAAGTTACCTTCACCTTGATCGATGATTTCTTCTTCATAGGTCAGACGTGCTTCTAACTTATCATTGAGCGGATGCTTCCACGGTCTGCTAGCATAAACAGTGGCATTTTTATTAATTCGTGATACTGCAAGCTCTGCCCCTGCTTGATAACCTTTACGATTGATCAAATTATAATCAACCTTCGTGGTCGCCCGCACACCGGTATCGGTACCATAACCGATACCTACTTGAGCATCACGCGGCTTATCGGCGGAAACGAACACATAAAGCGGTATTTTTTTGCGGGCTTGCACTTGCTCTGGGGTTTTACGCCCTTCAAGCGTTGGTGGGACGAAGTTCTCATCAGAGATTAATATATCTTCATCAGGAAATACTTTTTTGGCCACTTTACTAATAGAGTCACTGATTTTACCTAAAATACTGTCGGTGGCACTTGTTTTTTCGTCCAGTACGCGATCGGTTGGCAAACGGCTTAAGCGATCCGCTTTTTGTTTAATAGCGAGGAGCTTGTCGTGAGTTTCTTCATCCACTTCAAACTCAATGGGCGCGATATCTTCTTCATCAACATTAGCGGCCCTATTGGCCTCAATCTGGTCATCAGCACTGTTATTGGCGCTGTCTTCAGTATCGTCGTTATCAGTATTAGTGTCACCATCAACGCTATTAGCAGTACGGGTATTGCTGTCCGTATTACCATTATTTGTATTGGCGCTGCTAATATCGTCTGTATTCGAGGCATCACGCGAACCGTCACTATTCACATCACTGTCTATAGCGCTAGGGTCATCAGTGCTTGGCGCATTATCAAATGCTAAGGTGCTGGTTTCGCTAAGCTCATCGGGTGGAACAATGGTCTCAACGTTGACAGTATTGAAATAGCGGGTTGCGGATAAATCATTACTAAATTTGGCAATGTCAGGGCGATAAAATGGGTCGCCTTCTTTGAAGTTGAATAACTGGCGTAATAATGACAGCTCAACCGGCAGTTTGTCAGGGTTTTGGGTCAGCGTACCCGACTCTGCATCATAAGTAAAAAACACCACATCATCGAACTCATAGCGATCGCCTGTATTATAAACCAGCGATACGTCAGCAGTATTGTCCGGCAAGATGATATCAACTGACTTATTAAGCCAATATTGATCAAAATAACCGTACGTGTTACTCAAGGATTCGAGTGCCGCTTTACTGTCTTTATAGACGCGGTGATTAAATATCTCACCTTCTTGCGGTAATAGGCTTTTCTCAAGCGCTTTATATTCAGGCTGCTCAATCCCTTCGCCGCGAATATCAACAATGCGGCTCTCAACGCGTACCGGCTCGCCTAACTTTTCGATAATGACATCAATCGTATCGCTGCTGGGTTGACGTAGACGTAAGGTAATATCATAGTAGCCAACGGCGCGGGCGGCCTCAAGGGCCGTTTGACGTAAGCGCGGTAAAGCGGCAGTAAAGTCAGCAGCAGATTGCACCGTAATGTCATCAAGCGCGGCTTTAATATTATTAATAGGCTGGATATCGTCGTCAGCTTTGATCAATTTTGGTGGCGCATTAACGGTACTAATATCGCTGTCAGCAGGGTTTTGCTGTAAGTAAACAGTGGTTTTGATATGCGGTAAGGCCATGTAACCTCTATTAAACAAGCGATTATAAACCCGCTTAATGAAGTTACTGCTATTACGTGCCCGAGGTTTAGATTTAGAGACTTGCTCCACACTTTCAGTGACCGCTTGCTTGTCAGTTTCTGCTTCATAATCTGGCAGGTAATCTTCGGGATTCAGAGCGTCGGCCGGTTTGTTAGGATTATCATTATTAGGTGCCGGTTTACTCTGTTGCTCTGCTAATATTTTTGTAGGATCCGATTGCTGATTGATATCGACGTCCACATCAACACGCCCGCTACTGACCGCATCGCTCACATTGATCGGACGCGCCATAATTTCGGCACTTTCAGTGCGCTCGGCGACACTTTCATCGAATCCGAGGGTGTCAAGGTTAGTCGGTGCTGGCAGATTGGCAGTATCTAAGCTGACATCTAATCCGATAGGCGACGCCCGCCCATCTAGCGTAGCAACTGGCCCATCAAAAGCGCTATTGCTATTATTGTTGTTGCCTTGATTGTTCACATTATTAATAGCCGCAAGCTCACGTTCGATTTGCTCTGGGGTCATCATCTGATAGCTCTGCTGCTGTACGCTTTCCGCTTGTTGCTGCAAATTATCGTTAGAGTTATTCTTAGATTGATTTTTAGACTGACCTTTAGAACTGTTCTTAGAATTGCCACCTAAAGTTTGCTCGTTATAATCATTTAATACTGACTGATCCACGATACCTTGTTGCACCGCTTTTTTAAGCCGTAGCGCATCTAAAGCCGCATCAAGCTGGGTATCAGCGTCTGCCATTACTGAGCTGTTGCTAGTACTGTTATTGCTACCCTTGCTGTTTGTAAGATTATTGGCCTCAGCCGCCATCGCAGGGGCAACGCCAAAGCCAACTAAGCTACTAGTAAGCGCACTAAATAACGCCGTGCGGGCAAAACGTGTGCGCGAATGAGTATAATCATACTGAGTGCACTCGCTGAGCATTGCATCTTGACTGGGTTGGGATACGCGCAGCAAATATAGTGACTTGCGTGCTCGACTTAAAGGCTGACGGCTCATGATTACTTATTTCCTATCACCTCACGCGGCACAATGATACCAACAATAGCGTTTATAAATAACGTTATAAAACCTGTCATTCAAACTTATATCGTCAAAAACAATAGTATTGAATCTACTATTAACTAATAGGATCAAAATTTACCGGTGAATAACTTATGGCATGGGGTTAATACAGAGATGTAAAAATTACAAATCATAACTGAGTTAATTATTAAATCATAGCATCTAGCGCATGTATTTCTCGCAAGGCCTTGCTATTATACGGCCTAATATCTGAAAAACCTATCTTAAATTCAGATAAGTTTTTGATAATATTCACAATAATTACTAGCAATTGATAATAACAGTACTTAATAATAATGCTACTTACTAGCTTTGCTTTATATATTTAATTCGTCTACCCCCTTCGATACTGCCCGCCTATAGGAGCCCTTATGGCAAACCAGTTTCAGTTATTCAAGCGTCGCCGTTTTAGCGCTATGTTTTTTACCCAGTTTTTGGGTGCGTTCAACGACAATATTTTTAAGCAAGCGCTAATATTAGTGTTGACCTACACCGCTGCCAGTCAGTTGGGGGTAGAAGTTAGTATTTTGAATAACTTGGCGGCGATGCTGTTTATTTTGCCCTATTTCTTATTCTCGGCATTAGCAGGACAAATTGCTGATAAGTTTGAAAAGTCGAAGCTAACCCACCTTGTTAAACTGCTAGAACTAGGAATCATGGTAATTGCAGCGGTGGGCTTTGTATTTGAGTGGTATGCGCTCTTGTTTGTGGCCTTATTTTTAATGGGTACACAATCTACCTTTTTTGGGCCTATTAAATATGCTTATTTGCCGCAAGCGATGAAAGAAGATGAGCTGGTCGGTGCCAATGCGTTGTTTCAAATGGGTACGTCGCTAGCGATTTTGCTGGGTATGATTATAGCTGGCGTGTTAACGCAGCTGCTGCAACCATTATATTGGGTGAGCGCGGTTGTGTTGATAGTGGCAGTATTGGGTTATGTGGCAGCACGCTCTATTCCCAGTATGCCAGCGATGCAGCCCAATCTAACCATCAACTGGAATATTATTACGACCAGCTTGGCGACGGTGCGCTATTTATATTCATTGCCATTTTTATTCTTTGTGATTTTGGGTAATAGCTGGTTTTGGTTTTATGGCGCGACGTTTTTGACTCAAACGCCGGAATTTAGTAAGGTCATTTTACACGGTGATGAATCGGTGGTTATTTTTCTGCTGACTTTATTCTCAGTTGGCGTTTCTATTGGCTCATTACTGTGTAAAAGCTTAACCAAAAATCAGGTTAGTTTGCGCTTATTACCTTTTGGGATTGCCGGTTTAAGTGTTTTTGCCATTGATTTATACTTTTCTTTATCGGGATTGAATATTAATTTTAATAGTGTTGATACCAATTCCCTATTAGGTATCAGCGATTTATTCAATATAACGGGTAGCTGGCGCGTATTTGCTGACTTATTCTTCTTAGGTTTTAGTGGCGGCTTATATATTGTGCCCCTATACGCTTCGATGCAGGCGTATGCACCCAAAAGTCACCGCGCACGCATCGTCGGTGCGAATAATATATTTAACGCCATCTTTATGGTCAGCTCGGCCATTTTTGCGATTGTACTATTAAATAGCTTGAGCATGACGCTGCCGCAGTTATTTTTAGTCACCGGTTTAATCAACATTGTTTTTGGTTTATTTTTATATATGAAGCTCAATAAATATCTAAAAAATGCAGTCGTACAAACACATGATAACGTGGCGAGTCCACAAGACTAATTTTATAAAACCAAATTAATAAAACAAGTTAATAATAAGAAGCCACCAGTTCTACGGTAAAGGGCGCTAAATAGATAGACAGTTACACGTGTGACAGATAAATATCAGTAAGCTGACAATTTTCATGCCGATAATTAGGATTGTTTGCTATAGTAATGGCTATTAATAGATTTAAGCTAACAGTATCAAGGTTATATTATAAAATATGACTTTTTATTCATCATAAATAAAGCCGTTATGAACACTACCATCAGGAGCTAACTATGGCACTGCCTTCCTTATCCAAAGTTGATCACTTATTACTTGGCGTTGATAAGGCGCTGCGGGCGGTTGTGCACCACTCAAACCCTAGCACGCGCCCCCTTCCGGTCAGTAACGATAAGATTCCTGAACTGAGCATTACCGAGGCGCGCCATGTAGCGGGGCTGATGCGTATTAACCATACAGGCGAGGTCTGTGCACAAGGGTTGTATCATGGTCAAGCGTTTAGCGCCAAAGACAATGACGTTAAGCAAGCCATGCAACAATCAGCGCAGGAAGAAGTGGATCATTTAGTTTGGTGTGAAACCCGTTTAGACGAGTTGGGAAGTCATCCAAGCATATT
Organism: Psychrobacter urativorans; assembly: GCF_904846675.1. GTDB lineage: Bacteria > Pseudomonadota > Gammaproteobacteria > Pseudomonadales > Moraxellaceae > Psychrobacter > Psychrobacter urativorans_B. Next base: position 19,335 of record NZ_CAJHBT010000005.1, on the reverse strand, counting down.
TACGCCGCTATGGTATGGCATGTCATTTGGCCTTGGGGCAGTAGCAGGGGCAGTTTCTAACGAGTTTAGCTTGGGGTTTGTCGCTGAGACCGAAGCGCAGGTTAGCGAGCATTTACAAGACCATATCGGACAGCTGCCGCCGCAAGATACGCGCTCACGAGAAATACTGGCGCAAATGGATATTGAAGAGTTACATCACCGTGAGTTAGCACTCGCAAATGGCGGCGCAGCATTGTCCCCGCCTGTTCGCCATACTATGCGCTGGATGGCCAATCGCATGAAAGCCACCGCTTACCATTTATAATTCATGTGGCTGAACCATTTATAATTCATGTGGCTGAACCATTTATAATTCATGTGGCTGAACCATTTATAATGCTTGGCTAAGCTACTTTTAACAATCCTATTACTGTTTAACAATTGAGAGCATTAAGGTCAGTTTGCTAGGGTAACGAAAATATATACGATTGTTAAATCTATTTCTTCTTTATCAGACGACATACTCATTAACCCTTCTTTATTAACCAAGGTAACTATTTTTATGAATGCTATGAGCCAGCCTAACCACCCTAAGAAATCGCCTAAGTTTGCGACGCTAACCGCCTTAGCAGCAGCCTGTACTATGATGCTATCTGCGCCTGCTATAGCCGCGACTGACACGGCAACCGCTGTTACTACTAGTACCGCACCAAATGCGATTGACTCTAGCAAACGCGTTATCCGCCGTGCAACATCTGATAGCACCACTAGTGACAGTACCGCTAGTGATACAGCCAGCACTGTCGATCCAGTTAATAACGTAAGCCAACCGGTTGAGTTCATATCAGGAATACCGATAGCCACAACCACAGCGTTTTCAGCTTCAATGGAAGCGCCTCGCGTTTATCCACCTACTCCTATTAGCAACAAGGCAGTCAGCAGCACCAGACCAACAAATAGTACGGCAAACAACAGCGCTGGAACCAATGTCAGCCGTGGTCAACTGCCGGGTAGCCCTATTCCACAAGCACGGGTCTCAGACATAAGCTTTGTGCCAACCGTACTAATCGCGCAAAAACAGCGTGGCACTGAACAATTGGATGTCAGCTTACTCGATGACTTTATTGAAAACGTGTCCCCTAACGCACGCCATTATCCACCAAATTTCCCTAACCGCACACAACGTTATTATACCCGCGAAAAAATTAAGACGTTCGCAGATTGGATCGACCCTTATGCGCGTGCGCCCGATGCTTCATTTGATGTCTTGCTACGTGCAGCCAAGATTAACGGTATGGGCCGTAACCTAGATTTAGGATCTGACTTTGCGATACGCGGCGGTCAATATATAGATCGTGCTATTAAAAATGATCCAAAGAGCGGTGAAGCGAACTTTCTATATGGCTTGATGCTATCAGAAGGGGGCGGTTTTAAAGAAGGTAAAAAATATCTAGACCGTGCAGTGGCTCTTGGTTATACCGAAGCGGAACAGAGTTTGGCACAGTCGGACTTGTTGAGCGACCGTCGTAACGAAGCTCTAGATCGTCTGCGTCGTCTTGAGCAGAAAGTACCTGACAACAGTATTATTCGTCAGCAAATTAAGCTCATTGAAGAAGGTAAATACTATATCTGGGATTTGTCTGCCCCTAATATCAACGTTAAACCATCGATATAGCAATAAATGCTCAATTATCAGCACGGTGCAGCTGTTAATTAACATAGCACTACCGTTAAACGTTAGATTATAAGCGCGATCGTTTTATGTTGATATAATATCAATGATAAATCGCTCGCGCTTTTTTATGGTCACTACAAAAACTACCTTAGTCATTAGAAACAAGCATTTATTAAACCCGTTATTGAATAACTGGCATTGGAAATTGACGAATGTCTAACGGTAATCAATTGTTTAACACCCAAATATTAGCCTTCAGATATGAACCTTTAAAGACGATTTTTAATGAATAGATGGTAACTCACAGACTTTTAATAGAATAATATTTTGATAAAAGGTAGGCTAACCTTAACCTTAACATTAGCTACCGATAACGAGTCTACTAATTACCTCCACCATCGTTTCCATCTACTGAGACTACTTATGGCATTTATCAGCCCTATTACTGCCGCGACTGCGTCCACTACAACCAAGCCAATGTTTAGCATCAAGCTAATAGTATTACTACTGGCCACGGTGCTGCTTGCTGCCTGTAGTACAGTATCAGTGAATAAACAAGCGTCGTCCAAGACCATTGCTGCGCAGCGCGGCAATATTGTCACTGGCAATAAACTCAGTAGTGATACCGCATCGACCTTATTATCTGCAGGTCTCAATGAGCAAGCTTGTATGCAGCACTTCGATTTATGCTTAGCACAGCTCACTGACAGTATGCTAAATAATCACTATCGACCCGCACTCGCTATCTTCGCTGAGCTACACTATGCAAAAGCAAAACAACTGGCCAAAGCACAAGACTGCCGGGAAGCGCTGGCACGTCCACCGATCGACCCTTATTACGCTAATGCAGCTTTGACCGCTACACAAGTCGAAACCCAGCAGAAAAATACCAATAGTTGTTTAGTTAACTATCAAGGTCGACTGTTCGATGCCATCAAGTCCAGCTATACTTATCTATTTTATGACCGCCTAGAGCATGACTTTGAAGGGGCGGAGACGGATAAATCCCAGTCACGCCCGCCAAACCGTATACCTAACGAGCTTGATATTCAAACCCAAGATATCTATAACGCGGCCAGTAACGATGTGCTTACACAGTTATATGAGTCCACGGACAACGCGAATACGCTAATGCGTAATACTTCGGATATCAAGGTCACGTATCTGCCGACCATAACGACGCTGGACGATAGCAATCAAGCGGCCATTGCCAATAATACGCCGCTACGTGGCAAGCCTACCGATCAGATTAATGTCATGAAGATGCAGGTGGCTAATTATGATCTTAATGTTTACCTGCCAAACGAAAACAATTATTTGCAAAATGCCCACGAGCAAGCCTCTGCCTTGGCAGATTTGGTTTCGACTTATGAGCTGCGTCTCTCCGGCCTCAACTCCATCAGCAAGCGACCCGGTTTAGGTATTAGCTTGGTGGCGTCACTCGACGACCGCTATACCACGACTATCCGCCAATTATTAGTGTCAACGCTATCAGGCAGACTCAATAAAGAGACCACCACCGGTAGCATGAATGACAGTAAAGCCAGTTCGCGAATTTATCCGACGGGGCATTTATTAATGACTGGTTTGATTCAGCCTGCGGGTGCTAGTGTCCTTGATGTGCTCAGTAGTGAGCAGCTCGATATTCACTTGTATAACCCTTACCGTAGCGAGAGCGTCAATATCTTGGGGGATGACTATCCACTGGCGGCCAACTTCTCCGCCGGTTACGGTCTATGGCTGGCAGAAAACCAGCTTGATGGCGTAGGCTATCTAAGCCTTTTGACTCGCCAGCAGGAAGCCAGCTTGCCTAAATTATTTATGCTAGAGCCCTATGATCCTGACAAGCGCGTACTCATCATGCTACATGGTCTGGCGTCAAGCCCAGCAACTTGGGTAAATTTAACCAACGATATTTTTAATGATGACAAGCTGCGCGACAATTACCAAGTATGGCAAATTTTTTATCCTACCAATTTGCCTATTTTAGAAAATCGCTATCAAATCCAGAACTTACTTGAAAGCACGTATCAGCAGACGGATCCTAGTGGGCAGAATAAGGCCAGCAAAAACAGTGTGATTATCAGCCATAGTATGGGGGCAATTATCGCCCGTATGATGCTATCTGATGATAATTTGACAAAAAACCTCGATGCATTGGACGATAAAAATATGTTCTCAAGCAGCAATAGACGACAAATCGATAACATGCTAAAACAGGAGTTTGGTCAAGCAGAGCTGGGCAAACGCTTCGAGCTTGAAACCTTACCTCAAGTCGATACTGCCGTATTTTTATCCGCGCCATTCCAAGGCACCGATTATGCCGACCGCTGGTTTACGCGTGCCCTACGCCGTATTATCTACTTGCCAATAAGTTTGGTAAAAACTGTCACTGATAACTTGGCAATGCTTGCTACCCAAGGGGATTTGGCACAAAATCCATTAGGCGCGTTATATCTGCAAAATGGTGCCAGCCAGTTAAGCAATAAATCGTCATTTATTCAGCTGACTAAAGACATCACTATCAATAAGCGCATCACTTATCATTCAATCATCGCTAATAATGATGCGGACATTATCCAAGGACTGGCGCAGATGCAGCCCAATGGCGTAAAGATTGACTTGTCACAAGCCTTGCCAGAAGGTGGCCAAAATGCCAATACCACCTCGACCAGTAATCATACTGCCGATAGGACTGCCTTGCCTAGTGAGCCATTGGTCGCAGCGGTTACTGTCAATGAGGGTATCAGTCAAGCGTTAACCGCGCAATTATCCGATGGCATCGTGCCTTATACCAGTGCGCACCTTGATGGCGCGGCTTCCGAAACGGTCATCAGTGGTGGTCATAGCATCCAAGCTAACCCGCAAACCATCCTAACCTTGCGCCGTATTTTGCACCAGCAGCTACAGCATTAAGCTCATTAGTAACTGGCATTAAGCAATGAATTGCTTTCATGATTTTCCAAAAAACCATGAAAAATGCTGTGAGAACAGCTTCTGATTGTTAATAGTTACTCAATGACTACTCAATAGGTATGTGCTGATAGCAGCGCATTACTTGCGAGACGTTAAGGGAAAGCGCATAATATGTAAACTACTATATTTTAGTAACACTATGATTTAATAGTTAAATAGATTAAATATTCTTTAATTTATATGGATGTAAATTATTTACTTCAGCTAAACAGTTTTTGGCTAAACGGGCTTTAGCTAAGCCACATTTACAGCTAAATAATAATTGGCTATTGCTCGTAATGTTTATCGCCTTAATTGACGGACGGTTACGGACAGTTACTGGGGCGTATCATGGACGCTAGTGCCAGTCAGCTAACAGATAAGGGTAACGATTTATGTTCGCTACATTCATGGTCAGTCAACTGGATGCGCTGATGCTTGCACGCATTCAGTTCGCATTTGTTATCTCCTGGCATATTGTTTATCCCGCCTTTACTATCGGACTTGCCAGTTGGTTGACGGTTTTAGAATTCCGTTGGCTTAAAACGGGTGATCCTATCTATGTTGAAGTTTATAAGCACTGGATAAAAATATTTGCCGTCGTCTTTGGCATGGGGGTGGTATCTGGGATTGTCATGTCCTACCAGTTCGGTACCAACTGGGCCGTTTTCTCCGATAAAGCCGGTAACGTCATAGGCCCACTATTGGCTTTTGAAGTCTTAACCGCATTTTTCTTAGAAGCGTCATTCTTGGGTATCATGCTCTTTGGTTGGGGCCGCGTTAGTAAACGCATGCACTTTGCAGCAACCGCCATTGTCGCCATTGGTACACTGATATCAGGCTTTTGGATTTTATCTGCCAACAGTTTTATGCAGACCCCGCAAGGCTTTATGATGGGCGCTGATGGACTACTATATCCCACCAACTGGTTAGAGATTATCTTTAGCCCTTCATTCCCCTATCGCTTTGCACATATGATGACAGCCGCATTCTTGACGACTGCTTTTGTCGTCGGTGGTATCGGCGCTTACTATATCCAGTCTAAAAAACATACTGAACACCGTCAGCACGGTCGTGTGATGTTGGGTATGGCAATGATTATGGCAATATTTGTTGCGCCTACACAAATACTACTTGGTGATATGCACGGGCTTAATACTCTTGAGCATCAACCCGCTAAAGTTGCCGCCATGGAAGGTCTTTGGGAAGATGAGCGCGGCGCTCCACTTGTCCTGTTCGCTCTCCCTGATCAAGAAGCACAAGAAAATAAGTATGAAGTTAAAATTCCTTATCTTTCAGGTTTGATTCTGACGCATTCATTAGATGGCGAAGTTAAAGGACTGAAAAACTGGGCACCAGAGGATCAACCGTACGTTCCTATTGTGTTTTGGTCGTTTCGTGTCATGGTTGCTATTGGCTTTTTGATGTTATTTGTGGGCCTATTTAGTATTTATAAATACTTCAAAAAACAGCAGTTTGATCCTGAAAGCAAATGGTTCCACCGCTTATGGATGATGATGATGCCACTTGGTTTTATTGCCTTACTGGCTGGTTGGTTTGTGACTGAAACAGGTCGTCAGCCCTGGACAGTATATGGTGTTATTCGTACCGCTGAGAGTATGTCACCGGTTGCTGCACAGCAAGTAGCAACTACTTTGATTGGCTTTATCGTACTCTATGTCTTTGTCTTTGGTGCGGGTACTTTTTATATTCTAAGCTTAATTGCTAAAGGGCCGCAAAAGTACGAAGATCCTGGTGATGATAATTTCTATGAGCACTCTGTGACTGAAGGTCAGGGACGTACCCTAAGTGGCGACAGCAACGCTACTGAAAATACCAAGCAAGATCAATCGCAGGGTTGGGATAAGCCCGCAAGCGATAAAGAAGACGGAGGGTTACGCTAATGTTTAACTATGGTAATGTATTAGATTTACCCTTAATTTGGGCCGGCTTAATCGCCTTATCCGTCCTTATTTACGTGCTACTCGACGGCTTTGACTTGGGCTGTGGTATTTTATTCCCATTTGCCGGCTCCGATAAAAACCGTAGCCGCATGATGAACTCTATCGCCCCATTTTGGGACGGTAATGAGACTTGGCTAGTCTTGGGTGGCGGTGGGTTGTTCGCCTCATTCCCAGTGGCTTACGGTATTATTATGAGCGGTTTATATCTGCCGGTTATCTTTATGCTGTTTGGGCTAATCATGCGCGGAGTCGCCTTTGAGTTTCGCTTCAAAGCCACCACACACCGCTATGTTTGGGATATATTCTTCTCTTTCGGCTCCATCGCTGCCGCCTTCTTCCAAGGAATAATGTTGGGCGCGTTAGTACAAGGAATTGAAGCCAGCAATCGCTTATATACCGGCGGTCCATTTGATTGGCTCACCCCCTTCTCTGTAATTTGCGGTATCGCACTTATTATCGGCTATGCTCTACTTGGCTCGACTTGGCTGATTATAAAAACTGAGCATAAGTTACAAGTATGGGCACGAAAAGTATCTGGCTGGATATTAAGCGCTTTAGTATTAGCGATGGTTGTAGTAACCATCTTTATGTACTTCTCAGACATTGATGCGCTTGAAAGCTGGTTTACCTTGCCAGGACTATTATATTTAGCACCAATGCCAATCATTGTACTTCTACTGTTCTTTTTGATGCGTAAGGACCTAAATACTGAGCGCGAATATCGTCCGTTCTTATTAACGGTGGCCCTGTTCTTAATGGGTTATATTGGCGTTTGTTTTGCAATATTCCCTTATATCGTACCGTATCAAATGACGATTTATGAGGCAGCCGCTGCCGATACTACGCTATCATTCATATTGATTGGTGCCGTTGTTATGATTCCCATTATCTTAAGTTATACCGCCTTTGCGTATTATACTTTTAAAGGTAAAACGGATCATGAGCATATGTATTAAAGGTCATTGTTAGGAGTTGATTATGAAAAAGCTCAGTAAAAAACAATCACAATGGGCATGGTTTGTTGGCTTATACCTCGCCGGATTTTTGACTATTTTTACGATTGCACAGTTGATTAAACTCGCAATGGGCGTTTAGATTAGTATCTTCAACTGGTTTTAATCAATCATACGAAAAACGCAGCGCTGATAAATCATCAGCGCTGCGTTTTTTTGTTTAACAGTTCTATGGTTAAGCTTTCCTTTCAGGTAGGTTAAGCGCCACGATGAGTCCCAACACCTTTGGTTTCGATAAAAGTATTAACCTGCATTAAGCGCGCCTCTGTGCCCACATCAATCCAATTGTCAGTAACGACTTCTGCTGTTACCTGAAACTTAATCATGGCTTTTTTAAGTAATGGCGCGAGAGCTGCCGATTGACCGGTTACCAATCCATCGACCAATCTCGGTGACAGCACACTAATACCAGCAAAGGTATATTTATCCCCATCGCCAATTGGCTGCTCACTAGCCAAGCCATTATTAATGGCAAAGTCGCCACCATCATTATGCTCTGGATTATCAATCAATAATAAATGCGCACGCTGATCCGCTCCTAATTCATAGTTTCGCAATTGCGCAAAATCAAAGGTCGTCCAGACATCGGAATTGACCAAGATAAAGGGTGCATCTTGCAATTTACCGGTTTGTAAAGCATGAAAAATACCACCAGCGGTCTCAAGCGGCTCATCATCTTCTACTGACCAATGCAGAGTGACTCCATATTGCGAGCCATCGCCTAAGGTGTCCATTAATTTATCCGCAAGCCATGAGGCATTAATAGTAATATCTGTGATACCTACCGCTTGTAGTGCTTTAATATGCCAAATAATTAATGGTTGTCCGCCCACTTCAATTAAAGGCTTAGGAGTCTCAAGGGTCAGCGGACGTAGACGTGTGCCCTTACCCGCCGCCAGAATCATTGCTTGCGTTATTGCGGACATGACCGCTCCTTATTTTAATGGCTATAATTTTTAAAGCTGTTCAGTTTTAAATAGAACAAATCTTAAATAATGCTAAAACTTTGATGTTTAAATATTACTAATTAAACATCGCTAAATATACTGCTGCACAAACTTACGTTGATAGGCTGGTAGCGCGTTATCCTGTATCCAACTATTAAATGGCAATACCTCACACTTGATATCCTCACTGCCATGGGCACCGAGCCACTCCAGCTCAAACATTAAATCACGCATGACTTTAGGAACATCAGCCAAATAGCGGTCTTTACCATCACGCTCAGATAGACGGATAAAGATTCCCAGCACCTTTAAATGGCGCTGCACGCCCATGACATTGACGTCATTTTCAAACTGCTCTGCACTACTGACAGTAGCTAGTTCAGCTTGCTGCTGCAATTGCCAGAAGTCATGAATCCAGCGCGATACTTGGGTTTCCGACCATTCTACATAAGCATCGCGCACTAATGATACCAAGTCATAGCTATAAGCACCAATCACGGCATCTTGAAAATCAATCACCCCTAACCGCGACATATCTGCCTCATCTTGCATGAGGTTGCGACTGTGATAATCACGATGAACAATGACCTGTGGCTGCGTCAAAATCTCTGCTACTAACGCCGCTTTTAGATTATCCCACAATGTCTCATCAAGACTGACACCAATGAAAGGGACGAACCAATCACTAAACAAGTCCATCTCACGGCTCAGCATTGCCGCGTCGTAATTGGGCAACGGGTGTTGTACCGTTTCTGACTGTGCTTCTGTTTCTATTGCTGCCGGTAGCTTTTGTAGCGCGACTAGAGTCTGCATCGCTAATTGATAATAGTCATTAATTTGTGCAGGTGTCGCACTAACTAATAAATGCGCAAACTCAATCATACCGAAATCTTGTAATACCAAAAACCCTTTTGCCACGTCTTGTGCTACTAACTCCGGCACATTTATCGCCGGCATCATCAGCTTAGCCACATTGATAAACTGCTGCATCGCATCTTGCTCGTCAGCTGAATCCATGACAATATAGCGCGCCGCGTTCGCACCATTGCTATCCAGCAACTGAATGCGATGGTATCGGCGGGCACTAGCATCGCCCGGCAAGCTATCAAGAGTGAAGTCTTGGTTGACAAAAACTTGCTGCAACCAATGTTGTAATTGCTGCTGGCGCACATCGGTATTAGGGGTATTAGCGTCGGGCACGTCAGGTGTTAATAGCGTTTTATCTGTCATATCTTTATTTATCATATAAGCGCATCGCAGGTTAAAGTTAGTCGTTAATAATTAAAATAGTGATAAGTCAGGCAAATACTTGTTAAAATGGCGAGCAGTTTTAGTGTACTTGGCTTTTTTATTGCTTTTGTAGTCTGGTTATAATCAGGGCGCTGGACACAAATAAGAAAAAACGCCTTGCTACGCCATAAAATTTGGTGAATAGTGTAGCTGATTTGGTTTTTTTTGACTATGATAAGTCGTCAATAGTTAGAAAATGACAGACTATCTAGTCATAGACTAGCATCTATAGCTCGTACCTTGTGCTATTAACAGTGCGATAATAGTGCAAAGCGCTGATTTACAGCTGATGTATTAACAGTCTTATTACTACTGAACCCTCTACTATTATAAGCAATCAGAAGTTAATATAATGCGTTGGCATTATGCTAGTACGCTTGCCGTTTGGTTTCATAACAATGAAAACCTCACTTCATTGAATCCAAACCGCAATCCATTAGGCTTTGCAATCATAGGTGTGCCCTTGTTATATTCTCCGCTTTACCAAAGCATCCGTTTGATTTTATTTGGTGCCTTAAGCTTGACCGTGAGCGCCACTGCCACAGCAAGTCTTGATATACAGACGACTAAGCCGTTGATAACTGCTAGTACCAGCACCGCCAGTAATAATGCTGGCGCGGTCATTAATAAAGATATTAATACTGATACTTACATCAATGTTGTTTCCGATATCAACGACGCTGATACTTATATTGAAGATAGTGATGCGTATATTGATCATCATACCAATGCAGACGTTATTACTGAAATCATTGAGAATACTGACAAGACTGCTGTCCAATCATTAGATGGTACTGGCGTTAACAATAACGTCAAAACAAGCAAAAATAACAAGCGGACGCGCCAAAGTGTAGGCAAAAAATCAACAGCTGATAACAGCAAGCTTGATGTTAGTGACGAGAGTATCCAAGAAAGCTTGCTACGCTTAGCAGAGTTTTATGAATCAAAGCCTGATACTGATGTTAATACCGTTACTCATCTTAATACGGATACGGTTAACAATGCACAGCCGCGCCCTACCGATGGTAGCAGTACTCGTATTCAAAACGATAGTCAGAACAACACCCAAAATAATAGCCAAAGCAACATTCAAAAAAGCGCCCAAAGCAATGCGCAAACCATTCCAAAATTAGGCACAAATTTAAATTTACTACCAAGCTCAGTAGATAGCGCCCAGCGTTGTGAAGGCCAATGGGTCTATCCTAGTCGCAATCCCAATTATCAACGCGCCGTCAATAATGGACAGTCGCCAACTAATTTAAACGGTATTCCTAATAATCAAGCGCCGCTATTTACTGAGTCTGATTATGGGTATTATGATAATATCGATTATGCTGAATTAGCAGGTAATGTCATTATTGATCAAGGCACTCAGCATATCGAAGCGGATAAAATCGTGCTGGACTTAACCAGCGGTGTCGCTGCCGCTCAAGGTAAGGTGCTGTTTACCGATCAGGCAACTGGTAATGGAGATAGAAACAACGGTAACCAATCTAACGGAACGATGTCACAAGTTGCGTCCGCCAATAATAAAAACATCCTTACTGAAGAAGCATCGCAAGGCGGTTTAATTGGGGTGGCTGATAGCCTGGCTTATAGTACAGAGAATGGACAATCAACCGCTTATGGTGTGGCCTTTGCTAGCGTACCTCTACAAGCGCACGGTTATGCCAAACGTCTTAATCGCCCTAATAAGAGTCAATACGAGCTTGATAATGTGATGTTTAGTACCTGTCCGCCAACGGATCGTAAATGGCAACTTGAAGCCAAAAATATCGACTTAGATACTGATACTGGACGTGGCAAGGCCTATGACACCACCTTCCGCATCGCTGATATACCGGTATTTTACTTGCCCTATTTTAACTTCCCTATCGACAGTCGACGCAGTAGCGGGTTTTTACTACCCAGTGCCAGTGTGGGTAGCAAAAGTGGCCTTGAGATTGATCTCCCTTATTATCTGAATTTAGCGCCCAACTACGACGCTACGATTAATACCCACGTTTATACCAATCGTAACCCTATGCTCTCAGGTGAGTTTCGCTATCTGACCGAGAACTATGGCGAAGGTATTTTTAACGGCTCTTATTTACCTAATGATAGAGAATATGATGGCGAAGACCGCAGTAGCTTTTTTTATGATCACTATTGGTCATCGAATAGCATTCCACGTCTAAGCGGTGATGCCAAATATAGCTATGTGTCCGATGAAGACTACATTAATGATTTTGATACCTTAGGCTTGTCAGATAATACCCTGAACCTGCCACGGCGCGCGCGTCTTAACTACTATAATGATTATGTTAATGGTGAACTAAAAGTCGAAACCTTCCAAACGCTTAATGCCTTTACTAATACTGGCGAAGCGTTAGAAGATAAAGACAAACCCTACTCGCGTTTGCCGCAGTTGACCTTAAACTACCGTCTACCGTGGGCTGAGAGTTTCGATATTACCGGTGTTCATGATTCCGCTTATTTTAAAAAATCTATCGACGATGGCTCAGAGGATGAAAAGAGTGGCGTGCGGGTTTATAACAAGCTGAGCGCTGCTTATCCTATTGAGTCTGCATGGGGTTATATCAAACCAGAACTGAGCCTACAGCATTTATATACCTCTTATGACCAAGACAGCTTGGCAGATAATGAGCTGAGCAAAGAAGATGGCAGTCAGTCGGTGTTTGTACCGCAAGCCAGTATTGATGCTGGTCTTCATCTCTACCGTGCCGGCTCACCGTTCGGTGCATTCGACGACTCCTTGGGTGGTTACCAAATGTTAAACCCACGGATTAAATATACTTATTCACCCTTTAAAGACCAGAACGATATTCCTAACTTTAATACCCGCATTGCCTCCATCAACTATGAGCAGCTGTTTTCAGACAGCTGGTTCTTAGGTCATGATCGCCTGCAGGATTTGCATGCCTTTACGCCTGGTATTAATTATCGTTACATCGACGCAACGGGCGTGACACGTTTTGATGGTAGCATTGCAGAGCAATTTTACATCGATGATGGTCGAGTGACGTTAGAAAACCAACAACCAGTTTTCACTACCTCAGCTTCTGGCATGGTCTGGGATGCCAGCGCCCAACCTTATAATAATGTTTGGGTTGATGTCAGCGGTGCATTCACCAATAGTTATGACTTGAATTACATTACCACTGAGCTGCGCTATCAGCCATCAGACAACAGCTTATTTAACGTCGGTTTTGTCAAGCGTCAGCGTGATGACAATACCAATCAGTTGCCGCTATCTGCCTTTACCGCCTCAGCAATCTTCCCTATGAATAACAACTGGCGGGTGCTGGCGCAGGGTCAGTATGATTATCGCCGTAATAAAATTCTCGACTCACTAGTCGGCGTTGATTATGAGGATTGTTGCTTTGGTTTTGCCGTTTATGGTCGCCGCTATTATAATGACTTGAACGTGAAGGACAAACCCACACAAGCAATTATGGCAGAGATTAGACTAAATGGTTTGGGCAGTGCCAGTAGCCGCTTGACCCGCCTGCTATCTGATAAAGTCCTTGGCTTTGAACCAGTACAGACTGCGTGGAAAGACTAATAGACAGATGACAAAAACAATAGATAATGTATTTAATACATAAAGCAGTTTAATAAATTGAGTCCAAACGAACACTGAGCATTTATGTATCAGTTATTTACATGACAACATTGTGGACAATACCATCTAAAGTATGGTGGCTACGGTTGATTAACCACCACCCGATGCGATGACATTGATGAGGAGCATCATGAGAGTTTTTTCTTTACGCCCAACCAGCCGTGCAGTACTGTTCTCTATCGGTATGAGCACAGGCTTTATGCTCAGTCTCAACGCGCAAGCGGCGACCGTTAGACCTGCCGCTAATGCCAGCGTGCAAGCTGGTGCCGATAACAATAGACAAAACAGTAGCCAAAATGGCACCACTCGTCTCACACTAGCAAATAGCACCGACGGTCTCATCGCACTGGTTAATGACAATGCTATCTTAAAAAGCGATTTGATTGCTGCCATTAGCCAAACCCAAGCGCGTGCGCAAGCCGCGGGCGAACCGCTTGCTAACTCAGCACAGCTGCAGTCTGAAGTCTTAAATGCGCTTATCCTACGCGAACTACAATTATCATTAGTCAATCGTGTCGGCCTCAAGCCTGATGAAACCGCTATCAATCAGCGCCTTGCACAAATTGCTCAAGCGGAAGGACTGACCAGCCTAACCGATCTACAACAGCGTTTAGATGCCAGTCAAGCGGGCAGCTATGCTACTTTGCGCGCCCAATTGATGGAAGATGCCGCCATTCAGTCTTTGCAACAGCGTCAAATCTCCAGTCGTGTACGCATCAGCGAGCAAGATATCGATGCTTTTTTGAGCTCTCCAGAAGCCAAGCGGCTGAATCAAAGTGAATATCAAACCATCCACGTGCGCGTGCCATACATAGATGACTATAACCGTCTATCGCAATCCCAGCGTGATGAAGCACTAAAAGTTGCGCAGGCTCTGCGTACACGTCTACAAGCACCAAACGTCGATGTTGCCGCTGCCATCGCTGCTGTTCAGGGTAGCTATCCAATCGAGCTACAAGGTGGCGATATGGGCTTTCATAAAGCCGCTGCCCTACCTACAGAGCTATCAAGTGAGATTACCAAGCTTGCTGTCGGTGCTGTAAGTATGCCGCAGGTGACCTCTGAAGGTATTGATATTATCAAGCTTGCCAACAAAAAATCCGGCGATACCATGCTAATACCGCAGTGGAACACAAGTCACATCTTGGTTAAAGTTGATGAGCTACAAACTGACGCGCTTGCTCAACAAAAGATCGATGATTTGTACGAGCAGCTACGTCAAGGGGCTGATTTTGCAGGATTAGCAGCGACTTATTCAGATGATCCCGGCTCAGCGGGGCGCGGTGGCAATCTTGATTGGGTCAGCGAAGAAGATATGATTGGACCGTTTGAAGCCGTTATGAAAAATACTGCGGTCGGTGAATATTCAGAACCCTTCAAAACTCAGTTCGGCTGGCATATATTGAAAGTTGAAGGCCAACGTCAACAGGATGTGAGCGATCTATATCGCCGTAATATGGCACGCCAAGCGCTCTTTCAACGCTTAGCCCCACAAGCGAAAGAAGATTGGCTACAAGAGCTACGGGCTGGTGCTTATATTCAAGTGCTTGAGTAGGTTTTAAGGTTACCATTGCCGACGGGTTGTTTATTTAACTTATTACTTTAATATTGAATAAAAAATTAAATAATAAAGGGTATATGCAGACGCATATACCCTTTATTATTGCTTAATAACTCCAGTATTATTAGCAACGTTAAACCAAGCTTTCCCGAAACTGGAGACACCCTCAATAGTCTATTATGAACGGTTGCGTTATATCAGTCTAATTTGGGTGGTTTATTAACTCGATTAGAGAGTAAAAAACTGGTTCCATTAAAGCTTATGGTTATTAATAGATTTGTTCTTACTAGGTGACCTCTTTATACTACGGCAACCAAAACAACAAAAAACTGTGTCCGCAGCTAAGTTTGTATTAACATCAATCATATTAATATTAAGCCAAGCAGATAATATAGACAACTACGGTCGATCTTTAGCGGTTTAGAGGATGTTTATACTCGTTCTAACAACAGTATTAACGCTAGGCTTGCCGCTTTGAGACAGCTTAAAGGATAGAGACATGGAAGGTTTCGTCAGTACAGTAAATGGAATTATTTGGAGCCCAGCATTGATTTATCTATGCTTGGGCGCTGGTCTATTCTACTCCATTATGACTCGCTTTGTTCAATTGCGGCTTTTTGGTGAAATGCTACGCTTAATATTTAAAGGTAAAGCCAGCGCCGATGGTATTTCGTCATTTCAGGCACTCACGCTATCCTTAGCTGGACGCGTAGGTATGGGCAATATCGCTGGGGTAGCGGCAGCTATTGGCTTCGGTGGTCCAGGTGCAGTATTTTGGATGTGGGTGGTAGGGTTCTTGGGGGCTTCTACCGCTTACGTTGAATCTACACTTGCACAGATATATAAAGAAAAAGACGTCATCACCGGACAATATCGCGGTGGACCCGCTTACTACTTTGAGCGTGCGCTCGGGCAGCGCTGGTATGGGGTGGTCTTTGCGATTGCGGCTCTAATAGCTTTAAGTATATTCTTGCCCGGTATCCAGGCAAATGGCGTTGTCAATGCCGTGACGCAAGTGATGGGCGAAGGCACGACCATGAATATTTTGGGCGCAGAATTTGGGTCTATGCGTTTGGGCGCATTGGCGATTATCCTTATCGTCTTTGGTATTATCATTTTCGGTGGTATTAAGCGCATTGCAACCTTTACCGAGTTTGCAGTGCCATTTATGGCTATCGGCTACATTATTTTAGCTTTGATTATTATGTTTAGTAATTTCGAGATGATACCGCAGGTGTTCGGTATAATCATTGGCGACGCATTTACCGCGCAAGCGGGCTTCGGAGCAGCGATTGGTTGGGGTGTCAAACGTGGGGTTTACTCCAGCGAAGCGGGACAAGGTACAGCTCCTCACGCTGCTGCTGCTGCTGAAGTTGATCATCCCGCACAGCAAGGTTTGGTACAAGCGTTCTCCGTCTATATCGATACGCTATTGGTCTGTTCTGCAACTGCATTTATGATTTTAACCATGGGTACTTATAACATTCAGGGAGCGCTACCTGAGGGCCAGTACTTGGTACAAAATGTAGTCGCTGGTACTGAAATCAATTCGCCAGCTTTTACACAGATGGCGATGGAATCTCTATATGGTGCCTTCGGTAACACTTTTATTGCTATTGCCGTATTCTTCTTCGCCTTCACCACCATTTTGGCCAACTATTATATTGCTGAAGTAAACGTGGTCTATCTAACTCGATTTATTAGTCCTAAAGCCAATAAAATCGGACTCTTTTTAGTCAAAATACTAATGATGATTATGATTGCCTATGGCGCTCTCAATTCAGCAGGTTATATTTGGGCGATTGGTGATATCGGGGTTGGTCTCATAGCTTGGCTTAATATCGTTGGTATCTTGATCATCTTCTTCATCGCGCGTCCAACCCTGAAAGTCCTTAAAGACTATGAGGCACAGCGTAAAGCTGGAGTAACACGTTATACCTTTGATCCCGCTAAATTCGGTATTAAAAATGCACCCTATTGGGAAGCGCGTCATCTTGAAGAACAGCAAACGCTTAAGGAAGACCTACTACGTAAAGCACCTAAATGATACTTTTTATAGTAACTGCTATTAGATAATCACTCATAATCAAATGAGCCTAATTAAAAAATCCCGTGACAACAAGGCAAATAGTACTGATTACTACAAATTTCTTTATAGCTACTAGCATTCTGCCACTGGTTCAGCACCTACTGCAGCCCATCTGCGGCTGTTTTATCTGCGTTTGGATTTTTCGGCAGTATCGGTTACTGGTCTATCAGTTGCTGCACTATCCGTAGCCTCTGGCATGTCCGCAGCTATGGTCGCCTCTTTAGCCTTATCAGCGCATCACTTGTGATCATCGGAGCCGTTTCTTCAACTGCCATATCTTCGGCTTCAGGGCCATTATTACGAGCAAGCTCTGCAGCGTCATCGCCCCGATCTAATACCATGACTTCTTTTGAATCTGCAGCAGTTCTTTCTTTTTCATTACTACAAGTACTAACACCAATAAGGGGAACTACGAGTGTTGTATATAATGCGGCTCCTAATGGTTTATTCAATACTATTTTTTCATCTTAACATCCTCAATAAAATTGGCATAAAAACGTGACAATGCCTCTTATTAACGTAAAATTAGCTTAGCATAGACTTAATTTAAATCATTATAGTCAGTAGGGATTTTTTCTATTTTTATTAAGACTAATGAACATGTTATGGGCTGCATAGGATTGTGTAATAGTTAAAAAAATAAGTAACCCCTTACAATCGTGTTTACCCCAACAAAGAAATTAGAGCACGGTAACGATCTAAAAAATCTTTATCAAACGACAAACTAACATATAATAAAAAGCCCGAACCTAGGGCGATGAGTTCGGGCTTTGACATTTTCTGTTATTATTATTTTTATTTCTTCTTCCCTAGTGACTTATCCTAAGTCGTGAGCATTAGCTATAAGACAGTGGCTGACCTATTCTTAATTGCTACCGCCTCAACACCGCATCCGTGCTTATCCTTGTGCTGATGAGGGTATTGTAAGGTAATACCTTATGTACGACTAGACGGTAGAAGCCCTATTTTCTGTAAGCTTTTGCTTACAAGCTGTCTAACGGAGCGAGCATCCATTTTAGTATGGTACTTTTAATACAGTAGCTTTAGTATAATAATTTTAATACCATGATTTTGAGGCAGTATTATTAATTGCTCTTTTCATATTCTGCATGTGCTTTTGAGACTTTAGTGCCTTCTCTTTTACCTTCTTTTATTTTTCTTCTCTTTGGTATCTTCAGTTTGCACAGTTAGGGTATTTGTTCTTGTTTGCTATTTCATTCTGATTCATATTGTAAAGTAGTTAGCACCGGAAAATGGTCAGAAGCGATAGAAGGTTGACGCTCAATACCTAGAACCGTAAAACAAGCGCTATGGTGACATTGGATGCAAGCAATATAGCCAAATGGCGCGGCCACTTTGCAGGCGTAGCTGAGTATAGATGGATGGAATATCATCCACCATTAATCAATTAACCGTAGGCTCTATCAGCTCAAGCTGAGAATATAGGTGCATGCCATACAGGTTATCGAGCGGCACTTTGACGGTGTAAGGATAATCTGGCTCAATTGAACTTAGTGCGTTCTGCCATTTTTGATCACTTTCCAGAGTAACTAAAATATCAGGCTGTTTTTGATTAACTAGATTGACCAGCTTTTGAGTTTCATCATTAGGTGTTAAGACGTTTGAAACCATAATTTTCAGCTGATGCGCCCCGCCTTCAGGCCTATCTTTGGCGCTTTGTACTTCTTTTTTCCATATTTTAGTATAAGGCAATACCATTCGCAGCTGAAATATCAACGTCACACACAAGGCGATAAATAGCAACCACTGCCCCAGCTCCCACTGCTGCCAAAACAGCAGCATTCCCAGCCACGCAATTATTCCCAGCACCAAAATTTGAATGCGCGGAAAGTCGATGCTGCGTACCCACCAGTTATCGAGTGGTAGCCAGCTCCAAGCTGTGACAAAGGCAATCAGCCCTGCCAGAATCTGTACGCCATAATATAAAAGGGAAGAATTCATAAATTTTATTGACCGTTTATTAAAGCAATGACGATATCCATTACCAAACCAAATATAAATATCGTTTGGCACTCTATTACTATTCTATTTTAATCTAGTAGCCAGCACTTACTTTAGTACTTCAACCAACTATCGCCTACTACTTGCCTATGATTATCCTATACTTATCATCGAAATATTACGTTTATTATGGGCGCAGCATAGCGAGCGCATTCGCGATATTTACTATATTTCCTCAACTAATATATATACAGTATAAACTAGGGCGTGTCATC
>NZ_CAJHBT010000004.1 GCF_904846675.1 Psychrobacter urativorans | reverse complement strand
TGTAAACATTCCTTCTCTGCCTTAATTAAATAAGAAAATAACTTATCTTTCATAAATTTTAGATAAAAATATATCTTTATCTTTATTAAAACTAAATAAATAGAGTTAATAAAAATACATGTTATTTTTTAGACGCTTTAAAGAATTTAATATTTACAAGAGTCAGATCTTAAATAGCAATAGAGTAGACGAAATCCATAAGTGAAAATCGTTGTATACAGCATTCATGCTTTATAGATATGAGCGAACAGGCATAGCCAAGCAAAAAACATCTACGCAATAGTGCGCGACATGATTTACATCAGTATGTAGTAGACTTGGTAAGGTGTAGTAAAGCAGATAGGTATCGATGGCTACTTATTGAAAGATATCAATAAGTAGCTCTTAACTAAAATTTAACCAACCTTTGCGAGGTCATTACTGCTGTCATCTCTTCAACTGCTTTACTCTTTAAGAACGTCTTGGTGTTTGGGTGGGACATAGTGATTCCTCCGTCGGTTGTGGCTGATCGTCATTAGATGACTATAGCAAATTAATGAAGATACGTTAGATGATTAGTATCATATAACGTTATTTGATAGCATTATAAAATGGGTTTAGATTTTAATAGGATGCCTAATAATCATTATATATTTTTAAATATTAATGTCAATAATATCCTATCTACTCTTTATTAATAGTTACTTCCTACTACTTAAAATATATTTATAGTTACGGCTAAAATGCAGAATACATTATTAAATTATAAAGCTATTAGTAACTTCAATAAGTAGCGCTGCTGCAATAAGTATAAAAATAACTCCGCAACCACGATTAAGCCAAGCTAAGCGCTCCCCAACATCCAGCCAGCCTGATAGTTTTTTACCACCTAGGGTATAAATCAGCTGCCAAATAATTTCACTTAGATAAAGCCCTAAAGTTAAAGCGATATATTGAGGCCAGAGCGGCAGACTAAAATTAATAAATTTTGGGAAAAAGGCTGCAAAAAATAAAATCGCTTTTGGATTTGATAATGCTACCCATACGCCTGTGCGAAATAATATAAAATCACTAGGGATAGCTTTGACCGCAGCACTAGACAGCGAGCGAGGTGCCGGTCTATTAGTAGCCGTCATATCAGGATAGCTTGAGTCAATCTCTGCACTCATCGCTTGAGCATCGGTCATTAAACTGCCGTTATCACCCGCATTACGCCACGAGCTAATCCCTAAATAAAGCAAATATAGGCCGCCAATAGCCTTAATCAAAGTTAATAGCCAAGGTGACTGTCGGCTAATGACGTCCAGTCCAAGCAGTGTCGATAACAGCAAAATAAACAGCCCAACACTTAAACCTGCCAGCGTCCATATCGTGCGCTTTACGCCATAATTGAGACCATACTGAAATGCCAGCAACATGTTGGGGCCTGGGGTGGCCGATATAAAAAAAGTACTTGCAAAAAATACCGCAAACAGATGCCAAGACATCAACCAACCCCTAAGTTATCGTTTAAAAGTGTTTAAGTTAAAATATTGCGATTCTAAAAAAAGCAAACACCGCCATAAAGACGGTGTATTTTATACTAATTAAGATTAAAAATGCTTTACGATTGCAAAGTTCACTTCATTAATGAGCGCTCTTTAATAACAGCTGCCTAACAGCAACTATCTAGCAGACGCTGCAAAAAACTATCACAGCGCTCAAGCTCACTCAGCTCAACATACTCATCGGCTTTGTGCGCTTGCTCAATACTACCGGGACCGCAAATTATGGTTGGAATACCGGCATTGGTAAACTGACCGCCCTCAGTGGCATAGGCAACTTTGTGGCGCTGATTATCTTTGGTGAGCGCGACTATTAACTGTTGTAGTTCCGTGCTATCACTATCAGTCATCGCTGGCACGCCTACTTCTTGCAGTAACTCAATGCCGGTCTCCGGCGCTCGCGCTTGCATCTGCGCGCTCAGCTCCGCTACTTTTGCTTGAATAGGCGTTAGAATGTCCTCTTGAGTCATATGCGGAAGATTACGATAATCAAAAGTAAACTCACATAGATTAGGAACAATATTGGTCGCCGTACCACCTTGAATCGTTCCTACGGAGAGCGTTGAATAAGGCACATCAAACAGCGCATTACCTTCATCGAGAGAGCCATCACGCTGGTTTAATTCTTCAGCTAAATCATCAACGAAACCAACCAAACGACTGGCATAGCTAATGGCGTTCACGCCCTGCGCGGTCAAGGAGGAATGCGCCGATTTGCCGTGGACGCGGCAGCGATAAACAGCTATGCCTTTATGCGCCACTACCATAGCCATATTAGTGGGCTCACCAACGATACAATAGTCAGGGGTGATACCGCGCGCCTTTAGGTCTGCCAATATTAATGGCGCCCCCAAACAGCCGACTTCTTCATCGAACGACAATGCCAAATGCAGTGGACGCTTCAATTTGCCACTTTTAGACAGCTCTGCAGCACGTGGTAATACCGTTAATGCGCAGGCAATAAAACCTTTCATATCGCAGGCTCCACGCCCATAAAGGCGCGACCCACGAATAGTAGCGGTAAATGGATCGGACGTCCAATCTTGCCCATCAACCGGCACCACATCGCTATGACCTGAGAGTACCAGCCCGCCGTTTACGATGGCTGCGCCGTTAGTATTATCACCTGCCGGAACAGTGACAAATAAATTGGCTTTGTCTTGGGCCTCATTAAAAGTCAAATCTATCATCAAGCCTAACTGCTCACAATAAGTCTGCACGTCTTTGATTAGCGCCAAGTTTGAATGGCGACTGACCGTGTCAAAGCCAATCAGCCGCGTTAACCAATCAATACTCTGTTCAGGATAAGAGGTGATGCTATTAGGCTGACTGTCATTGTGCTTATCGTTATGCTTATTATTATGAACGCCACTATATAGAGACATTGGATATCCTTATCGTATAAAGACGATATTAAAAATCACTGTACCGGTATCAAATATAACTATTAACTTTTTTGCTGGGCACGGCGTTGCAATTCTTTTACCTCATCATCTAAACCATCAATTGGACCTTCAACGGGTACGTTAGGAGCCACTTCTTGAATGGTTAAGGTATTGATAGGTAGCGGAGACTCTACGCCCATCTCCTTCATCCACTCGCCAAATTGCTTGGAGGAGCTGACATAGACAATACGGCCAAGTCCTGCCAAACCATGCGCAGCTGAACACATTGCGCAGTGCTCACCGGAGGTATAAACCACTGCTTTGGCACGTTCTTCAGCCGTCATATTTTTTGCCGCCCAGCGCGCGACTGCAATCTCAGGATGATAAGTGGCATCGACAGTATTAACACGATTACGGTCTTCGTTAAGTACGGTACCTTTACTATCGACCAGCACGCTACCAAAAGGCTCATCACCGGCCTCTAAAGCTTCAGCAGCAAGCTCGATACAGCGGTGCAAATGTTTTTTATCATTATCAGTTAACATAATTTATTATCCCTATTATTTTATATTCGTCTAACGCTATTAGGCATATTATACTTTCAAAGTATCAGTCTAACCATTAACCATGCTACTCGCAAGATAATGTAAATAAGTATAAATACTAACAAGCTGTATGATTCATATTTAACTTTTTTGGTTTTTCGTCAAATGTTGGGGTCTAAAGATAGAAAAAAAACCAAATGGGTCACTTTTTTTAAAGTATCTACCATTTGGAGTTCAGTTCACGAGTGCCGACGTAGCAAGTGCTTACATGTATGGCGTATAAATTGTGTTGTATGATTCCTAACGTCATTTTTTTCGAGGGGTATCAAAACCATAAGCTTGCCCATCTTTATGCTTAATTTTATCTTCCCAAGGAAGACTATATGTTCCGTTTTTCAAATCGTCCATATACGTATATGGGGCGTCCATTACTCCGCCTTCTACGGCAACAAATCCTCGGTGCCCTAACTGGTAGATATTATTTTCAACTCCCCAGTTGATTCGAGCCTCAAGTGCCAAATCAGGTCTAACTTCTCCAGTGATTATTTCGTCGGCGCGGTTACTACCTGTTACGAGTGTTACACCATCAAACCCAACAATCATGGCTTCCCCCATCGAATCATTGGTCCCATCACTTCCACACATAGCAACGGACGCGGTATACGCAAGGTTGCAAAATGCATTTGTTTGATTGGTTATCTTCCAAGAATGTCGAATTGGTGGCGTATAACCAGCTGTACGTAAAATAACATCTGCACCTTTATATGCAAGTTCACGACTAACCTCTGGAAACATTCCATCATGGCAAATAACTAGCCCTAATTTACTTCCATTTGGTCCGTCACACACAGGCAAACCCAGATTACCCGGTTCCCATGGTTCAACAGGAACCCAGGGATGTAATTTTCGACAGTTTAATTTTATCTGGCCCTGATCATTTATAATTAATCCGGTATTATAAGGATTTCCATTAGGGTTATATTCCATTATTGAAAAACATCCCCAAATTTGATTTTCCTTACAAACTTTTTTCAGTTCAGACACTTCAGGTCCATCGATATCACACATAATCTCGTCATTCATATCCATTGAAAGTCCATGAAGCATATATTCTGGAAATACGACAAGATCGATGGGGGCTATAAACCGCTTTGCTTTTCGAACCATCTCACATACTTTCTCGGTTTGTTTAGTCAAGTCACCTTTCGTTTTTGTTATTGGTAATTGCAACTGTACTAACCCTAGAACCACTCCGTTTGGAGATTTATTCAATCCGCCAAGTCCATTCATTATAAAACTCCTTTTTTAAATATACTATACTCATATCGACAGAGTAGAGAGACGCTCTATAATCATCATACGACCAAAAAGTTTCCCCGTCAAATGTTGGGGGAGATGAAGTATTTTTCATCCCAACCCCCGTAAACGCCAATATCCTTGTACTTA
The DNA here is from genome assembly GCF_904846675.1 of Psychrobacter urativorans. Classification (GTDB taxonomy): domain Bacteria; phylum Pseudomonadota; class Gammaproteobacteria; order Pseudomonadales; family Moraxellaceae; genus Psychrobacter; species Psychrobacter urativorans_B. Next base: position 147,934 of record NZ_CAJHBT010000004.1, on the reverse strand, counting down.
TGAGTCAATAGTATTTTGGCGCATGCGTAGCACTTTTTGCAACTCTGCAATTCCAGCTAATAAATTTCGTGGTAAAATTTAAATGCACGCATCTCCTTTTCTTTACTCATTTCTCGACAATTTAAGTATGGAAGACATTGGAGATTGCTTGTCTTTTTCTTGGTTGGATTGTTTGAACGCTCCAACATTTAGTGTAGAACCACTTTGCTTTTAAAGCATTGATACTAATTTTAGATTCGCCCCGTATTGTTATGAAGGATTATCTTGGTTCATCACATTAACCACAGGCGGCATAGGTTTTGGTAGCTTACCTTCTGCTTGTAGCTCTTTGGTGGTTTTAGCATCAATCGCCAATCCTGCAATCAATGCCAAGTCTTTAATAGCTTTACGCTGACGCGTTGCAAAACTGACCGGCACCATCCGTGCAAATTCATAAATGTAGAGATAAGACTCTTCGCCGCCCTCATATTCTTCATCATCCTCTAAACGAATACCGCCAATCTTTGCCAAATCCGTAAGCATCTCATTTTCCTCGCTAGTCAAACGACAATCGGTGATGCCAAAGCCAGTCATAAAGCCATTAGCCCACTGTTTCAGTGCTATCACACGCTCGTACAAGTCGTGTTCGTCATCAGGTACCAGCGGCGTATAAGAATAGGCGTCGTCTTTATCTTTAAGCTGAAATACGGTGTCTTCAGCTTCTTCGGTAAGCAAAGTCAGCGCCTCATCTGGTAATGGTGCAAAGCTCAGCTCATTAAGTACGGTAGCCCAACCTTGCTCATCAGGTGCCTCACAAGCAGTCATTAATCCAGTCATGAAGCCATGTATCTCGCTGACGGACACATCCGTCCATTCTTCAAATGCCTTGCACCAAGTGTTCCAGCCAGAAATATTGTCATTCATAAAGGTCATCCTAAGGGTTAATTTGCGTATATTATATTAATAGGCAATAGTCGCAGCCTGACGCTGTTTGCAGCGCGATAATTAATAAAAGTGAAAAACAAAGCGCAATAGCTGCAATTACTTTGTTGATATAGATATAATGCGGTCACCTATGGCATTATTAAACGTATCTACCAAAATTCATTCACGCTCATTTATTAAGGGTAAAAACTGACTATGTATGATCAACTCAAAAACCTAGAAAAAACGATACTCGATATAAAGAAACAATATCAGCTGGTCAGTGTTGAACTTAATAGCTGCAAACAGCAGCAAAATACTGATCCCAAAGAATTAGCCGCACTCAAATCCAAGCTTGATAATAGTTATGCAGAACGTGATACCGCCAAAAAGCAATTTATCGAGCTTGATAAACGGTATCAAAGCCTTGCCGAAGCCCATCATATGATTGGTGAAGATCAAGACAAACTACAAAAACAGTTGGCAGACTTACAGCAGCAAAATAAGTCACTACAGCAGCATAATCATGAAGTTAAACAGAAAAACAGTGATCTGCAAAAACAAAACCATGACTTACAAGAGAAAAACCAGCTGGCATCCGAACGTACCGAAGTCGTCTTAAAGCGTCTGACCCGTATTGATCAAGTGGATGGTTAATATCTTTTACTTAATAGCTATTGCAGCCGCTATATTTTATCACCCTATTATTTTACCCACATACTAATACCTTGTAGGATTTCTTATGACCAATGACCGCACTGACACTAAAAGCGCCCAGACTCCGAGCAACACGTCTCAAGCCCAGCCCAAAAAAACGTCTGAACAAAACACTAACGCCCCAGCCAATCAAACGCAGACGGCAACCCCTAATCTAGTCGCTGAGCGCAAAACATCAGACGTTAGCAAAAAGGCGACAGAAGATCAAAAACCGCAAATGAAAAAAGTAGATATCGTTATTGCGGGTGTTACGTATCAAATTTATTGTCCTATTAATGAAGAAGAAGAACTACGCTCGGCTGTGTATTATATTAATAATTTTGTATTGGATATTAAGCAAGAAGCACCGAACTTACCGCAAGAAAACCTATTGGTACTGTGCTGCTTAAATTTATACGAAAAAATTCATTCGCAGAACAAAACTGATGCAGACCATCGGCACAAAACCGAACAGTCAGTAGCCTTATTGAACAAAATCATGCAAGACGCTCAATCTATTTTATAACTTATTTAAATACTTAGTTGTTAAGTTAAAACTTAGCGTCTTAATGATTAACGTTTTAATGATAAGTTATGCGGGTTACTTATAGCTTCTACCGGCATGAAAATCGGCTTGATGTTCATAGTTGCAAAAGAACAGCTCATTATTGATTTTGGTAGTGGTATCAGTGTCACTACTAAGCTCAGTAGGACTGGTCTCAAGCACACCGCGATACTCGGCTAAGCTATTACCACAAAAGTCACAATTGCGCGGCGTGGTCACATCGCCCTCTTTAGGCATCATGCTCTTTGGGGGTCGTGGGTACATAACCTTATAAAAACCCCACATTACAATCCAGACTATAATTATTATAATGATAACGGCAAACACGGCAGTGCTCCTTCGAGTAATAGTGGATTAACTAGGCTTAATGAACTACGGATATAGTATAAACTTTACTGTAAATTGCGCCTGTAGCACAATCATTGCTCTGTTTAATTACTAGCACGCTCGCCACCCTATATTATTTATTAATCACATTTGCACAAAAAAACTGACTTCCGTAGCCAGTTTTTTTATGCAGATAAAATAAGATTAAGCGTTTCATAACAACAATTTTATAGCAACTAACTTATAATTGTAGCTCACTAATATCAGCTACCGTCAGGAACAATGCCCGTACTTGTTTCAATAACGCCAAGCGATTATTTTTGAGTGTGGCATCTTCACTATTGACCATCACGCCGTCAAAGAACTGGGTTAACGGCACATCTAAGCTGGCCAAAGTTTGCAGTACTTGAGTGTAATTGGCTTGCTCTAATAATGGTGTCACAGCCGTTCGCGCTTGGTGAACTGCACTATACAATGCCTGTTCAGCAGGCTCAGACAGTAGCGCCTCATTAACCGAATCAGCAACGGCAGCCTCAGATTTAGCAAGAATATTGGCCACGCGCTTGTTAGAGTCAGCAAGCTGTTCCGCTTGTGGTAGCTCACTAAATGCTTGCACGGCGCGAATACGCTGATCAAAATCAAGCGGCATATGCGGATTAATCGCTTGCACCGCCTGAATGGTATCGACTCTGACACCTTGCTCAGTATACATTGCCCGATAACGAGAATTTAAGAACGCCATCACTTGGGTAAAAGTATCACCCATTTTAGTGATTTTGCTTACTTCCTCGCTGGCGTAGTTTTTTATCGCTTGTTCTACTAGAGCAACTAAATTAATTGGCAGCCGCTTTTCAATCAAAATACGTAAAATACCAATGGCTGAGCGGCGTAAACTAAACGGGTCTTTTGAGCCAGTAGGTGCTTGGTCAATGGCGAAAATACCCACTAACGTATCTAAGCGATCCGCCAATGCTAGACAAATCCCAATAGGCGTTTGTGGTAACACGTCACCGCTAAACTTCGGCAGATACTGCTCTTCCAAACTAGCAGCAACGGCTTCAGGCTCATTATTAAGGCGCGCATAATAAGTGCCAGCGATACCTTGCAAATCAGGATATTCACCGACTAGCGAGCTTGCTAAATCAGCTTTTGATAACATAGCCGCGCGTGCCGTTTCATCAATATCAATTTGCTTGCCTTGTTTCTGCAATAAAGCGGCGATAAAGGCGGCAAGCTTGGCAATTCGTTCAGATTTTTCCCAAATAGTACCCAGCTGATCTTGGAATACGCGAGTTTTTAGACTTTCGGTCAACGCGAACAACGGCTGCTTCTGATCTTGTAAGAAAAAGAACTCAGCATCAGCTAGACGCGGACGCACAACCTTCTCATTACCTTCAATGATTTGGCTGGCATCTTTTGATTCAATATTGGTAATGAAAATGAAGTAAGGTTGCAATGTGCCGTCTTTATCGGTCAGACAAAAATACTTTTGATCCGCCTGCATGGTTGAGATAAGCGCTTCTTGCGGTACTTGTAAAAATCGCGGCTCAAAGCTGGCACGCAAAGCAATGGGGAAATCAACCAAAGCGGTCACTTCATCCAATAAACTCTGCGGTACAATCGCATTGGTATTAATCTCGTCTGCCAAGGCTTTCACTTGATTATTAATCAGCATTTGGCGCTTATCAAAATCAGCAACGACTTTTAGGCTGTCTAGTAATGACTCATAGTCATTGGCATGGTTAATCGTATGATAGTCGGGACTGTGGAAACGATGTCCACGCGTTTGCTTGCCTGTCTGATGACCTTGAATAGTACCATCAATTACGCTGTCATCTTGCATGAGTACCGCCCACTGTACCGGACGTACAAACTCGTTGCGGCTGGTGCCTGAACGCATACGTTTCGCAATTGGCAAATTATCGAGTGCCGTCTGAAATATCTGTGGTAGTAGCTCAGTGGTCGCCCTTCCATGAATGATTTGCTCATAGCCGACATAGTCGCCTTTGTCCATATTAATAGTGATTAGCGCGCTTGGATCAATACCCAAACCTTTAGCAAAGCCCGATGCCGCACGCGTCGGATTACCTTCCGCATCAAAGGCGGCTTTAATAGCAGGGCCGCGCTTTTGCTCGCTGCGGTCAGGTTGTTTATCAGCAATACCATGAATCTGTAGTGCCAAGCGGCGCGGTGCCGCAAAGGCTTTCATACTATCGAAGTTAATGTTAGCGTCGTTTAGCTGGGCAGTAACACTAGCTTGTAGCGCGTCACGTAGAGGTTTTAGGCTCTTTGGAGGCAGTTCTTCACACCCCAGTTCAAACAAAATGGTGGTCATGGGATGCTCCTATTTATTATCGTCTGTAGCATTATTAGTGTCATTGGCTTTATTAGTTTTATTTTTAGCCGCTTTGCCTTTACCGGAATCTTTAGCAGCTTTATCGGCATTCGTATCGTTACTTTCTTTTTTACTGCCTTCTGAGCCACTAGCTTCTTTGGGCAAATACTTATCCAAGGCCGCTTGGCGATGTGCCTCATCCGCTAACGGAAAGCCCAATTTTGCGCGTGCTTCAACATAGCCCAAAGCAACCTTCCGCGATAAAGTACGTACTCGTAGGATAAAACGCTGACGTTCAGTGACCGAAATGGCGCCACGAGCATCCAGTAGATTAAAGGCATGCGACGCTTTTAGCACCATCTCATAAGCGGGTAATGGCAAACCTGCGTCAACCAACTTATCCGCTTGCTGCTCATAAAAATCAAATAGCTCACCCATTTTTGGCACATCGGCATGCTCAAAGTTATAAGTGGACTGCTCTACTTCGTTTTGATGAAAAACATCACCATAAGTAACGCGGCCAAACTCACCGTCCGCCCATACCAAGTCATAAACACTATCGACGCCTTGCACATACATTGCTAAGCGCTCAAGACCATAAGTAATCTCGCCGGTGACTGGGAAGCACTCAATACCGCCGACTTGCTGGAAGTAAGTAAACTGGGTGACTTCCATACCATTAAGCCAAATCTCCCAACCGAGACCCCACGCCCCTAGCGTTGGCGACTCCCAGTTGTCTTCGACAAAACGCACGTCATGCACTAGCGGGTCAATACCTATGGCTTTTAGCGAGCCTAAATACAGCTCTTGCATATTGGGTGGATTGGGCTTAAGTACCACTTGGAACTGATAATAATGCTGCAGACGGTTAGGATTATCACCATAGCGCCCATCAGTTGGGCGACGTGACGGCTGCACGTAAGCAGCATTCCAGCGCTCAGGCCCTAAAGAGCGCAGGAAGGTAGCGGTATGAAAAGTACCCGCACCTACTTCCATATCGTAAGGCTGCAGTATCACGCAGCCCTTATCCGCCCAGTAATTTTGTAAGGTTAAAATCAAATCTTGGAAGGTCAGCGTTTGGGAATTCATAGGAAAATCACTGTGGAATGAGGAGTTTTTGACTAAAGCCAATCAAAGTTAATATTTAAAGTTGCTGCGGCACGTTCGGCCGCTCAACTATTAGCCTGCTTACCTTACTAAAAAATGGCTATTTTATCCATATTTACAGTAATTAAATTTATATCGCGGTTAAGAATACGCTCATCATTAATGCCTTATAACAGTAATGGCAACTACGTATGTGACTACTTCAAAACCTTTCATACACCTTATACAACAAAAAAATACCCAGATGAATGAACATCTGGGTAGGAGGAAAAGTGTAATACCGGTATCCTGTTGCATCAGGCTTTTGTTTTTTATAAGCTACTAGTTCTATGTCTTTATCAAAATTAAATATTGAATCTGTTTGTACTTATTAATTCATACTTACTGACTTGCACTTACTGATAAGATTGGCTGCTAACTTTTGGCATAACAATCCATAGAACAATATAAATCAAGATACCTGGTACCGCTGCACTTAAGGAAGAAATGACCACAAACAATAACCGCACCCACATTGGCGACCAGCCTGCATATTCTGCGATACCGCCCATCACACCAGCAATCATTTTATTATTCTTCGAGCGATGTAACTTTGCTAATTTAGCCAAAACTCATACCTCTCTTTCTTAGTTTTATTAAGTTTTAATTTAACAATTATTTTAATTAGTTATTAGTCCGTTTAACTTAGTAATAATTATAGCAAGCAATTGAATATTGACTGTTGGCTAAGTAGGTGTGCTTTGTGACTTTATGCTAACCAAACTTGCTCTTATCTCTCATTAGTAGCTTGTAACACCCTGATTTTAAATAAATATTTCAAAATATTTCAGATAATGGTTTGTTACTGAGTTATTACTATTACTCTGCTGTTCTATTACTAGACACTTAACAGCTCCTTCATTCTATAATAGTAAACTTATTAATAAATCTTATTAATTTTTATTATTATTTACTTCATGTTTTATGTTATTGATATCTTTGGCTTTAGTGTATTAACTTTAGAGTGTCAGCCTCAATATAAAACTGCTGATGTTAATTGTTCCTGTCTTTACAACTAACCATTGTAATGGTCTGCATATTTACAATAACCCACCTGTATCAGCACGCAAACCTTTATACCATGCTGATAGATAATTTATATGATAAATCCACTGTCACTTCATACCCGGTAATATAAGGGCTATTATGGTCAACACAGGTATTATAATCGGTCATTTCGAGCCGCTACATCTAGGACAGATACGTAGTATTTTGGACGCTGCTGGACAGGCAAAGAGCTTACACATTATCATTACCAAACATCCTTCGCCGCATCCTGACTTCACCATTACGCTTCAAGATAAGGCGCGCTGGCTACAGATGGCTTGTGCTGAGCTGCCGTTTATTCAGATTCATACGACCAATGAAATCGCGCTACCCTTACATGAAAGCTTCGATGAAGTCTCAATAGATATCACTGCGAGTAATGCCAAACTGCAGCGTATTATTGGTGAGCTCAGCTTGCCCACAGATACAGTATTGTTCGTCGCAGAAAATCACTCGTTAGCGCAGGACGGTACGCGTGAGCAGCTGCTCATGAATGTCATCACTACTCCGCTACAGCCAGAGTTTGACTCTTATGCGATTGCTCGTGACCCCATTGCTCATTGGTCAGCGATTCATCCGCAAGCGCGTGGCGATTATACTAAAACGGTTGCTATTGTCGGCGGTGAAAGCTCAGGTAAGACGACCTTAGTGCATAAACTTGCCAATTATTATGGTGCCAGCTTTGTGCTGGAGATGGGACGGCTTTATGTAGGTACAGATTTGGGTGGTAGCGAGATTGGGCTGCAATACAGCGACTATGGCCCGATTGCACTCAATCACGCCCAAGCCATACGTAAGGCCGCTGCTAATGCCACCGCGCCGGTAACTATTATTGATACTGACTTTGTGACGACGCAAGCGTTTTGTGAAGAATATGAAGGACGCACCCATCCATTTGTCAGCGCCTGTGTCGATGAGTTTCGTTTAGACCATACCATAATGCTCGATAATAATACGCCGTGGGTCGCTGATGGCATGCGCTCATTAGGTAATCCTGATGCACGCGGACGTTTTGAGCAACGGTTATTAGATATTTTTTCCCGTCATAATATCCAGCCGCATCTGATTGATAAGCCCGACTACGATGCGCGCTATCAGCAAGCCGTCACCTTTATCGACCAGCATATTTATGGCAAATAATAAAATATTCGTAGTTTATGTATTCAAAAACAGATATTTAAAAAGACCGATTTAGTAATACTAAATTTATAATAATAATTTTATTATCAGCACCTTGATGACTATAGGGCTGATAGCAATTTTTAAGTGCCATTTTGAGGACAATAGAGTTATGCGCATTCAGTTATTGGACAACATCACCAGAAAATGGTCGATGCAATGGATTGTCACTTGGTTCATCTGCGGGGTCGCCGCCTTATCCGCAGGTTTTTGGGTAACCACTGAGCACACTACACTAGATATGTTTTATTTAGGCGTGTCCTTTATCGGCTTGGTCTGTGTGGTATCACTGTCATTCCGAAAAAATATCATGGGTAATGGTTTTGGTATGGCAGCGACCTCAGGTGAAGTTGTGGTACAAGCGACTGCAGGTTCTGTAGGTCTGATGCTCGCGCCGCTATTTAACTTCTTTACGCACGTCTACGGTCTATTTTATTGGTCTAAGAATACCGACGCTGATGGCGATATGATACCCAAATCAGCTAACAAATGGGTTTGGTTGATTACTGGTACCTTTATGATCATTGGTCTGGCACTGTTCCCAACTATCAATAACTTACTTGCTAGCTATGGCTTTGCGGTAGTAGAAGATGACAACAGTCTGTTTTTGGGCTTTATTTCTTTCTTTTGGATTAACGTTATCGCCTTTATATTATCAATTACTGCACAAGCGGCCATGATTTTACGGTATTCATTTAACTGGTGGTTATGGATTATTTCAAACTTCGTCTGGTTGACCGTAAACTTAATGTCGGGCAACTATATTTTTGCCATTCAGACTATGGTTTACCAAGTGAATTCATTTGTTGGCCTCTATGAATGGCATCGTAGCGAACAAGATGCACTAAAGGCAGCAGTGGTATAAAGATAATGACTAGGTATAAGAGATAATAATTAGACAAAAAGTGGCGGACTGGCTTGAATAGTGCTACAAAGGTTATTAGCACTGTTTAATTAGTAGTAGTGTTTAATCGTTCATTCACTAACAAGGAGGTTAGTATGTCTCGTACTCGTCAACAGGGAATATCAAAGCGATCACTGGAGCAGTGGCTGTCTGAATATGCCGTCAGTCATCAAAACTTAGTTAATAAAAAAATCCATTGGCTATGTGTGCCCACTATCTTTGTCAGTATCTTAGGCATGGGCATGTCATTATCGGTCTGGTTTACTTTAGCCCTGAGCGCTTTAGTATTGCTATTTTACATGCAGCTCTCCACGCCATTATTTATGGCGATGGGTATATTCATCTTAATTTGCCTGTCAGTGATGGCATTTCTGCCATTGAGCTTCAAAGTTTGGGCTAGTATATTTGTTATTGCTTGGATTGGGCAGTTCGTTGGTCATAAAATCGAAGGTAAAAAACCCTCATTTTTTGAAGATTTACAGTTTTTATTAATTGGTCCAGCCTGGGTTGCTAATAGCCTGATGAGAAATGAACGACATAAAGAGTAAGCAACTTAAAGTTGATAAACTTAAAAATAGGCAATAAAAAAAGCGCGACCTTGTCATAACAAGATCGCGCTTTTTGTTTACTAAAGTCTTATGTAATAAAAGGCTGTTTACTCAAAAAATTCTTATACGTTTATTTGATATTTATTGGTCAAGCGTTTGCACGCCACCACCATTCACAAATAGTGTTTGGCCACTGACCCATTCAGATATTGGCGAGGCAAAATATAGCATCGCACCGGCAATATCGTCTGCTTCACCCAAACGATGGATAGGTGTATGCGCAAGCATGCTTTTTTCAATCTTTGGGGTTAGTACTGATTTTAGCGCGTCAGTACGAGTGGCACCAGGACCGACCGCATTAATACGCACTTCAGGTCCGAAGTCATGGGCTAAATTTGCCACCATGTGATTGACGGCTGCTTTTGATGCTGCATAGCCACTGATATCAGGGTCTTTATTAATACTTGCCATAGAAGTAGTAAACACGATCGCACCGTAGCCTGATTCTTTCATATGCGGCACACATAATTGACATAGACGCCAGCCACTGAAAACGTTCAATTCAAAGTCACGACGAAAGTCATCAACTGAGATTTTGAACGGATTTTCTTGACCGCCCGCGCCACCACCAGCATTATTGATCAGAATATTAATGCAGCCAAATTCTGACATGACTTTATCGACCATCGCTACTAAGTCATCATCTTTTAAGATATTGCATTCTACCGCTAGACTTTTAACCCCAAACTTTTCGATGTCTTTGATAGCTTCTTTAGCATCATCTAATTTTAAATCAGCAATAGCGATATTAGCGCCAGCCTGTGCCAATCGTAGGGCTGTCGCTTTACCGATACCGTTAGCGCCACCTGTGATAATTGCAGTCTTTCCAGACAAATCAAATAATTCGTTAAATTCTTTATGTTTAAATTCTTGCACTTTCATGAGAAGTCCTCTTTATAGTACTTATTATTTTTTGTATTATTAAGATATGATAATTAATAATAGTTATTAAAATCTAACTTAATTTAATATAAGTAGAACTAAATATTGTCGAGATATAAGTATGCGCGGATTGGCTAAATTAACTGTGTTAAGTTCGCTCGCTTTTTGTAACGGTTTATAGCCGTTTAACTACTCTACTACTCTACCACCAGTATTTCACTCAAACAGCTCATTGTTTATCAGCAATTAATTGTTAGTTATTGCCTATTATTTATAGGTTAGAAGCAAAAGCGTTCAGCCATAAAAAAGCCTCACTATATATATAGTGAGGCTTTTTCGCTTTTTACAAAACCATATTTGGAGCGGGAAAAGAGATTCGAACTCTCGACCCCAACCTTGGCAAGGTTATGCTCTACCACTGAGCTATTCCCGCTTAATCTATCGTATATCAAAGCTGCTTTGCATCTTAGTTCTTGTGAACCGTGATATTTAATAACAACGTTGTCTCGATAGGCTGGCTATTCTATCAAATATTCTGACGCTGTCAATGATTTTTTTAAAATTCTGAGCGATTAGAGAGGGTTTCTACAGAAACTAATGATATATTAATCACATACTATTGATTTTATGACCATTTATAATTTTAATAATAATTATTGTATTTTAAATAAATTTTGATGAAAAAGCATACACTCTGAGCTAATATTCTAATTTGTGACCTTAATCTCGATTTTCAGCTTATTAATACTCTAAATTGAGATAACTTTGAGGAATAATTTGAATACAGATGGCTTAGTTGATCCTTGTTTAAACCCATAAACGATACTATCTATAGTTACTCGTTACCGATACATAACAAGTTTAGTTACAATGCTGCGTTATATTGTTACTTTTACTGCACTGGTTTAGTTTGCTTATCATTATTATACTAAGGCCAATTAAATTACCAATCTAATTGGCCTGCTTCTTTTTGTTCCATTTTATATTTTACAGCGAGGATGTTTCTTATGAAAAAAATGCTTACCACTACGGTTATGGCGGCGTCATTGTCGGTCCTAACCCTCTCTGGTTGTACCAGTACTACCAGCACTGGCGCGATTGGCGTTGACCGTCAGCAGCTTTTATTGGTCTCAAGCGAAGAAGTTCTAGAACTTTCAGCACAAAGTTATAATAAAAACATTCAAGAAGCACGCAAAAGTGGCGTACTGGATACCAATACTGCGCAACTGAATCGCCTCAAAAATGTCGCGAACCGTTTGGTAGGTCAAGTCGGCGTTTATCGTCCCGATGCGGCGAAATGGAAATGGGAAGTACATGCTATTAAGTCTAATGAGTTGAATGCTTTTGTAATGCCCGGTGGCAAAATCATGTTTTATAGTGGCATCATTGATCGTCTAAATTTGACGGATGACGAGATTGCAGCAATTATGGGTCACGAAATGGCGCATGCGCTCCGTGAACACTCACGCGAACGACTCTCACGCGAATATGCAACTCAAACCGGTATCGGTGTTGCTGCCAGTGTCTTCGGTCTCTCTCAAGATCAGGCGCAATTGGCTAACATCGCCGGTGATTTTGGCCTAAGCCGTCCGCACAGTCGTACGCAAGAAAGCGAAGCCGACCAAATCGGTCTAGAACTAATGGCACGTGCCGGTTACAACCCGCAAGCGGCAATTACATTATGGCAAAAAATGCAACGTGCCAGCCAAGGCGAGCCCCCACAATTCTTGAGTACTCACCCATCGAGCAGCAATCGCATTGCTCAGTTGCAAGCTTTGATGCCTAAAGTAACACCGCTATATCAAAAATCACGCCACTAGTATCTTATTAGCTAGGCATTTACTAATAAAACGTAATAAATAAAGTCCACAGATAAGTCTAGAAAAACTTTAAGAATAGGCAGAACGTGAAATATATTTTGCGTTTTGCTTTTTTATGTCTTGGCCTTTTATGTTTTAAACTTATTAGCCTATTTGTCTCCTATGCCTTAACCCGTTACCATACGACGCTCATATCAGTATCTGCTATAATGCAGCCAACGAGACCTATATCCCCTATTAGCCATTACCCTATAAAGGATCGCTATGAGCAACTCTAACTCCGCCTCTTCTGCGCCTACTGCTGCTGCCCTTGATGAAGCGCTACAGGCCTTACAACCGCAGCATATTGACCTGGTTAATGAGTCAATGAGTCATGCCGGTTATTTTGAGGGTAAAGAGAGCCACTTTAAGCTGACTATCGTTAGCACTGATTTTACTGGCAAGCGTTTGGTTGCCCGCCATCAATTGATTTATGAATTGGTAACAGATTTATTGACCTCACAAGGTGGCGATGTCCACGCTTTGGCTATTCATGCTTATACGCCAGACGAATGGCAAGGTCAAAGCCCTGACAGCCCAAACTGTGCTGGTCAAAACCTAGGCTAGTTATCATTTGTATCGTAAGCTTTCTACTTAAGCTCGCAATCAGTAACGCTAAAAGGAATATCCTTTAATGAAACATTTACATATGCTGATGGCAGTAGTAGTCATCGCGCTGTTTTTATACCAAAGCTATTTAGTCTTAGGCGCTAACAGACGGGCGCCGCGTGTGATTAAAATTACTAACCACATTGTTTATGCGCTATTATTACTCTCAGGCGGGTGGATGCTCCTGCAGCTGCTACAGGCCAATGCACCGGTACAATGGGTTATTGCTAAGATGGTTTTATTTGTGGCCGCCATTAGTGCCAGCATCAAGGCTTTCAATAACCACGCGACTACCACCCAAAGTAAATCCGGTATTCTTATCGCTGCCATCGCTTATGTCGGCATTATTATCTTGGCATATGTGAAGCCCGACAACCTTTTTTAATTGCGTTCTAAGTACGTTTAAAAGCGTTCTAAATGTGTTTTGAAACTGATTTCAAGTTGGTTTTAACCTTGTTTTAGACTTATTTTTGCTATATTAAGACAATACCTTAGCCCTATGGAGCCACTATGAAAACTCTTACTGCAGCGACATTATTGGCAACAGCCGGCATTTTTGGTCTGACAGGCTGCGCCTCTACTGGTAATCTGACTCCCCAATATGTGCCGCCAAGTAACTATCAAAACTACGACTGCCAAGCGCTCAGCCAAGAATATATGCGTGTCAATAGCTATGTTGAGAGCGCTCGTAAGCAACAATCGACCCTATCTGCCTCGGGTTTGGGGGTTGGTGTGTCCGCAGGGCGCTGGGGCATCTCCCCTAATATTAGCTTTGGGGTGGGTAAAAGCAACAATAATAAAGCGCGTGATGCTAAATTGTCACGACTTTACGGTGAACGTGACGCCATTATTCAATCTGCGCGTATCCAGCGTTGTAGCTTTGCCAAAGGCGTAAAGATTTACGGTGAATAATACTCAGTAAATGCTTGAATAAACCCTATGTTAATAACATCAGTGTTAATAACGACTGTATTGACAAAACAAGCATTAAAAAAGCCAATACGCTATCAAGGTATTGGCTTTTTTAATGTTTGAAACAGTGAACTTATAATAAAATAATGCTCACGCTTGCAAACTTTGTACCCATTGTACGATTTGGTCAGTGGGCAACGCACCTGACTGCCGTGCGACTTCTTTGCCGTTCTTAAAAGCCACCATAGTCGGTAGGCTACGGATATTATAAGGCGCAGCGGCTTGCTCATACTTATCTGTCTGTATCTTGGCGAACACCACTTTTGGTAGCTGACTGGCTGCTGTCTTAAACTGCGGTGCCATCATTAAACAGGGCTGACACCAACTCGCCCAAAAATCCACAATGGTCAGGATGTCATTTTTTTGAATGACTTTATTTACTGTCTGCGCCGTTAGCTCATGCGGACTAGCTGTCAATAACAGCTCTCCACATTTACCGCAATTGGGTGCGCTATCTAACTTGGCAGTAGGCACACGATTGGTCGCTTGACAGTTTGTGCAAACGATATGCAAGTCCTGTTCACTCATATTATGACTCCTATTCTAACCGTATCTATTTTGGCAGTAACTGATTGCTTCTTAGCTCTTACAGGTATTCATACCCAACATCGCATATAGTGGGCAGAAACGGAATAGTCCGGTTAATAAAGGTACCAGACCAATCACACCCCACCAGCTTTGATAATAAGCGCCAACGCCGATAATAATGACACCCGCAATGAAACGGAGCATGCGTTCGGTACTGCCAATATTAATTTTCATGACTGACTCCTTAAAAGATATAAAAGACAATTGTTATGAACAAGGGTTATAAATATGAGCCAGTCATGACGTTAGCGTCTAGACTAGCACAATAACAAATCACGTTCGTTTCGTGCTTACTTAATATTTCATAGGTTTACGCTTTATTGCAGATTATTACTCGCAATCTTATAAGCCGCTACTTATTTTCTTATGAATAAATCACTTATTATGTAATTACTGACCTAGGACATTAATAGGTACTTTTAGATAACGAGTGCCATTGGCTTCTGGTTCAGGTAAATTTCCTGCATCAATATTGACTTGTACTGACGGAATAATGAGGCGTGGCATCTCTAAAGTGGCATCACGGCGCTCACGCATCTGTACAAACTCTGCTTCATTAATACCGTTTTTTACATGAATATTGGCTAGTTTTTGTGCAGCAACGGTAGTAGTTGGACAATGCTTGCGACCTTGGCTCGGATAGTCATGACACAGATACATCACCGTATCGTCATCAAGTGCCAACAGTTTTTTAATGGACTGATATAATGTCTTGGCATCGCCGCCGGGGAAATCGCAGCGTGCTGTGCCCACATCTGGCGCAAATATCGTATCACCGACAAACACCGCTGTCTTTTCATCGTCAATGGCAATATATGCCATGTCAGCAGGTGTATGTCCGGGCACATGCATCGCCGTAATCGTAATTGCACCCAGCAATAAGCTATCGCCTTCATCAGTCAAAATATCAAACTGGCTGGCATCGGTACGAAAACTGGTATCAAAGTTATAGATTTGCTTAAATATTTTTTGTACTTGAGTAATGTGGCGTCCCATCACCAACTCCCCGCCCAGCGTCTCTTGTAGATGAGTAGCGCTTGAAAGATGATCAGCGTGGGCGTGGGTCTCAATAATATAAACCAGCTGCCAGTTTTGACTGCGTACAAACTCAATGACTTCATCAATACCAGTAGTACCGGTACTTCCTGACTTGGGATCAAAGTCCAATACCGGATCAATAACAGCACACAGCTGCTGCTGAACGTCCGCTAGGACATGGGTATAAGTCTCTGTATCGCGATGTAAGAAAGAATGAACTTGCATGGTTACCTCACTGATATTAGTCTGTTGTTTAATAGTGAAATGACACTCTGTTTAATAGTTAACTATTAAACCAATAATTAATTAAACAATAGTTAGTTAATTATTGAGTTAAGTATAGTCTATAATCATATAGTATTCTGATAACACTTAATTTTTGTATTGTCTTAATTACATTACCAATATAGCAGTGACCTAACACTTTATCATTTCATATAATGTAAATGACGATAATTTGCTATAATAGGTTATAACTTAATAACTAATACCTAGCAGCAATCTCTTATAATTTAAATACTTTTATACGCAGAAAGGTGGCATATTCTCACCGTTAACTATAATGTTGGACACTAACATGAATATAGCTAATAAATACACAACCACTGCGACTGCTGTCGCTGCGACATATACTAAGGAGCATACTCTGACAACTTTGACCCAAAACCCAAATGCTACAGATTTTGTAGCGGCTGACCTTGCTCCTATTGACTTTGTTCCAAGTGATCTTGCTACCCAAATGCAACAAGCATCGATGCAAGCCAGTCAGCTATTGAAATCACTATCGCACCCTGACCGCTTATTATTACTCTGTCAGCTGACCCAAGGTGAATACTGCGTCAGCGAGCTTGAGAGCCTAGTGGGTGTCGGACAGCCAAGCCTATCGCAGCAGCTGGGCATCTTGCGTAAAGATGAGCTGGTTACTACCCGCCGCGAGGGCAAACAAATTTATTATAGTATCGCCAGTGACGATGCTTTGGCCGTATTGCAGCTGCTATATCAACGCTTTTGTGGTCAAACAGTTTGATACTGCATTAGCCGTACTTTTTAATATGATGGTAATATGGCGTTGTGTTTATTTAATGTGATGATAAGTTGATATGTCCTCGATTGCTGCGCGTCTGATTCCTGCTTGGTTACGCCACTACCAGATTGCCACTTTACCAACTGACGTGATCGCAGGGCTGGTGGTAGGTGTGTTGGTCATCCCCCAAAGCTTAGGCTACGCGGTGCTAGCAGGTCTGCCACCCGTTTATGGGCTATATGCGGCGATTGTGCCGGTCATGGTGTATGCATGGGTTGGCTCTAGCAATGTACAGGCGGTTGGACCAGCGGCCATTACTGCTATCATGACGGCTAGCGCCTTGCACCCTTATGCCAACCAAAGTGCTGAACAGTATGTACTGATGGCAAGTCTGCTTGCGTTAATGGTCGGTGCGCTATTATGGATTGCTGGATGGCTTAAATTGGGCTGGATTATGCAGTTCATCAGTCGCGGGGTGTCGGCTGGCTTTGTCAGCGGTGCGGCCGTACTGATTTTTGTCAGCCAGCTTAAGTACCTGACTGGCATACCGATAGCTGGAAACGGCTTAATAGGTTATTTATCTAGCATGCAGATGTATGCTCGTCAGTTGCATCCACTGACATTGCTTATCGGTGTAACCGCCTTTACGCTTATGGTTATGAACCGCTACGGCAAGAGATGGGTATGGCAATCTTGGCTATCATCATCGCACGCAAAATGGGCAGAACGATTATTTCCGCTCATACTACTTGGCATTGCGATCGCCCTTAGTATGAGCTTGCATTGGACGACGAATGGCGTGGCAACCATTGGTAATATTCCGCAAGGATTACCAACCTTAACTTTACCCTATGTACCAGAATTCAATGAAGCACTCAACTTATTACCTACCGCAGGGCTGATGGCGCTTATCGCTTTTGTATCAAGCAGCTCAGTAGCCAGCACTTATGCGCGATTGCGTGGTGAGACATTTAATGCCAATCGCGAGCTAACAGGACTAGGACTTGCTAACCTTGCAGGCGGCTTCTTTCAAAGCTTTCCCATCGCTGGTGGCTTCTCACGTACCGCTATCAATGTCGATTCAGGTGCAAAAACGCCACTTGCCAGCCTAGTGACGGTGATGGTGATGATTGCCGCACTAATAGCTTTTGGAGATGCACTCGCCCCCCTTCCCTACGCGATTTTGGGCGCGACCATCATGGCCGCTATTATTGGGCTGATCGATATTGCCACCCTAAAGTCTGCATGGCAGCGCGACCGCTTAGATGCTGCAAGCTTTATGGCAGCATTCGCCGGTGTACTAATATTCGGACTCAATACAGGGTTGGTCATTGGCTTAATGGTGTCATTTGCCAGTCTCATTTTGCAGTCCAGTCAGCCACATGTAGCTATCGTGGGCCAACTAGCAGGTACGGGGCACTTTCGTAATATTAATCGCCATGACGTGGTGACTTATCATAACTTAGTAATGTTACGTATTGATGAGAGTTTGTTTTTTGGCAATAGTGAATCAGTCTATCGCCGCGTCTTACAAGCCACCAAACAGTACCCAGATGCGCATGAGGTTATTCTTATTATGGCAGCGGTCAATCATATTGATCTGACTGCCCAAGAGATGCTAAGCACCCTAAATAAAGAGCTGGCTATTAAAGATAAACACTTACACTTCAGCTTTATTAAAGGCCCTGTCATGGACGTTATTGAAGGTACGCCGTTAATCACTGAGCTAACAGGGCAGGTTTATTTAAGCACGATAGATGCCGTTGATGCCTTAAAGAATATTTAGAAAAAGGGTCAATACCAACCGGTTTATTTATAAATTAACAGCGATGCTTGCTGTCTGCCACAAAATACCGTTATGATGGTTAATATAAATGAAAAGCTAAACTAAATAGAGAGATTTGCCAAGCGATGCTAATCCTACATTCCGGTTGCACGTAGCAATTAGCAGCCCCCCAACTTGCTCCTCTCATAGCACTTAACTTTTCTTAATAACACTTAATATTCCTCAATAGTCTTTAATAAAAGCATCAGATATTATTTATGACCGACAATCTAACGATTTATAAGCAAATTTATCCTATCCAATGTAGTAAGATAGCTGAGCTTGGCTACCGCTCCGTGATTAATATCCGCCCAGATGCTGAAACAGTAATGCAGCCCAATAGTGATGATTTAGCGGCAGCCACCAAGCAGGCAAACTTAGCTTACCATCATCTTCCATTTGACGATGAGCGCTTGAGCATGACTACTATTGAACAATTTGCAGAATATTATCATACGGTACCCAAACCGATATTGATGTTTTGCGGTACGGGCGCACGTGCCAAGTTGCTATACCAAAGCGCCCTGATGCAAGGCCTTCTCTAACGCTTACATACCTTATCTTTAAAAGTAACTCTAATCAGCCTACGCTTGGCTCGTATATTTTAATTACTATATCTAAACCACTGTGTTTAAGTCGCTATATCTTAGTGCTTAACTTTCAACTCTTTAAATTGATAATAAAAAAGGAGCTCCTATGAGCCACGAAATTAGTATTACCGGTCAAATCACTCCTGACCAAGTGCCTATGATTGCCGAAAATGGTATTAAAACCATCATTAATAACCGTCCCGATGGCGAAGAAGCCGGACAACCGACCAGTGCCGAGCTTGCTGCTGCCGCTAAAAAGGCTGGCCTCGCCTATAAAGAAATATCATTTGCCAGTAGTGATCTAAATCAAACCCACGTCGAAGACTTTGCTGACTTTTTTAATCAAGCTGAGCAACCAATATTGATGTTTTGCCGTGTCGGTGCTCGTTCAACGGGCATTTATGAAGCGGCAAAGAAAATGGATTTATTGGATGACTAATACGCATTAATTGTTAGAAACAAACATACCCTTAAACAAAAAAATCCCGACGCCTAAGCATCGGGATTTTTATTTGAGCTTGTTTTGTTTGAGCTTATAGAAACTTAACTTTAACTCCTACTGCATCACCAAATATTCAAACGCTGACAAAGCCGCTTTACTACCTTCACCCATCGCAATATTAATCTGCTTGAAAGGAACAGTCGTCACGTCACCACAAGCAAAGATACCTCTGCGATCAGTACGGCAGCGCTCATCAATCTCAATCTCGCCGAAACGATTCACATCAACGAAACCTTTGACAAATTCCGTATTGGGTATCAAGCCAATCTGTACAAACACTCCTGATAAATCTATCTCTTTGGTCTCGCCTGAATTCCGATCTTCATAGACGATAGAGCTTACTTTATCATCAGTCGCTTTGATTTCTTTGGTCGCGGCACTGGTGATGATATCGATATTGGCTTTTTCTTTGGCTTTATTAATCAATACTTGATCGGCCTTTAGATCATCAGCGAACTCAAATACAGTCACGTGTTTAACGATACCAGCCAAGTCGATTGCAGCCTCGATACCTGAGTTACCGCCGCCGATGACGGACACATCTTTACCTTTAAAGAAAGGACCATCGCAATGGGCACAATAGGCAACGCCTTTACCGATATTTTCTTCTTCACCTGGGACACCAAGCTTCCGCCATTGAGCGCCTGTGGCTAAAATAATGCTGCGAGTTTCAAATTTCTCACCGGTATTTAAATGGATGCTGTAGTTCTCTTCCTTAGTCTCGCCGATCTCTTTAACACTGACATGTTCTTTTAAGGTAATATTATATTCGTGTAAATGCTTTTCGAAGTTTGTTGATAGTTCAGTACCTGTAGTTAAAGGTACAGAGATTAAGTTTTCAATATCTTGGGTATCCTTCACCTGACCACCGATACGATCAGCAACCATGGTTACTTTTAAGCCTTTGCGAGCGGTATAAATGGCAGCAGCAATCCCTGCAGGACCTGCGCCAATAATAGTCACATCTTGCTGCTCTAACTGCTCAGCGTCGTCCACACTGCCCTCTGCTAACAAATCAGGGAATTGAGCTTGCAACTTTTCAATCAGTTTAGCGGTATCAATATTACCATTAGCGAACGGTTTGCCGTTTAGGAATACTGCTGGTACACCTTGGATATTGTTAGCGTCTACCTGCTCTTGGAATAAAGCGCCATCAATCATCTCATTGCTGATATCGTCATTTAATAATGCAAACTGGTTCAGCGCTTGCACCACATCGGGACAGTTATGACAGGATAGCGACACATAAGTTTGAAACTGTAATGGTTTATTAAAACGTTTGATCAGCTTTTGAATACCCTCATCAAGTTTTAAAGTATGACCGCCAGCTTGCAAAATCGCTAAGATTAGTGAGGTAAACTCATGACCGCCAGGAATACCGCTAAACACGATACCGGTATCAGTCAATTCGCCATCAATATGGCTACGCACGGCAAAGCTGATTGGGCTAGGTAAACTATCATCGTTTACATCAGCGTCAAAATTAATCTTATCAGTGGTACCAGCTATTTTAGTCAAAAAATCAACCAATTCAGCACGTTTGCTATGCTCGCCTGACCCCAATACAAAGCTAATCGGGCGAGTCATATTTTCGCTGTAGCTTTTAACGGCGTCTAATAAGCCTTGATCTATCATAATTGTTCCTATTTGTCATGGAATGGTTATTATTGAATATGTAACGTCAGCGACAATGCGACGTGTACAGAAGTGATTAGGTCAGTGTCTAAGTGTCAGTAAATAAACTTGAAACACTAATCAAGTTAAGCTGCTAACCTTTGATAGCCCTATTATCGGAGGTTTCGCTATTTTGAGCAAGCTCAGAAATTCAAATTCTATGTTCTATAAAACAAATCATATATTAATACTAGTTTTGTATTTTAAACCTATAGATAAATGATAGCCGTGGTATCAGTGGCATTATTTCGCTACAATCGAGAGTAGATTATAGGTTTTATAGCCTGTTTTTCTAGTAAAAAAAGAAGTTCGTCATGACCGATTAGTATCATTCCCTTCTAATACTAAGCGTTATAACAATGGCGCTGTATGACTATCAAGCAGCACAACAATTAAGCCTTATAACAAACAAGTCTCGTAATCATAAACCGTCTTAACCGCCCCGCGCCAGTGCTTGAGTACTTACTCTAAGCTTGCGCTAAATTACAAGGATGACAACATGAGAAAGACTGATACATGGCAAGATAACAGAGATATTATCGCCGAACTTAAGCAGAAAGACAGCTATTTTGCGAGTATTTTTGATGAGCATACTCAGCTTGATCAGCAAATTAATCAGCTTGAGAAAGACTTGGTTCAGCACGCCAGTCGTGATGAGGAAATTGAGCAAATGAAGCGCCGAAAACTACAGCTTAAATATGAGATTTATAAAATAATTGATAAAAACAAATTAAAAACTTCCTAATTTTTAGGACATGTTAAAAAGATGTTACCTCAACTTCGCTCCCAACTGGCATTGCAACCAAGCTTGATTGTCGCTCTAATCCTAGGCTTTGTGGCGATAGGTTTTATGTCGTGCAAAAATGGTAAAAATAACTAATTTTACAATATCACTAGCCACCAACAATCTCACCACCATTGACATGAATCACTTGACCGGTGACGAAGCTGGCGTCGTCACTAACCAGATGCAAGTAAGCTGGCGCAACCTCATTGCGCTGACCGGCACGTCCCATCGGCATATTTTGTCCGAACGCTTTGATCTCATCAGAGCTAAATGAAGCGACGATAAGCAGTGATCGAGGTGGTATTAATGATGATGCTACCGGACTGCATATAAGGCAGCGCAAACTTACTTAACTAAAAGTGCGGATAAAAGTTGGTATGAACGGTGTTATTCAGCTGCTCGGTGCTGATATCGGTAAGACACTGCTGTTCAACCTGCCGTCCGGCGTTGTTAACTAAGATATCAATTTTGCCAAATTCAGAAACTGCTTTATCAATAAGCTGTTAGCAGTTGTCCTCGGAAGATAAGTCGGAGGCCACCAATACACAGCGGCAACCGTAAGACTCTACATGCTGCTGAGTGACTTTGGCGTCTTCATCTTCACATAAGTAGCTGACCACCACATCCGCGCCTTCTTTGGCAAATAATATTGCTACCGCCTGTCCGATACCACTGTCAGCGTCAGTAATGATGGCCGTTTTGCGCGCGAGCTTACCGTTTGGGTACTCCTTTGATAATACCTCAGGGCTTACTTGGATGCTGCTCTTGCTGCGAGCCTGGTAAGGATTGCTGTTGCTTTGGAAGTTTTTATCCAATGATTGATTGATCATTCAATTTCTCTTTTTTAATATAGTAAAACAACGATTACGCTATGTACTAAATCCTTATTTCTATGAGTATTATTTGGTTAAAAATCAATAATTAGCATGGCTAATTTGTAATAAAAATCAGATAGAATTTGGTGATAGCGTGTAGATAAGATATAAAAAAAGGTCCCCAACATATAAATGTTGGGGACCTTTTAGATCACCTTAAAAATCAGAGAATAACCCTTAAAGGCGATAGATCAGATTTTACAATCTTATATTTTACTAACCTTAGATTTTACCAACCAAATCAAGACTTGGTTTTAGAGTTGCTTGACCGGCTTCCCAAGCTGCTGGGCAAACTTCGCCGTCATTTTCACGTACATATTGTGCTGCTTTCACTTTGCGAAGTATGTCTTTTGCACTACGGCCAATACCTAAGTCATGAATCTCAGCAACTTTAATTAAGCCGTCTGGATCTACTAGGAAAGTACCGCGTAGAGCTGCGTTGTCTTCTTCAATCATGATGTTGAAGCCACGGGTGATTTTACCAGTACCGTCGCCAAGCATTGGATAGGTTACTTTACCAATCGCTTCTGAAGAATCATGCCATGCTTTATGAACAAAATGAGTATCTGTTGATACTGCATATACTTCAACACCTAAGCCTTTAAGCTCGTCATAATGATTGGCCATGTCTTCTAGTTCTGTTGGGCACACAAACGTGAAGTCATGTGGGTAAAACATGAAGATTGCCCAGTTGCCTTTTACGTCGTCTGAAGTAATGGTTTTGAATTCACCATTTACAAACGCTTCAGTTGAGAATTCTGGGATTTCTTGATTAATAATAGCTGCCATGATTGGCTCCTTTATTGTTAATTAATTAGTGGTTATTTATCTAACCGATTTACTTAGTGCAGTGCTTATCGCTTTATCTAAACTAGGCTACCTGACAAACTATACGTGAATTCTATGGTTAATCCAGTTAAAAGATTTTAATGTGATGTTTTGTTTTATTAATCTTGTTAAACTATTCTAACCGCTCCCAATCAATAGATAACAATACGTAAACCGCCTTGCTATTTAATCTTAGTAAGATGAAAAATCACTAAAAAACTATATTAGTTATCTCAGCCATACTTGTTAATTTTCCGTTAAAAGGGAACCCTTATGATTACCTTGCGTCAACTCGAATTTGCTTTAGCCGTTGCTAAACATCGCCATTTTAAACGCGCTGCTGAAGACTGCAATATCTCCCAGTCTGCCCTTAGTTTGGGTATCGCTGAGCTTGAGAAACAGCTCGACACCCAGATTTTTGAGCGTAATAATAAGCAAGTACTCATCACCCCGATTGGACAAGACATTCTGACCCGAGCACAGCGGGTATTTTCTGAAATTAATGATTTGACCACCCGCGCGCAGAGCCACCAAACGCCGCTTGCCTACCCGATGACAGTGGGTATTATCCCAACTATCGCCCCTTATCTACTTCCCAAGGTACTACCAGCACTACGACAACATTATCCAGAATTTCGTATGACCATCGTGGAACAACAAACTGAGCGCCTACTCGAACAGGTACGCTATGGTCATATTGATACGGCTATTATTGCGCTCCCCTATGCAATAGAGGGTCTGCATAGCTTTGAGTTTTGGAGCGAGGATTTCTTTGCGGTATTCCCACAAGACGATGTGCATGCCAAACTAGACACCATCAATTCTGATGAGCTTGCGACTGCTAATCTTATGCTCCTCGGTGAAGGTCACTGCCTGACTGACCAGACATTATCAGTCTGTCATTTTGATCGGGAACAGATGAAATCAAGCTTTTCTGATGCCAGCTTAAATACTTTAATCCAAATGGCACTGGCTAATATGGGTACAACACTAGTGCCAGAAATGGCGCTAAATCAATTACACCTACAGAACCAAGATGCGGTTGCAGTGCCATTGGCAGAGACCGGCCCGCATCGTCATATTGCCTTTGTCACTCGCTTAAATTATGCGCGCGTTGATGATGTGAATTTGCTGGGTGACCTTTTTAAGCAGGCTTTAGAAGATGCTGCCAAAACGAATGATTAGCTATTTAGCATAACGAACCTAACTAAACATTATCTATTTAATGCTGACGTTTATTTTGCATCTTGACAAACAACTCGCTACCTTGACGTGCAGGATGTGAGTTGTAGCAAGGCTCCATCACCTTAATATCAAAGTATGGCGCAAAACGCTGACGATATTCATCTGCGTCACCACCAAAGGGCGGATGTGGCTTGCCAAAATCTTTCTCAAATAACAACCCAACCAGTTTGCCGTTAGGTTTGAGTAGTCTTGCCATTTGCTGAACGTAATCATCACGGCGTGCAGGATTTATCGCACAAAAAAAAGTTTGCTCAAACACCCAATCGAACTGATAATCGTTAGGCGACAAGGCAAAAAAGTCGGCACAGATAAGATGCTCGGTTGGAAAGCTTGGATAGCGCTCAGCAAAGGCTTCAATAGCTGCTGGGGCAAAATCAACCAAAGTCACATTGGTAAAGCCTTGCTTATGCAAGTAACCGACCTCATAGGCATTGCCAGCGCCAGCAACCAAAATTGCCTGATCTTTAGCCGATGCGGGTAACTGGTCAACATAAGCCTTAAGTGGCAATGATACTTCACCCATATCCCAGCCAGTACTATTTTTCTCATAACGCTGCTGCCAAAAACCGGCTTGATCGACAATATTCATACGATATATCCCTATATACTGCCATGTTGTTTAAGCAGTTAGCCTTGTAGCATTAGGGCTTATCATATCAGGCTTATGGAGTACATTGATCATGTATTTATTCTAATCTAGCTGCCCAGACTTGCCAGCCAGCCTATCATGCCACTGCTGATAATCTGGCATTGCCGTAGCAACGGTTTGCCAAAAGGCGCGGCTATGATTGGCATGATGCAAATGACACAGCTCATGGACGATCACATATTCTGTGCATTCAATGGGATAGGCAGGAAGGTAGACTGAGAGCCAAATTCGGCGCGCGCCTGTATTACAACTGCCCCATCGCGTATGCATTTTTTTGATACGTACGTCATGAGCATAAGCGCCAACGATAGGTTGCCATTTGTCGAATAAAGCAGGCGTGACATCTGAGAGCTGTTGCCGATAATAGGCGATCTTTTCATCATTGTTAAGTGTAAAGGATTGCGCCTTACTCCATAACATAACAGGAGCAGGTGTTGTGGACGAATTAGTTGCTGCTAGCTGTCCATATTCCTGTCTACGCTTATACTATGCTAACACTTGCGGGTGATTATCTAGCGACCAAGCTACTCGCTTATCAATAGCCTGCGCCGTTTGCACAGCACTAATAGTCATGGGTACGGAGACCATTAATACATACGGCTTGAGGCGAAAGTTAATATTCTTAACGCGCTTTTTAGTCACTTGCAGCTCAATACCTACCGTTGCTAAACGCTGGATTACAGACTCTAATAAAGGCGTGGTAAAATCCTGTAGCATCATCAACTCTACCTTATAAAGCTTAACAATTATGCCGCTTAACACTCATGGTACCTGTAATCAGAATGCATATAATCAAAGCGGCTATAATCAGAGGGCTTGCAAATGATTGTCAAAAGACATCATATGCAGATAGCTGTCTTTAACAATACCTTCGGTTAGCTTGTCACTTTTTTGTTCTAATGCTACTGGACTTAACGTGGTCAATTGTCCTTGACCATCACTGACAATAAATCCTGCATGCATAGCATTGACGTTGTTGCTGCTAGCACCGACGCCCCGGCACAATCATGCAGTCGCACAGTTCACGTATCGTTAAATCTTAGAGTGCCGCGCAGCCGCCAATCGGTGTGGTCACGCATAACAGATTATCCTGGCTATCAACTGCGACACTAGCAATATACTGATGAAAACGCTTATCCTAAAATTGTGAACCGGCATCCGCATCTAAACTATCAATACCGACGGCATTGGCGGCATTTTCAATACCAGCGGCCAGCTCTTGTAAGCTATTAATACCACTCTCAATCCAGCCGCGACGCTTATTTTGCTCTTCAGCAGAAATACCATGCTTGCTTGCTTGTTTGACGGTCGCAATCATTTGGTCAACTTTGATGCCTTCTTTTTCGCCTTTAGCAACAATAACGTTAAAGGCATCCTCTACCTTCTTAAAGTCAGCAGCTAGTTTATCGGCAGCGTCTTTATGATTCGTATCTATCAAATAGTTTTTGATACCATAGCCGCCAACTGATTTACCGTCGACCGTTTTATAATTACCATTAAAGACGTTTTGAATACCGCGCGCATTATTAGCATAGCTTAGATGGGTCAAATCACTAAAGTACTCATACTCACCTTCGGTAGAACCAGTCACAAAAGCAACTTGCATACGCTTAGAGGCCAACTCGCCAAGGGCTAAGCTGCTCATTTGGTACAGAATTTGACGTAGACCATTGTTATCTTTACGCGCCATCATATCGCTACGGAGTGTGTTTTCACTTTCAGGCTGCCACTCAACTTCCATCGTTGTTAAGTCATCTACCAATAATTGAGTAACCGCTTTTAGATACTGGCCACGGCGCGTACAAATGCTCGCATCTGTATTGACTGTCTCACCGCTAGTACATTGACCCGCCTCATTCGTAGAGTCAGTCACAAAATCGCTAACTGGACGATTACCTGCGCCCCCGCCCACGCCATTAGTATCCTGACCCCATAATAAAAATTCGATGGCATGATAACCGGTAGTGACATTGGCTTCACTACCACCGATTTCGTTCATCTCTGCTAGTAGCTCAGGCGTGATGGTGCTAGTGTCCTGTTTTAGGCTACCGACCGAGATGCTATCACTATTGATGATATTGTCTTTACTATTGTACTCACCGATATAGCTGTCACTGACGTAATCAATTAGCGCCTCATCGAGTGGCCATGCATTGACCTGACCTTCCCAGCCATCGACACTGCCAATAGCACGCTGGTCATTGGTAGTAACGAAACCTTCATCAAAACGGAAAACCTCCGTTTGGGTATAGGGTTGGCGTGCCACTTTATAAGCCGCTTTTGCCGCATTAAGATTGGCTGCTGTTGGCGTATCCACATAAGTATTCACTGCCGTTTGCAGCAATTTGGCTGTCTCTAACGAATCCTTATAAGCGGCATGCGCCATATCTGAATAACTGATAAGTAAGCGGTCAATATTGGCTTGTTCAGCAGCGGATACTTGCTTAATATCGACGGTCGAGGTGGCTTGTACTTCTGTTTGCGTATCGGTAGCGGCGGCAACTTCATCGGTCTGCTTACTGCAACCGGTTACCATCAACACGGCTGCCAATGCAGCAGCTAAGGTGGTTGGTAAAATTTTACGGCTCGTCACTGTGGGGATAGTCATACATGTACTCGATGGGATTCATTGAAGTAAAAAGACAAAAAATTGGTGACACTTAAGATAACACTCAGAGTTTGAGGTAATATTCCGAGTCGTGCAAATTATAATATTATTGATAACTATCATCAAATTTCAAGTAACAATTGCCAGCTTATTCACCCGCTTTAAAACTAGAAAAAGTACAAACTATAATTTATATAAATAACTTGTTAAAATTTGCCATGAAAAAAGGCCAGCTCAGTGCTGACCTTCTTAATGAACCTAAATGTTTGTTCGTTAATTAACGAACGCTATTTGGTGCATTAACCGTTAACTCGACACGACGGTTTTGCTGACGTCCGTATTCAGTGTTATTATCAGCGATTGGACGAGATTGGCCATAAGCAACAACGTTGATACGGCTAGAGGCTACGCCACGTGCGGTTAAATAGTCAGCTACTGAATAAGCACGGTCGCGTGATAGACCTTGGTTATAAGACGCTGAACCTTTGCTATCGGTATGGCCAGCGATAGTAATAGAGTTTTGATTGTACTGATTCATGGTAGACGCAAGCTTATCAAGCGTTGGCTTAAAACTCGAGCTCAAGGTCGCATTGTCGAATGAGAATGTGATATTACCTGGCATTACTAGATCAATATTACCATTAGCATTTGGCGTAACAACCACGCCTGTACCCGCCATTTGTTGTTCAAGCTGCTTGGCTTGACGCTCCATATAATACCCAACACCAGTACCCAGTGCTGCACCAATAGCGGCATCACGACCAGTACTGCCACCACCAGTTGCTTTAGAAATAACTGCGCCGCCAGCTGCGCCCGCTAAAGTGCCAATAGCGGCTTTATTGAGACGTTGTTCTCCAGTATTTGGATCAGTGGCACAACCAGTAAGTGCTAAACCTGATGCCACTGCCAAGACCATAAGTTGATTACGCATAATATATTCCTCTTAAATTAGTATTATAAAAATTAACATTATAAGGTATGCTATTTAAATAGCTTATTAGGTGTTGTTCATACTCGTTATTATTATCGCAAGCACAACCTATCTATGTGTAATATTTTGTCATATCTATGTACAAGATGTGCATGATATCCTAGTGGCTTACTCTTTTAAGCCACTAGGATATCTTGATGTCTCTATGTTATTCTTAGCTAATAAATCATTAGAATAAACAAGCCTTTATGCCTTTTTATATCTTATTATTATCAGTCACGTTAACACTCGTACACTATCACTGATTTCTGCTAGAATCAGGCAGCGTATGATTAGTAGTTACCAATGTAGAACCAACGACATAGATATATAGCCCGATCAAGAATAGATAAGAGGATTTAACATGCGACTGACTGCTGCCATTCAAGACTTACATAAACGCGCGCCTAAACTTGGCAAAGCCGTCTCCCTAGCTACGGCTACCGGTGTCATTGCGGCCAATAGTGTTGCCGCTAGTGTTCCCGTATGGTTAATGGGCGCGGCCAAAATCATCACCGGCTCACAAGTTGCAGATGACACCGTAATTAGAGTCACCAACCGTTGGATTAGCAGTAATAACGCGTTGATTGATAATATTTTGCCGCGCAAGGATTGGCGGATTAGTCTGCCCGATGATGTGCATCCCAATGGTAAATACTTGCTCATTAGCAATCATCAATCGTGGGTCGATACCAGTGTGGTGCAATATATCAGTGAAAATCGTTTGCCACTGACACGATTTTTTACCAAGTTTGAGCTGATTTATATTCCTGTCATTGGCCAAGCCTTTTATTTTCTAGATTTTCCCATGATGCGCCGCCATTCTAAAGAAGCGGTTGCCAAAAATCCGGCGCTGAAGGGCAAAGATATCGAAGAAGCCAAACGTGCCTGTTCTCTGCTTAAAAACAAACCTTTTACTCTACTGAATTATCTAGAAGGCACGCGCTTTACCCAATCCAAACACGACAAGCAAAAATCACCGTATCAGCATTTACTCAAACCACGAGCAGGCGGCTTATCGCTGGCTATTAACGCTTTAGGGGCTGATATCGATGGCATTTTGGACATGACGATTGTCTATCCAGACGGCATACCGACTTATAGCGACTTATGGAAAGGTAATATCAAGCGTTTGGGCGTCGATGTACGTTATATCGAGATGCCTAAAGCACTATTTACGGCTATAGAAAGTGGCCGCTATGAAGATGATGAAGATATCAAAGCGCAGACGTTTGACTGGCTGGACCAAGCTTGGCAGCAAAAGGATAAGCGTATCGATGAGATGCTCGCTGAGTTTGAAGCTAACCCCGCAGACGAAGATGCTTAACTGGCAGGTAAGAAATACTGGTTCATTAAACAGCATGGATAACAAATGCGATGTTAGAGTAAAATAGCGCTAATATCGCCTTTTGTGGTTTTCATTTATAATAATTGGCAGCGCTTATCCTGAATCTAAAGCCTTGTTCTTTATTTCACTCAATACCTAATATCATTACTCAACATAAGGTACGACTGTGTCCGCCTCTTCTGCTGCCAATCCACCTTTAGACCCAAAATCATTACCAAATCAAACCAATGCACAGCCGCCAGAACCACCATACCCCAAGCGCCCCAAACCTGATCATCCGAAACCCAATCGCTTAAAGCTGACCTATGACATTGTCATGATGATAGCTATTAGTATTGACTTGCTATTAATCAGTATCGATGCGGTTTTGATGAGTAATTTTAGTAGTAATGTGGCAGGCTGGTTGGCACTTAGCGAGGGTCTGAGTTGGTATCAAGCGGTCATACATGACCCGCTACGTACTGCCGGCGGATTTTTTACCATACTGTTAATTGTTGAGCTACTAGTCCGCTGGGCGGTTGCCATCAAGCAGCAGGTTTATTATCGTTGGTTTTTCTTTCCCTTTATCCATTGGTATGAAGTGCTGGGCTGTTTTCCGCAGCTGCGTGCCTTGCGCTTATTTCGAGCGGTGGTCATTGGCCGGCGCTTGTACCAACTCGGCTATCAAGTCTTGCCGCAGCCGTGGCTCGATCGCATTAAGTTTTATATTAACCTGCTGTTAGAAGAGCTGTCCGATCGCGTTATTTTGACCACCATTCATAATTATCGCCAGCAGCTTACCGACCCTAAAATGCAACAGTCTTTGATTGAATCCACCATCGCGCGCAACCGTGATGAGATCGAGTCCACTTTGCTATCATTACTGCGCCAAGAGCTCGCGCCACAATTGCACAAGCTGACCAATGACTCAGTAGGCGGTAATTTGCTGGCCAGTGAGGTCGGTAATGCCATTCAAGAGGGGCTGGCCAATACCCCAGAGCTGCGTCGTTATCTGCGCCTGATTCCGATAGCGGGCAAACTGATTGAATCACAATTATTAGATATCGGGCACAGTGTTGGCGAAAATGTCGTGTACTCGATTAATGAGCGCTTGCTCGACCCTGAGCGTGTTGATGGCTTAATGGTGGCGATTGCCCACGGTGTCACCCATATTGATACCAATAATACGGCGCTGGAATCGTTAATAGCCAGTATCATTGCCGACAGCCTAACCGAGTTTGAGGTGCAAATAAAAGTTCAACAATGGAAATACCAAGATATGCTGAAATTCTAATAGACATAATAATTGAGGTTTATGGAAAATAGCTAGCATACCAACATTCAGTGCATTTTATAACGAGTAGGATTACACTTGGTAGTACACGGCTCATGGATATAGTACACTGCTCATGGATAGGTTTAAGCTGTTGCGTAAACCTCAATCGCCTAAGAAATATTCATTTAATAATTGCTTAACTGACTCATTGCTTAGATAACTAGTATTCACATAACTAATAATAATAACGACTGTGACTGACTTTTAAGGACTGACATTATGACGATTTCGGATACAGACAACCACATACTGACCCCAACAACCGCGTCTGCTATGACCTTCTATGGGAAAATGCTAACTTTTTCACGCTTGCAAATAAATACTGACGACCTAGTGGCAATTGATACGCAGCTTACAGGAATGCTCAGTAATAAAACCAGCAATATTCCGGTCATTATCGACAGCGATATTGTGCAAGATTTATCCGCATTAGTAGAGCTGCTATGGTCGTGGGGACTACAACCGATTGGCGTGGTCACAGGAGTGCTTGAAGAACAAGCGCGTGCGCAACGACTGGCGATATTCCCAGCAGATGGCAAGCGTATTGAACGCATTTTACCCAGTAAAAAACCAACGACTCAGATCAGTCAAGCAGCGGTTAGTACGGCCTCTGAAGCACCACTTGATAATGCGGTCATTCCCTCGACCGTCGAAGATTCTCCTGACGCAACATCCGCGCCTACAGAAACTTTCCTTAGTGCAGAACACATTACCAGTTTAATCTATGACCAAATGCTGCGCTCAGGCCAAAGCTTGAACCATGTTGGCGGTGATTTAATATTAACCAATAGCGTTAATAGTGGCGCTGAAGCCATCACTGATAATAACTTGCATGTCTACGGACGCGCGCAAGGACGTTTGGTTGCAGGTGCCACCGGTGATAAAGACGTTCGTATCTTTTGCCAAATTTTTAACCCCAGCCTAGTATCAGTCGCCGGCACCTACTGCTTGCGTGATAACTTACCAGAAGAGGTCATTGATAAAGCAGTAGAAGTGCGCTTTGTTGAAGGTCAAGGCTTGGTGTTTAAAGTAATCGATACTGTATAAAATCATTTTGTTATGTTTATATAACAAGATAGTAAAAGCGAGAAGATTTATAATCTGCGTAATGACGTCCTATTTATTTTAGTCGTATTTTGTCGTTTCATGCAGACTTGCTATAAATTTTTGATTATTTATGCTAGTCTTACACACGCAGAGTATAGTTATCTCATAAGCGAACGCGCTGTTTTATTTAACAGACATCCCATTGATTGATAGGAGTGTGCCATTGTGGCAAAGATTGTTGTAATCACTTCAGGTAAAGGCGGTGTGGGCAAAACCACGACCAGTGCTTCTTTTGCCGCCGGTTTAGCATTACGTGGCTATAAGACAGTGGTTATCGATTTTGATGTGGGCTTGCGTAATCTAGATTTGATTATGGGCTGTGAAAATCGTATTGTTTATGACTTTGTTGATGTCATTAAAGGCAATGCCCGCCTGTCACAAGCCTTGGTTAAGGACAAGCAGCTGGAAAATTTATATATCCTGCCTGCCAGCCAAACGCGTGATAAAGATGCGTTGACTAACGAGGGCGTAGCGGAAGTCATGGAGGAGCTGTCTAAGCAATTTGACTATATAATCTGTGATTCGCCAGCAGGTATTGAACGCGGCGCTCAGCTGGCCATGTATCATGCCGACGAGGCCATTATCGTTACTAACCCTGAGATTTCTTCAGTACGTGACTCTGATCGTATTATTGGTATTCTGCAAAGCCGCACCAAAAAAGTTGAAGAAGACAAAGGTTCAATACGTGAGCATTTGATCATCACGCGCTATAATGCGGAACGCGCAGCGGTCAATGAGATGATGAGTATTGAAACCATCTCTAACGACATCTTGAAAGTGCCATTATTAGGTGTTATTCCCGAGAGTCACTCTGTGCTTGAAGCCTCTAACCATGGCGAGCCAGTCATTCATTATACTGACTCAGTTGCTGGTCAATGCTATGACGATATCGTCGCCCGCTTCTTAGGTGAAGAGCGACCCCTACGTCATATTGACGTGAAGAAAAAGAGTTTCTTACAGCGCTGGTTTGGAGGTTAATAATGAGCAAGAAAAAAGGATTTTGGAGTAACTTATTCGGTACAGATGATGCTGGCGATGCGGGTAGTGCCAATATGGCAACTGAGCGCCTAAAAGTTATCGTTGCCAGTGAAAACCGTTTAAATAATCGCTTAACTACTGATCGTATCGAAAAAATGAAACGTGAAATACTTGAAGTGGTGAATAAATATGTCAATGGTGTACAGATTGATGATGTGAATATCAACCATCGTCATGAAGATACCCTTGATGTGCTTGAGATGAACATTAGCTTGCCTGAGCATAAAAAATAAGTATAGCAATATTCAGTAAATCAACAAACATTTTAAGTGTTCGAAAAAATGCCCTAAGCTTGATACTTAGGGCATTTTTTATGGCTCATATTCTTCGTTGTTAGTTGTGCTTTTTTATCAGTAATACCTTTTTTTCGGCAGCTTAATATCAATGAACCACTATTACATACGATCCATTAAACCATCTTTTTTGATAAACTGATGGTATAACGCCGCGCCAATATGCGCTAAGGTAAACGCGATAATCATCGGCCAAATGATATCAGCATGTACATCATTATAGAAACGTGCCATACCTCGATCTGGGGTCACAAATACCGGAATTTGGAACAGACCAAACATATCAACCGGACGTCCCCCATAAACTGACATCAACAGTCCGGTTATTGGCATAGCAATCAGCAAGGCATACAAAGCAAAATGGGTTAAGTGGGCTATTATGGCTTGCCATTTAGGCATCGGCACCGAGGGTGGTGCTTTCATAAACACACGATTAATCACCCGCGCAATCATCCAAAACAATACACTGATACCAAAGGCTTTATGCAAACCGATATATACCTTACTATCGGTATAGCTGTATAGCAACATGAGCAGCCACGTCCCTAGCAATAATAATGCGCTGATCCAGTGAAACACTCGGCTACTAGCTGGCCACTTTTGCACGCTGACATTACCCTTATTCATAAATACCCTTTTTAGCGATGCTGATCTAAACGCCCTATTGTATCTTGATACAATATGCTTTAATAAAATACTTATAAACAAATTGTTTCCGGAAATATTTTACTATTATTTATCATTGATAAAGCACTTTATTCTAACTGTCTAAATCAACTAACTGGTGAGAAATTTTATCCAAATCGGGTACGATATAAGGGATGTCATCAATAACAACCGTTTGGAATAAGTAGGATAACACCACATTTTCTCTGAAGTGTTCTTCGACTATATCTTGTCTGTTGTTTTCGCCCTCATCTTCACTACTGATCTGCTTATAGATATTGAATCCATCGTCTTTGGCTTTATTATAGTCAATATTGCTAATGGCAACATCAACATAACGTTCAGGCAATTCTGCGTCTTTAACATCGGAGATTCTGACCTTTAGCTCACGCAGCTCGCCTGCGGTCTGCAACGCCAATCGATGCACCGTCGTATTTCCCTCTAACACAATGAGTTTATCTGGGGTTTGATCGCATGGTAGTAGATGAAATACCATCACTTCTTGCTGCTGCCACAGATAAGTCCAAATGCGATCGTCATAATTATCAACGCTAAGGATTAAGCTACTAGGGATAATCCAGTCAGGCTGATTAATAGCAGGAACAAGGGTCACATCAAGCATGCCATTGTCCGCTGTCAGCAGACTTACTGCTTCAAACGTATGTTTTCTTACTTGGTTCATGGATCGCTCATCATAGATTAAAATAAAAAATATTAAAGACTAAGGGCTAAGACGTTAAAGTGAAGAATATTAAGGTTGAGAAGGTTGGGGTTCAGAAAAATCAGTACTCATCTCATTAACGTAAAAGGCAGTGCCCAGAGCGTAGCCGCTGGATAGTATTGAGGACCTAACAACGCCAATCGTTATGCCAGTTGAGTATACGCGGTAAGGTTTTAACCATACTTTTATTAAAGTGATGCGGCAATAAAATATAAATCGGCGTAATAGGGCTACCCAAGTGTTATTCATTATGAGTGATACTCATTTTTGAGTCCAATAGATCCTGGATTTTACGTAACAACTCCTTCTCTTGGAAAGGTTTACCCATATAGTCGTTGACGCCAATCTCAAAGGCACGCTCACGATGCTTCTCACCCGTTCTTGAAGTAATCATAATAATAGGTATGTGGTGTAGACGCTTATCAAATCGGACTTGGGTTGCTACCTCGAAGCCATCCATTCGCGGCATCTCGATATCCAATAGAATCAAGTCAGGCGTCAACTCTTGCAATATTTCAATGGCATCTATGCCATCTTTTGCCACCACTGCTGTGATTCCTTGGCGCTCTAAGAAGCGCGAGGTGACCTTTCGAACCGTCACTGAGTCATCAACCACTAGTACCGTTGGCTGATGGCCTACTTGGGGCACATCATTAATACGAGCTTGCGAAGCTACCATTTGCGCGTTATCTTTGTGTGCTGGAACATTACGTAATAACGCTATTAAATCTAAAATCAGCATTACTGAACCATCACCCATAATAGTTGCCGCTGAGATACCTGCTAAATGCGACAGCTGCTTGCCAAGCGGTTTTACCACCACCTCGATACGTGAGCCGGCGATTTGATCGACTTGTAGCGCCAAACTTTGTCCTGCGCGGTTTTTGACAATGATAACGGGCAAGCTAGTATTGGTACTAACAATCAGCTCATTGAGCTTATTGCCCGTTAAAATATCATTTAAATAACGAACACGGTAATCCGCCTCTTCGATACGCATAGTGGCCTGACCCGACTGATAGTAATCGTAGAGTTTCTCAGGGTTGACGCGCACCACCCGCTCAATCTGCACTAAAGGAATGGCATAATAACTATCCGCTGCTCGTACTACTAAAGCATCGGACACCGCCACAGTGAGCGGTAAGCGCATGGTAAAGCGCGACCCTTGCCCAGGCTCAGAAGTTACTGTCACCACGCCGCCTAACTGACGGACCTCGCTGATGACCACATCCATCCCTACTCCGCGCCCTGAGATTTGCGTGACTTTCTGGCTGGTAGTCAAACCGGCATTAAAGATATATTGCATGACATCAAGCTCAGACAATCTATTATCATGAGCATCAATAAGACCTTGAGAGACCGCCTTTCGGCGTACGGCATCAACATTAATACCGCGACCATCATCAGTCAAATTAATGACCACTTCACTACCTTCACGCAAAACCTCTAACGTGATGTGACCACTGCGACTCTTGCCAGCATTAAGACGGACCTGCGGGCTTTCAATACCGTGATCCACCGCATTTCGTAGCATGTGCTCAAGTGGTGACGTAATGCGCTCAAGAATGGTTCTGTCCATCTCATCATCCGCATTGACAATCGTAAGCTCTACAATCTTATTAAGCTCATTGGCTGTCTGCCGTACAATGCGCTCCAGACGCGGTGTCAAACGCTCGAAAGGCACCATCCGTGAGTTCATCAACCCATCTTGCAGTTCCGTTTGCGTCCGTGATAATTGTAATAACAAGCTTTCGCTATCACGGGTTTTCTCTAACAAAGTTCCATTAATATCAATTAAGTCGGAAGCCGACTCTGTTAAAGATTTCGATAACTGATTTAGAGAGGAATATTGATCCATCTCCAGTGGATCAAAGCTTTCATTTTTTAGCAACTCTTCATCATAGATTTGCGATAAAATCTGCTGCTCAAGTTCACTCTCCATCCGGCGCAATTGGTCTGCTAGACGCTGTACCGTCGTACCCATCTCTTCAATACTATTGGTCAGACTGCTCATACCCATATCAATACGCGCACGGTTAATCGCCGACTCACCTGATAGGTTAATCATGTGCTCAATCAAGTTGCCTGAGATACGAATCATCTCGTTACTGCTGCTGCTTTGCTCTTGCTCAACAAAGCTACCCGCCATCGATGGCATTACACTGATATCATCAACGCCGCGCACTGACTCACGCTTGGTCTTCGCCGCAAAAATAGCATTAAGCTGCAATTGTAGGGACTCAACAGGAACACTTTTTAGACTATCAGGGTTTTTGCTAAACTGCTGTAAGGCAGCTACTAATGCAGAAGGTATCGGGGGGTTAAGGTGATGTTTAAGGATAAATACGGCATCGGCCAACCAATCATGACAAGTGACCAGTAATTGCGCAACCATTTTGGTCGCAGGGCGGCGGCGAATAGCCAACTCTTCATAGACAGTTTCCATTTCATGCGCCAAATCTGCAATACCATTGGCAGCCACCATACGTGCGCCACCTTTGATGGTATGCAAATCACGCTGTAACGCTTGTAGAGCCACAATATCGCTGATGTTGCTCAAGAATAACTGCAAGTACTTAGTACTGCTGGCAATCAGCTCATCAGCCTCTTCTAAGAACACCTCTAAAATATCAGGGTCAGGCAAACCATCAACCCATGACAGGGCAATAAGACTGTCAAGACTCACAATCTTAGAAGCCTTATCGATAGCGATACCACCATCTATTACGGTCTCGCTATCATCACCGCTCATATGATTTTGTAGCGCTGGTAATACCAATGTGACCGTTACTGGTAACTGGTCCGTTTTTTCGAATTGTTGTAGCTGAGCGATTAATTCATGTGCAAAAAATGACTCTTGGTAACGCACCACATAGTCAATCTGTAAAGACAAGCTGTCTTGAACCATTTGCATAATGGTCAACCACTGCGGGGTTGGTTGTAATCGCGCTTCAACGAAAGCTTCGTAGATGCTTTCGGCTTCATGGGTCAAATCGCCAATACTATGAATACCTGCCATGCGCGCGCCACCTTTAATGGTGTGCAAATACCGCTGCAATATCTTCAATGTCACTATACTATCAATATCAGCGCGCCATTTGCTGAACGTTTGCGCAATGGCGCTATCCAACTCTTGCGCCTCTTCTAAAAAAATTTCTAGCAGCTCAATATCGGTATCAATTGCTTCAAGCTGGAGCTCGTCCGCTTGTATACTCTCGACAGGGTGCGTTAAGATAGATTGCAGGACTTCAACGCTATTTTTATTAGCTGTATCTACTTTCTCGTTTATCAAGTCATTGGACAAAGTATTCTTGATATTGGTTTCAATATCAGTATCGGAAGTAGACAGCGCCTGCAAATCTGCAACCACTTGCTTATCAACTTTCAAAGACATGCTGCCAGCCAAGGCATCAAATAAGTCGACCAATTGCGCATGACCAGCAAGTAGGCGCGCTTGTATAAGCTCGCTATGTGCACTTTTAGGATGCTCAGTAATATAACTATAAGCCTCGTTTAGGGCACCGAGTATCAAGGTAAACTTGGAAGAGTCAGCCGTTTTTGACGCCAAGCGTGCAATTTGTGCGCACTGTTGTCGTACATAAACTTGTATTTGCTCAAGGTCAGATCTGCTAAATGCTGTGCGTAATTGGCAATCGGCATCTAGTAGTCCATCGATATCGCAGTCAAGGAGCTGTGCCACACTAAGCTTACTATCACGACCGACAGATGTGACTTCTATTTCACCCAGCATCGCTTGTAATGATGCCAAGTCCTGCTGACTTTTTGCGTCCGTCTCCACAGGCTGACTTTGCTGTTGTACACTTTCTTTATAAGCAACTAAATAATCTTCTATTAGGGCCGTTGACTTAGTGAGTGCTTGTAGATGCTGAGCATTCATCATGATATCTTGTTGTTGAAATTGCTCTAAACTTTGTTCTATCGCAGCGCTGACCTCACTAATAGCTGCAAGGGCGCTTGAGCCAGAGGCGGCGCGTAAAGTATGAAACGCGCGAACGACTTCATCACTCACCTCAATTTGGGATTGGTATTCATTATCGCTGACGAAGTCATTAATTTTTTTTAATAACGTCTGTGCCTCTTCAACGAAAATTTTACAAAATTCTTGTTCCTCTCTACTTTGATTAGGCATTACTGCAGGAGCATCTGCCATAATTTCATTCACAGTATGAAAGGTCTGTAACATGTTCTCTATACTAGCTTTGGCATCATTAGCCATTTCAGCGGCCATTGTTATGGCTTTTGTAGAAGGGCCATCTGTCTGTTTGGGGGGCGACTGTAACAACCACTGTGAGCGTACGTCAGGATAACTGAACGCATCGCCATATTGTTTACTATAGACCTGTGCACAAGCTACCCATAACGGTACCATGGCAGAATAAATTTTTGGATTATTAGCTTCATCCTCTTCTTCTGCAAAGGTA
This sequence comes from Psychrobacter urativorans, assembly GCF_904846675.1. Lineage (GTDB taxonomy): Bacteria > Pseudomonadota > Gammaproteobacteria > Pseudomonadales > Moraxellaceae > Psychrobacter > Psychrobacter urativorans_B. The sequence continues at coordinate 107,769 of NZ_CAJHBT010000004.1, read as the reverse complement.
TTCATTAATTCTGGATAGGCGGCTAAAACATCATCAGTCAACTGGACAATATCTGGAGTGACCTTGATAGCTTGCTCTAAAATACGGTTGAGCATATCTTCTATTGCCCATGCCAGCTCACCGGTATAATTAGCGCCAACCATGCGCCCTGAACCTTTTAGGGTATGAAAGCCGCGGCGAATGTCAGGTAGCACTGTTAAGGTTTCTGGCGCTTGCTTCCAAAGTCGACATAACGGTGTAATTTCTGCTAAGACCTCTTCTGCTTCTTCAATAAATATCTTTTTGATATCAGGGTCAGCATCTTGTGTATCCGATGGCAGTTGTTCAGCCACTGCTATAAATGGCGTCAGTATAGCCGGTAACTGCGCATCTGTAATTGGTCGCGTATCGAGGTTATTATTATGATAACCATCCACTTCATCGTCATCTGCAACGCTATTCGTATTGTCAGCGCTATCGGTAATACTACCATTAGCATCATTACTAACATTGTCATCAGTGTTAATATCGGCACTTGTGGCGTCTATATCTATACTATCTGACTGTTGCTCAATATCTGGGTCGGCAGGCGGGCTCATACCGTAATCGAGTGGTTGGCCTGCCACTGTATTACTACTTTGTAGAATAGTAAGAGCCGGATCAGTACTTGGTGGCCGCTGTGCAGTAAAATCCGCTACTAAAATTGGTAGGTGTTGGGTAGTCTGTAATACTAAATCGACTACTTGATCGGTAACGGATAAAGTTTTATCCAGAATACGGTTCAGTAGGCTTTCAATCGCCCAGGCCATCTCGCTAATGCTAAAGGCACCAACCGTGCGCCCTGCACCCTTAAGCACATGAAAACCACGACATACTTCTGTTAAAGGCGTTAAGTCTTGTGAGTCTTGCGCCCATATAGGCAAAAAGTCTTCTAAATCGCTAATAATCTCATTAGCCTCTTCGATAAAGATGTCTCGTATTTCCTCATCCACCTCAACGCTATCAGGCTGCAATTGGGTTCGCGCCACTTGTAGCGCTGCACTTTCTACAATCGTGCTATCTAGCGCTTCATTATTACTATTACTGGCACTATGAAAATATTTAGCATCGGTCGCGTTGTCTACATTGTTGGCGTTACCATAATAGGCATCATTATTTGTATCAGCAGAAACGACAGCCGTAACATTAAGATCAACGCCAATTTCACCGTCATCATCGTAACGCACCACATCATGAGCGGACGCTTTAGAAGACACATCAGTAGGTTGGCTATCCGTAGCTGCCGCGTCATCAATAGGGTTATAAATAAGTTCTGTTAATAACTGTTCAGCCTTATCAATATAGGCAGCAGAATGCGTCAATAATGGTTGGTCGAATACTTGCTGTGCTAAATAATCTAACAGCAGCTCAATTGAGGACAGTCCATCAGCCAAAGCTTGAGTCAAACCCCAACCTAGTGCGCTAATATCACATGCCTCGATTTGAGCGAATAGCAAGCTGATCTTATTGGTAACTTCCCGTGCAGCAGTTAGTCCCATATCATCAAAAGCATCACCAATCTCAGCGAATGTTTCAGCTCGAGGCAGTAAATATGGCTGTTGACGCTGGACATAATCATTAAAGTGATGTTTGACATCTTCAACGGCGATACGCAACTGGCGCAACGCACCATCATCTGGCGCTATGGGCCCAGACTGCTGAGTTGTTATTTCTTGTTCAGAAACAGCCGCGCTGTTGGTGGATGCAACAGACATGCCATCACCAATCTTGTTACGTATAGATTGCTCGATATCATATATCGCGCTATAGAGCTCTTGTAGTTGATGCTCAATCTGCCACTGCATTTGAGCAAAAACAGACTCCGATTCAGCACTATCGATCAAATCAACTATAATTCGACTAACTTGTGACTCGTAGAATGTCCAGCCACGCATGCTTAGCTGTTTTTTTATCTTTTGTAGCGGCTCTAACAATGTTTGCGGTTGATCTAAAGCAAAAATGACCGTCTCAATCTCACTTAAAATACGCGGCAAAAAACGTAAGTTTGCATCAGTAGATTCTGGTAAGTGGCTTAGTAAGGTCTGCGCGTGAGCACTGATGTGCGTCAACCCGCTCAACTGAATGTAAATATCGGCGATCAGACTTTCAAGTAAATGCGGGGCTAAAAAATCGTGAGACAAAGAATTAGAGTCTTGTAAGTCAGCGCTAGAATCCGACTGAGCCGTATCTTGGACGGTTAGTGAGCTAATATCTTGCCCAGCTTGTAAGCTATAGGCATCGATAACTCGCTCTAAACTTGCTAATAACGCGGTGTAATGTATAGGTAACGGTCGCTTGTTTTGCGCCAAATTATTTAACCACAGTTCAGTCATACACCACAGTCGCTGCTGCAGGCTACTCTTGGTACTCTGCCATAAATAATGACTGACCTTTTCAAGTAATACTAATATTGACGGCTGATTGTTATTTTCAGCCAGTAGCCTTTGTGCTTGATGACGCCAAACGGTTAGTAGTTGCTGGTATTGCGGAGCTTGTAGAGGGATGACCGTTAATACTGTAGGAGTGGCTACGGTCACTTCTTGGTAGGGGATAGCAGGATAATGAGTAACAGTATGAGTGGGAGAGTCATTAGAGAGTAAAGCCTGAGTTTGCAAATCCTCCATTTGTTCAGACGTTGTTGTAGTTTTGGTTATTATCCGCGCGAGAACCTCAATAGTTTTGATGATTAAAGAACCACGATAGCTGCCTATTTGCACATATTGAGTCAGCTCATATTGCAATAATTGATGCGCAAATCGGGCTTTTTTATACTGTTCATCATTAAGAACGTCCTGATAACCGATTTCTGCTAACAAGCTCAATTTAGCTGCTAACTCTGCTAAGCGTGGCAGATTGGCCATGATCAAAGCGCCGCTAAGCTGATGGTAATCGTGCTCCATAACTTCAAAACTAATAGGGTTTTTAAGATTAGTAGTATTTTTAAAATTAGTAGCGTCTTCTGGATCGACAGTATCAGCGTCTACTTGCCAGCCATCAGACAACTGCGATAATTGCTGATTGAATAGTGGCAACAGCCACTCAAGCGTCACCATTTCATTAGGCTGGTTCTTCATAGGATTATCCTAATTCGTTTATCGTTAATCCATGCGGCCATATCAACTTGCTATCGTGATTAGTGGTTGTCAGTGTCAGTAATTAGAAAGCTACTGTATTTAGTATACTAGCGTGCTGGTTTGTTATCAGCTTGTCCTACTAGTTGTTACAGTCACACTTTATTTAGTAAATTTTGCTCTAGTAACACTATTTAATTAGCAATGTCTCTTCCCTAATAAGATTTCATTTTTCCAAAAAAAGTCTGACTATTCTTAAACTCATTAACTGAGTTCATCCACTTATCTTTTGCCATGCGTCAACTTGGGGATGACTAATGCGGCGCATATTGGCAGGACGCTATCCTAGCCCCTCCCCTGGTGCTAAGCTCATTACCAATCACCACGCCTCCTGCTCCGACGAGCAGCCCATTGGCGCTAGCAGTATTGTCAACCGCATTAACCAACCATTGCCATTGTTTAGCGGGCAATATAAAGCCAGTCTCTTTTTCAACATAACGCCGCCCCTGTCGCGTATTAAAATTGCTGGACTTCAGCGGCGATTGTTTAAGCGTCTTCAATAATTAATCGGCCTTATCGGCTATACACTTCTACGGCGCTGCACATAGTTTACTTGGGTACTAACATTCCAATGACACCTTAAGCCAGGCCAGCTATGACGTTCATTACACGATTTGAAAATTGTCATGTTCGTCATGTAAGAGCTCGTCACTATCAGACAATTTGAAACCAGTAACCGACTCTTGTAACGCAACTGCCATCTCACTCAGCTCACCAACCGAACGCGCGGTCGCCATCGTACCAGACGACGTTTGCGAAGTAATATCTTGAATAACATTCATGGTGTTGGAGATGTGACCAGCAGAATCAGCCTGTTGCTGGGCAGCGTTAGAGATATTTTGAATCAAATCAGCCAGTGTATTAGAAACACTTTGTACTTCTTCCAATGCTTCACCCGCATCTTTTGCTAAGCGCGCTCCGCGTACTACTTCAGAAGTGGTTGATTCCATCGACATAACCGCTTCGTTAGTATCGGCCTGAATGGTTTTTACCAAGGTTTCGATCTGTTTGGTCGCATTGGCTGAACGCTCAGCCAAACGTTGAACTTCGTCGGCTACGACTGCAAAACCGCGACCCGCTTCCCCAGCCATTGAGGCCTGAATAGCGGCGTTCAATGCCAAGACGTTGGTTTGGTCAGCAATGTCATTAATCAAGCCAACAATATCACCAATCTCCTGTGACGACTCACCCAAACGCTTGATACGTTTTGAGGTGTCTTGAATCTGGTCACGAATAACGTTCATACCCTCAATGGAGCGCTGTACCACATCGGCACCGTTATAAGCGATGGCAACAGAACGCTGAGCAACCGTCGCAGATTCAGTAGCGTTGGTTGATACTTGGTCGATGGACACTGCCATCTCGTTGATTGCTGCGGATACTCCAGCGATTTCTTGCGCTTGGTGTTCGGACGCTTCAGCAAGCTCAACGGCATTCATCTGTGTTTGTTCAGAGGACTGCGAGACACGATCCGCCGTACTGTTAATTACCAATACCAGCTGACGTAATTGGTCAATAGCGAAGTTCACTGAGTCAGCAATCGCCCCAGTAAAATCTTCTGATACGGTCGCATTGACTGTCAGATCCCCTTCTGCTAAGTCACCAAGCTCATCAAGTAGGCGCAAAATCGCCATCTGATTACGCTCATTCTCCTCTTGAATTTGGCGCGCGCGTTCTGACTCCGTTTCTGCCTCTTGACGGCGACGTAGGGTTTCTTTTTCAATCATTGAGCGCTCAGAGCTGCCGCGCTGCCCTAATAGCTGTGATAAGGCATATACCAGCCCCAACAATCCTAACAAGAACAACAAAGCCGGCCAAATTACGCTTCCGCGTTTTAAAATATTGCGATCGACATCAACTAACTGGGCTTGAGTCTCAGTAGCCAGATTACCTAAAGCGCGGGCATTTTCGCGCGACTCGATGGCAGGATTATTCAACGTTAATAGCTGCTCTACCACCGGTGCAATATCTTGATTATAAGTTTCAGCGATATTTTTTAGGGCAGGTACGACTGTGCCATAACTTTGCTGCTGTGTACTTAGCGTTTGGGCAAAGGCATCTGCTTGTTCTTTAAAATCTGCAGGCGTGCCATCAATACTGCGTGTCAAATTATCCATTTCAGTAGACAGACGCTCAGCACGCAAGGTTTGCGTCTGCATATTACTGATAGCAGCAGTTGGCAAATTAGCCCTGACAGCTTGCTCAACTCCCCTACCGTAATCGGTTTGCAGCTGCTTAGTGGCATTCGCGACATTGTCTTTTAATTCTTGTAGCGCATTGACATCGCTACGATGGTTCAAAACATAGTCGATTCTTTCTTTGTTGACTTGCCATTTTTCTGCAAGTGTTGCAAAGACAGCTTGATCGTCGGTGCCGTTTTGCTGCGCTGATTCTAGCGCTGATTCATAATTCTGGACGTCTGTTTGTAATGCATCATAAGCGCTAACATTTAGCGCTGTATCACGCGAGAATGTCGCATCGTTGACATTTTTTACAATATTAGCGGAGCTGACTTCCAGCTGATTGATGTTGTTTAAATAGGTACTTATCGTCGATAACGAGTTAATCAACCAAATAAGACTTATCACACTCATTAAGGCAAAAAAACCTAACAATATTTTACTCTGATTACTAGAGTCCTTAATGGTTGGGGTTCTTCTTTGAGCGCCAGTGACAGGATTTTTTATAACATCACTCATCGTACTTATTCCTTCCAAACAGTCTTCTAAGTCGTATCGTGACTGACTTTAACTCGGGCTATTTTTAGCAATAATTGATAAATAGCTTGAGTTAAAGTCAGTATGATTGCCGACATATCATCATGGCATGCCAGTCGTTATTCATTACGTATTGTTATTTATGCATTATCATTCATAGTTACTTTTTGCTAAATAGCTTCATAACTAGCTACTTTGCATTCAATGAGCAAGGCAATTTTTTAATCACAAATCATTATATAGCAGCGTCAATATAGCGTGGGTCTTGTACTAATAAGCTGGGCATAAAAATAAACCAATCTTGCTCATTTTTCAAAAACTTACCATGATTATAAGGAGCAAACGGTGAATCAATATTGATGGCTTCAGCGCGGTATTGGCTGCGCGTAAATTGCTCGATACCCAGCACTTGATCGACTAGCAGCCCTATGAATATAGACTGATGGTCAATCACAATGACTTTACGCTGGCTCATCTGCCGCGACCGGCTGGGAATATGCAAAAATTTCGCCAAATCAGTCAGCGGTAACAGGCGGCCACGGACATTGGCAATACCGAGCAACCAGGGCTGTACTAATGGCATGCCGGTGTATTCAGGCATTGTTAGCACCTCAGATACCTCACCCAGCGGAGCCACCAATCGCTGACCACCAATTTCGAACACTACGCCGCGCCAGTCCGCCTCTCTACCACTCTGCCGACCGGTTTTACGAGCTTTAGCTAAATCAGCCAAGCGCAGCAGTTCTATGAAGCCTCTTGAAGCCACAAGTTACTCCGTAACGTTACGAATAATGCGAATCAATTCAGCTTCATCTACCGGCTTAGTTAAGTATTCTTTCGCACCTTGACGCTTACCCCAAACCCGATCCGTCTCTTGGTTTTTAGTGCTGATAATCACCACCGGAATATGAGAAGTCGTTTTGCCCCGTGTAATTTTTCGAGTAGCTTGAAAACCGTTCATTTCAGGCATGACTACATCCATCAATACCACATCTGGCAGATGCTCAATTGCCATTGCGCAGCCTTCCTCACCATTAGCCGCTTCTAATACTCGAAAGTTATTTTTCGCAAGCATGTCACGAAATTTTGCCATCTCAGAAGGCGAGTCGTCAATGACTAACACAGTTGTCATGGATATATCCTTTGTTTTTGATTATATCGATCAAGATATAAAATTAGTAATAGCTAATTTAGTAAAACCTGAGACAACGCATCAAGTTATATAACTTAGCAATGACAAATGAAGCTTTAAATGAACTATTAAGGAGAAACGAGCTGTTACTAACAACACCAATCAACCCTCTGCCGCTATTAGCGATATTGATTAATGGCATCGAACAGCTCATCTTTACTAAATGGCTTGGTAAGGTACTCGTCAGAGCCCACAATGCGTCCACGTGCTTTATCGAACAAACCATCTTTTGAGGACAGCATAATTACCGGTTTATTGGCATAGTCAGGGTTATTTTTAATTAAAGCACAGGTCTGATAACCGTCTAAACGCGGCATCATAATATCGACAAAAATGATATCTGGATTGTTATCAACGATCTTTGCTAGCGCATCAAAGCCATCAATGGCAGTCACAACTTCACAGCCTGCTTTTTGTAATAAGGTCTCAGCAGTACGGCGAATGGTCTTTGAATCATCAATGACCATGACCTTTAACCCATCAAAATTATTTTTCATTATCATAATCCCTTGAACAAATATTTGTCTTTAATATGATTTATGTTTAGTATATTAGTCACTACTTCCTAGCTGCTATACGCAATTTTCTGACGGCTCGTACCTTTATAGTAGGCATTTTTTTAGATATTGCATGTGAAAATTAACAGATACCAATATTGTTAGCGCCATTTATGGACTTGAGCATTGCTCAATAACTATCTACATCTTACCGATGAATCATCAGTGCGTACTTAAAACTCCTTAGTGCGTACTTAAAACTCCTTAATGCTATAGCGAATTTTACCGCCGCTAATCATAGCAAAAAACACTTCAAATGAGCGCTATTTATTCCCCAAACTTCTTACTACTAACGGGTTTCTTATCAATCTGGTTAATCAACTTATGCTGGGATGACTAATAATTCAATGACTGAAAACTTAAAGGGTTCTAACTTTAACTTTTTAGAGCGCTACAGAGTTAGTTATATTTTTGTATCGCTTATGTATCAATGATAACTTCTGTGCTTGTTTTAACATAATCTATGGCGGTTATCCAGTCATTTAATTGTGTCTCGTTTAATAGTTAACTATTAGTTGTCCTATAATTCACCATATAAACTGTGGTTTATATGGTGAATTATAGGACAACTAACGCTGAATTATAGATGAAAATATTATCCTTCTATTTACCAGAGATATTGGTCTATCTAACCGCCTAACAGCGCACGCATTACTGTCGCACCATGTGCGCTTTACCTATATAATAAAACCTAGGTTTATAATGGTGGTTAATAATGATGGCTCTAATATTTTCGGTGTGCAATAAAAATTATGCTCCACGATGTGTTTTATTAAGCACTTTATTACGCTGTTCGTTATTACTAACCACTGTACCCATGACAGGATTACTGACCGCCTGTCAACCGCCAGCGCCTACTGCAACCTCAACCACTGCTGAAGACCCGCCCATTATCATCAGTGCTGGCAGCGTCACCATGGCGCCAGAATATATTTTGGACGTCAAGCCGTCACGCTATCAGCCCAGTCTTGGACTACAAGGTGATATTGAACCTATCAAGCAGGCTCGGCTAACCGCCGCGCAGGACTTGCAAATAAAACAAATATTAGTCACTAAAGGTCAGTGGGTAGAAAAAGGCTCACCGTTACTCATTGTTCAACGCCAAACAGTTAAAAATGCTGTTACGGACATTACTACAAAAGAGGCTACGGCCCGAAAAAATGGTATTAACAATCAAGCAGCCAAAAATACGACCAATCAGCAATCAAAAATTAGTACAAATAGCGTCCCTATCGAACAAGCAGTCGCCACGCCAGTGAGTAATAAAGCAGATACAACTATAAGTACTAATGACCAACTAACTAAAGAGCTTAGCGAAGTAGCGACAACAGAAGAAGTGCAGGCAGACGATAGCGCTGTTGTAGCAGCAAATTCCGATCAATTGATAACCATACGCGCCAGCATTTCAGGAAAAGTGAGTGACCTCTATATAGAGACCGCGCAACAGATAAATACGGGTGATAAACTGTTGCATTTAGAAGATGATAGTGATTTACGCTTTATTGCCACGCTGCCTATTCAGGCTGAACCACAGTTATCCGTTGGGCAAACGGTCAACTTTACTACAGAAGGCTTGACCGAAAAATTCACCGGACAGGTCAGCAAGTTGCTAGCAGATAGTCAATCTGCGCAATTATTAGTCTACGTCCACGTTATCAAAAACGAGGCCAGTCGCGGCATCCTCCAACCTAAAATGGCCGTCATCGGCCGCGTTAATTATGGACAGATAAAAGTGGGCACCATCGTACCTAAACGCAGTATCCATGATGTCGACTTGACTGAACTGCAAAAACCCCCATATCGGCCTTTATCGCAACTTATGGCTAACGTTTGGATTATCAAACAAAACCAACGCCTCACCCGCCAGCCGGTAGAAGTTATTGAATATAACCCTAGCACTGAACAATATCTAATTGCAGGTATTACTAATGACAGCTTGATTTGTTTGGCGGATTTGCCTCTTGAATCTGCTGGCAAAAAAGTGATTGTTTCATAATTTATAGGACGTGCGTTACATTGTGTAGAAATATTAACAAAGGGTGTCTTGTTTGCGACTACTATAGTTAGGCAGAATAAGAACTGTCTTAAACCATCAAAACTTGAAGCATTAAATATCTTAAAAAGACTTATAATTGATAGTACTTTTAGCAGTGTTTTTATAATGCTCAAATAGCTTATAACGCTCAATTAAACAATAATGCCAATTAAAATCTTAAATGAGTAATAATGATAACTAAAGGACACCCCATGAGTAAGCAGATTCTATTGATTGAAGATGATCCAGATTTAGCTGAATTGATCAGTGATTATCTGACCATGAACTATTATGACGTGCATCATGCTGGCCTTGGTCAAGAAGGGTTGGACATTTTGGACACCAAAGAGCGCGATATCGATTTGGTCGTGCTTGACTTAATGCTGCCAGATATGGATGGCATGCAAGTTTGCCAAAAGATTCGCGGCAATAAAAACCATATTACTAATAAAGTCCCCATTATCATGTTGACGGCTAAGGGCGACACCACAGACCGCGTTTTAGGATTAGAGATGGGCGCTGATGATTATATCTCTAAGCCTTTTGAGCCGCGCGAGTTACTCGCGCGTATTCGCTCAGTAATCCGTCGCCATGAGCAGCCTAACCAAGCTGACAGTCAGTCAGACAGCTTGACCTTTGGTCGTCTGAGCGTGTTCCCTGACAGCCATGAAGTAACCATTGATGAACAATCTGTACGCCTAACCACCCATCAGTTCCAATTGCTGCATTACTTTGCCACTCATTCTGGCAAAGTTCTCAATCGTGAGCAGTTATGGCAAGCGATGCCAAATGATGACAGCTCGGACAATATTGATCGCGCTATCGATGTCCATATCTCACGTTTGCGTGCGTTGATCGAAGACAATCCGCGTCAGCCAAAACGTATTATTACTGTGCGTGGTGTGGGTTATCAATTTGCGACCGACCAAGTTTAGCAGTCTACTTCTATCAACTATAAAATTGATACGCAACTGTCGTTATAGCAAGCATACCAATGGTTATGAATCATCCATTCTGAGCATATGATAACTGATTATCTAATACCTGAGACCATGTAATGCAGCAGCTCGGTTTTCACTCCGTCTTTGCTAGATTATTTGCCAGCGTCATGCTGGCACTTATCTTATTTGCGGTAGCCATGGTACTCTTGACTCAGCTTGTCCATGATAAAGATGCCGGCATACGCTCAGAGGTGGTTGCAACCCAAATTTTGGGGCAAATCGATCCATTTTTACATGAGCTAAATGTTTCTGTCAGTAAGAGTAACCGTCTACAGTCACGCTTCATGCTGGCAGTAGTCAAAAAAAGCTTCGATATTTTTGATGAATCACTGCAAGCAAAAATGGGTCTGTATGATAGTAAGGGTCAACTGCTGATGCAGACGGACAATAGTGATTTGTCGCCTGTGCTGCCCGCAGTGCCGTCTTTATTAACACGGGTTTTTCCTTCTTTCTCTGATACTCCTCCTACCCAACAAGCACAGGTCTATAGCAGTACTGGCTACACACTACTGTATGAGTCACGCCTACCCCCAAAAAAGCCTGTACTATCTGCGGCCCTAAACTTATTTACCGGTACGCTACTCCTCCTCCTTATTATGGCGGGCGTACTGTGGTGGATTGCGCGCTCAATGACTTGGCGTATCAATCAGATGAGCCACCAAATGACTCAGCTCGGTGACGGTGACTTTACAGTAAGGGTTAATGCACAGGGTAATGACGAGATTGCATTACTGGCGCGCGGATTTAACCAAGCCGCCCAAAAAATCGAACATCTTATTGAGGCCAATAACTTACTGTTAGCCCATGCCTCACACGAGCTGCGTACCCCCATTACTCGCATTCGCCTGCAGATTGAGATGATGGACATGCTGGCAGGTAGCATGCCAACAAATACCAAGGCTAAATTCGACAAACGTGCTGAAGCCATCAATCGCGATTTATCCGGTCTGAATGATTTGGTTGAAAGTATTTTGCTGGTCAGCCGCTTGGATGCCGGCCATGTGCTGCAGCAAATTGAGCGTATGGATATATATGACTTGGTCAATCAAGAGCGTCAACATTACTCCGAGGTGACCTTAATCGGTGAGCATATCGCGATCGAAGGTCAGCCGCTGATGTTGACCCATCTAATTCGCAATTTACTGAATAATGCGATGTTGCATGGTGAGCCTCCGGTTACCGTCCTACTTTATGGCGTGCAAACTAAAGAGGAAGCCGATACGGTACCGGACTATCTATTACAGTCGGTCGTTTGTCGCAGTTTTGCGGATTATAATAGTGCAGATTATAACCATTATGATGAGTCGCTTGTTGATAGCGAGCATTATGAGGTTGATGAACAAGGTCAGCGCATCACTATACCGTCTAACAATAACGCTCAAAATACCAGTAAACCCAAATCAAACACTACAGAACAGGCAATAACCTTGCCGGCTCCGCCCCTTTATAGAAATGGTGAGACGCTTGTTGTTGATGACAGTGATGAGGTTAATGACAGCAGTGACGCTGATAGTCGCATGACTATTGATATATCAGCAATGGATTTAATTGCTGATGCTGAAGATAAAGATTTGTTGAATGCCCAACACCCGCCATTAAACAATGAGAACGATGAGTCACTCTCATTTAGAACTCCTGCTCTCAATGCTGATTCACTATTTTCTAATTATAATAAACTTACCTCTGATTTAACTGACAAAATCAAAAAGGTCAGCTGGCGAGCAGTACCTGATTCTCAGGAACGAGTTGAAGTCACATTACAAACACAAGAGATAGATACGGAAGATAAGAGCAAAACTGCTGACACCAAAACTAATACCAATAATAAAAATAGCAGTGACGTTGATAATAATGACGCACCGACTACCCAGCGTAAAGAGAGCTTATTTAAAAAGCATTTAAAAAAATCTAAACCCGACCCTGTGCGTCTGCTACCCAACTATGCAGTTTTAGCAGTGATCGATGAAGGGTCTGGTATTCCAGAAGATAAACGTGAAGAGATTTTTAGTCCGTTTGTGCGTCTACAACAAAAGAAAAAAGGCTCGGGACTGGGCTTATCTTTAGTAACACAGATAGTTAACGCCCACCAAGGTCATATTACTACTGACACTATCAACGGCCATACCCGATTCTTAATCGTGCTGCCTGTAAAACACGACCCTCATTATAATTATCGTGACCATAACAGACGCAGCTAAGCTGCTGCTGAACGCATATAGCGGACACTGATATTTTTAACGGTATTTATTTTTCTTACGGCTTACGCTCCTATCTTACTCTTCCTATATGGCCTACTGTTTTTAGCCTATTTTTAGTATGTCTTTTAGCGGCTTCTTTTAAGGTCTCCTTTTTGGCACTTTTACAAAATTCACTTGCCATCACACAAATAAAATCACCCTTTTTATGCAACTAAACGGCATTAGCCAGTCATGGATTCGCATATCCAAAACGCTGCATAATATGCTATATTACCGCCCCTTATTATAGTGTTATCGGTCGATCGCTGTGAATAACAGCGCTGACCTTACGGCACTTTTATAACCGCTAAAACATTTATTAAATTTTGAGCATTCCATGAGTGACATGATCGTTCTAAATGATGTGACCAAAAGCTTTTTAAGCGATAGATCGATAAAAGGCAAAGACGGCAAACCGCATTGGTTCACTGCTGTTGAGCCGACGTCGCTGTCTGTGCAGCAAGGTGAAATTTTTGGCTTAATGGGCTATTCAGGCGCAGGAAAATCTACCTTACTCCGGCTGATTAATTTACTTGAGCGTCCTGATAGCGGTCAGGTCATCATTGATGGGGTTGATTTAACCAAACTCTCTGCTCGTGACTTACGTATCGCCCGCCATAATATCGGTATGATTTTTCAGCAATTTAATCTGATGTCCAATCGTACAGTATTCGATAATGTGGCTTTTAATTTGACCGTTTCTGGTCACCCTAATCGCGATATTCATAAGCGCGTGATGGCCTGTCTTGAGATTGTTGATTTAATCGATCGCGCCGGCCATTATCCTGCACAGCTGTCAGGCGGGCAAAAGCAGCGTGTCGGCATTGCTCGCGCCATTGCACCCAGTCCTAAAGTATTACTGGCTGATGAGCCAACCAGTGCGCTTGACCCTGCAACCACCCGCAGTTTACTGACTTGTCTGCGTGATATCAACGAACAGCTGGGCGTTACTATTGTGATTGTAACCCATGAGATGAGTGTCATTCGCAGGCTCTGTCACCGCGCCGCCTTATTACACCAAGGGCATTTATTAGAGGTCGCAGGTATTCGCGATGGTCTGATTCAAGCCACCACCCCTATCGGCCAAGGTTTGGTATACGAAGACTAATCAGCCAGGAGAAATACACATGTTAACTGGCGCTGAATTATCCGCCTCGATAGATAAGTTGTGGGTGCTGCGCAAAGAGATTTGGCAAGCGTTCGTGGATACTTTTTTGATGTTAGGTATTTCTACCACGGTAGCCATTGTCATCGGTGGCATGTTTGGGATATTCTTATTCTTATCCAGTGATCGGCAGTTTTTACAAAATAAAACCCTCTACGGGGTGCTTGGTGGTATTACCAACTTTATGCGCGCCTTCCCGTTTGTGATTCTGATGATTGCGATGAGCCCCTTTACGAAAGCTATCGTTGGTACTGGCATCGGCCCTATAGCGGCCTCCTTGGTACTAGCGATTGCGGGGTCGTTTTATTTTGCCCGCTTGGTAGAACAAAATCTACGTGAAGTACCACGCGGTATCATTGAGGCGACCGAGTCTATGGGTGCACGCCCATTTACTATTATTAAGGTGCTACTTAACGAGGCGCGCTCTGGGCTGGTAGCCTCGGTAACCATTTTATGTATCAGTTTGCTGTCTTTTTCAGCCGCCGCTGGCATGATTGGTGGCGGTGGTCTTGGTGATTTGGCCATACGTTACGGCTATTATCGTTATCAAACTGAGGTCATGGTTTTCATCGTTATTATGCTATCAATAATGGTAATCGCTATTCAAGCCTGGGGTAATTTATTAGCGACGCGCTTAGATAAACGCTAAACGGCTTTTTAATTAAATGCTAATTTTTATTAATGAATCAAACTCAGGATTTGGCACCTATTAATCCTGAGTATAAAACTTGACTTTGTAACTGACTACGTTTATTTTTAATACTAACTTAGCACTAATTTATATAGCAGCATGACTCATGTTGCTTTTTTAATGGCGACGCTAACCCTATTTGCACCTAACTTATTTACTATTGAGGACATTCCATGAAATTAACAGATATCAGCCGTCAGTTGGCGACCGCATTTGCCGCTGTTGGCGTATCAAGCTTAGTCTTAGTCGGCTGTAGCAACTCATCAGCGCCAGAAGCCACCAAAGAGGCGGTTACTGAAGGGACTGAAACAACAGCAACTAATGATATCGATCCTGATCATAGCAAAATTGTTATCGGTACTACCGAAGGTGATTTTGCTGATATGGTACGTAACCAAGTCAAAAGCTCGCT
Source organism: Psychrobacter urativorans (assembly GCF_904846675.1). Lineage (GTDB taxonomy): Bacteria > Pseudomonadota > Gammaproteobacteria > Pseudomonadales > Moraxellaceae > Psychrobacter > Psychrobacter urativorans_B. The sequence goes on along the minus strand of NZ_CAJHBT010000004.1, from coordinate 92,613 downwards.
CGAAGCCCAAGGTTATGAGGTTGAACTGGTGACTTTTACTGACTACGTCCGCCCTAACTTAGCATTGGCCGATGGCGATTTAGACATTAATATCTTTCAGCATAAGCCTTATTTAGATACCTTTAAAAAAGAAAATAATCTTGATTTGGTAGAGCTTTTTCAAGTGCCGACTGCCCCTCTTGGCGTCTATTCTGGCAAAAAGACTAAGATTTCAGAAGTGTATAAAGGCATGAGTGTTTCTGCCCCTAATGATCCAAGTAACTTTGCGCGTGCCTTAGTAATGATGAATGAGCTTGGCTGGATTACTCTCAAAGATAATATCGACCCATTAACCGCTTCAAAATCCGACATTGCTGATAACAGCAAATACGATATCAAAATCGTTGAGTTAGAGGCGGCGCAGCTACCACGCGCTCGTGATGAAGTTGACTTTGCTATTATTAATGGCAACTATGCAACTGATGCTGGCATTAAGCTCACCGAAGCACTGTTCCAAGAACCAAGCTTTGCTTATGTGAACTGGTCAGCAGTCAAACCTGCTGATACTGGCAAAAAATGGGTGAAAGACGTGACTGAAGCTTATAATTCAGACGCCTTTAAAAAGTATGCGCATGATAGTTTCCCTGGTTATAAATTTCCAAAAATCTGGAGTGCTGATACTGAGCTTGGTGCTCACTCTAATACCGTTGTTGCTGATACCGATGCTAACGCGAGTACTACACCTGCTGTAGAGGCTGCTGCTCAGTAGCTAAATCAGGATGCTCAAATAACTATCACAATATCGAGATAGAATGAGTATTAAAACGTCCATTGCCAACGAGTGATGGGCGTTTTTTATGAGCTAGATTTAACGATTAATACACCCCGCACTTACTGAAAATGACGTTACAGCCTGTGTGCCCTTTGTAGAAAAGCGTCACTTGCTCTTTCACTTCGTCCTAATTTTTTCTATAGTGGATGGATCGAATCAAGTCTTAGCATTATATGCGACATCGGTTTTATCTATAAGCTAACCGATAAATAGACTATTCAAATTAAAATACCAATAATAAGGACAATCATATGAGCACCAAGACTTATAATATTCGTACCGCCGGACAAGCCAATATTCCTGTGCTGGGCCTCGGTACTTGGCAATCAACCGGTCAAGATTGTATTGAGGTGGTCAGTCAAGGCTTAAAGATGGGCTATGAACATATCGACACCGCTCAAGCCTATGGTAATGAAAAAGAAGTTGGTGAAGGTATTAAGCAATCTGGTGTCGCCCGTGATAAATTCTTTTTGACCACTAAGATTTTTCCTGATGATTTAAAATTTCAGCCTGAAAAACTGCATGAAGCTGCTAAGCAATCGTTAAAAGACCTTGATACTGATTATGTGGACTTGCTGCTATTGCATTGGCCTGACGATCAAGTGCCATTATCTGAAACTATTCCTGCGCTATGTGAATTACAAAAACAAGGACTGGCGCGTCATATTGGGGTGTCTAACTTTAATATCGCCCACCTGGTTGAAGCAGAAAAATATGCCGATGTACCAATTGTGGTCAACCAAGTTGAGTTCCATCCGTTTATTAAGCAACAGACTTTGCAGACCTTTTTAAACAACCATCATATTTTATTGGAAGCCTACTCGCCATTAGCGCGTGGTGATGTGTTTGAGAATGAGCTTATTAAGGAAATTGCTGAGAAGCATGGCATTACCCCAGCACAAGTGTCACTCGCATGGATTTTGTCGGATAAGAATCGTGTTGCTATCCCAAAAACTTCTAATCCTAAGCATCTGCAAGGGAATTTAGACGCTATTGACGTCAAGCTAACGGCTGATGAGCTACAAAAAATTGGCAAACTCGCTCGCAGTGATGGCCGTAAAATTGAGCATCCAGACTATTCACCTGAATGGGATGACTAATATTATTTAAGCCAGATAGCAATTTTTAAGTATAAAAAAAGCCACTGATATTCATATCGGTGGCTTTTTTATGTTTACAGTTAACTGCTAATTACTGAAATCTTATGATCAATGCATTACTGCTGTAGCGTTTGAGTTTCTTGAATCGGTTCAGCAGGGTTATATTGCTCAGATGCTGGGGTTAAACCGCGGCGGTTGTTTTCTTTTAATGATTTGGCAACTTCCGGTGGCATATAATTTTCATCATGTTTGGCCAATACTTCACCGGCTACAAAGGTTTCGCCTTGCATTTTACCAGTAGCGACAATGCCTGAGTTTTCGGCAAATAAGTCTGGCAGAATGCCCTGATAAGTGACCGGCACTGTCGATTTAAAATCAGTGATGGCAAACTCGACATTTAACGGATTGTCGGGTGCGCGCTGAACACTGCCTGCAACGACCATACCACCGGCACGAATACGTTTATCTTGTGGGGCTTCGCCCTGAGAAATAGCAGTCGGATCAAAATAGTAGTCGGTTTGTTGCCCGATGGCATAAATAACCAGCACTACCGCTACCGCTGCCCCCGCAAGCGTAAAAAAGACCCACATAAGTTTTTTGCGTCGAACTGCGTTCATACCACTACCTCATTAATGAGTGATTGCTATACAAAATAGAGAAAAAGGCTAAGGATGGCCTTTTTATACTAAATTAGACAGGTTGTCCTTTTAATAACTACTTATTAATAGCTATATGGTAGCATTTTTTATCCACCTCAATAGGCTCTTTGCACATTGAGCGTACTGATGAGTACAAATTTTGAATAGAGACTAAAAAATGTATTGATGGCTAAGGTTATGATTTTATAATAGTTTTATGACGCGGATGGTTTTTTAATGTTGGAGCCGCGCTGTGCTTGCCGCGCTTGTTGGATGGTCAGCTGCCTAATAAGAGCTTGTCTTTGGTAGCGGCTATACCAGATAAAAATAAATATCATGCCTACCGTAATCGCCCAGCATGACCACACAAAAACGCCATGATCACCCATGGCGATAAATTCAGATAGGCTATAAAAATAAGGCTGCATAGTGTGCTCCCAGGATGGTGTTCTACCAAATACTACAAGGTTCGACAAAAGTTATTTATTTTGACCACGGATATATTCTTTTACCCAAGCTTTACCTTGATCGCGATACAAAATGAGCGTATTAGTACGATAAATCGCTAAAGTCGCCACCAATAAATAGCCACCAATAATCATAAGTAGCAACGGCATCCACATATCGGCAGACATTTTTGGCGCTTCGGTCAAAGTAAAGGTCGAACCTTGGTGTAAAGTATTCCACCACTGGACGGAATACTTAATAATAGGCAAGTTCACTGCACCAACGATACATAGAATAGCCGCTGCTTTTCCGCGATTGGCGGTATGTTCAAAGGCCACAAATAGCGCCATAACGCCCGCATATAAAAATGCTAAAATCAGCATCGACGTTAAACGCGCATCCCAAACCCAGTAAGTGCCCCAGGTTGGTTTTGCCCAAATGGAACCGGTTAACAGACTAATCACGCACAATAAAAACCCCAACGGGGCCAGCGCTTGCGCCACCAGATTGGCAGTCTTAATTTTCCATACCAAATAAATCACCCCCAGTACGGCAAGGGCAAAATAAATAGAGATGGCAAGGCTCGCCGCTGGTACATGAATAAATATGATGCGATAGCTATTACCTTGAAGATAATCGGGCGGCGCAAAGGCAAGACCCCAGACACTACCGATCAGCAGGCAAATACCAGCTAAAACCGCAAGCCACTTGACCCATGGCGCAAAGAGTCGAAAGAACTGCTTGGTACCAACAGTGGTCAAGAAGCCTTGCCAGATGCGCTGCCATAGGCTAGGAGTTGGGATATTATTTAGGTTGGACATGGGAATAAACCTATTGCACAGCATTGCGGTTGTGGCTGATAGTGTGCGTTATTGACATTGCTACCGGCGAACCTGCCGGCGTTAAACACTGGACAGAATCTGTAAGTCATCATTATAGCAAAATTGCCAGTTTTCACCACGCTGTTAATACGAAGAGTTTAAACAGCATAATAACTTGGTGGATAAAGTTAATAGATAATTATATTTTAATTTAATTTAACCACGCCATTTTCAAGGTCACAGAAATCACCCACGGCATCACCAATACCGAAACGATACTGCCGGCTAACAATAACGCTAAAATAGGTAGACCATTAAGACCACTGGCAAATAAGTCAACCGCGCCCGTCGCAAAAATCAATACTGGTAGCTGCATCGGTAACGCAATGAGCGGCACTAATACAGCACCATTTTTAAGTGACAACGTCAAGCTACTGGCGATGGCCGATAGCATTAATAGCATCGGACTGCCGGTGATAATAGACGCCATCAAAATTCCGGTTTCAAACCAACTGAGCTGGAATAAAGGTACAGCAAGTAGACTGAGCAGCGCAACAATACCGCTACTAAAAATCCAGTGAATGACCAAACGAATCAGCACCCATAGCGGTAGCGAGGCTTTTGCGACGACTAGTTGCGCTAAAGTTCCATTATCAAGCGCGGGCTTAAACAAGCCATCGACACCCATTACTAATGATAATAAAGCGGCAATCCATACTGCTGACACCCCCAAACGTTGGAGTAATTGCGGCTCACTACCAACGGCTAGCGGAAACAGGGTGATAATAACTAAGAACAATACCAGCGGATACAGCCATTGCACCGCACCTTGCTGCTTGACTTGCCATTCACGCCGCCACAATTGCATGAAGCTGATGCTACGCGGAGCGATATTGTCACTATGTTCTGTCATCATTCGTCCTCTATACCACTTATACCATATAATCTGACAAATCGAGCACTTGATTGGCGACAACAACCGGCTGATGACTGGTCATCACTATTGCGCCGCCCATATCTGCAAACTCGCGCAATCTAGCTTGTATCCGCGCTACCATATCCACATCAAGCGCAGTAAATGGCTCATCAAGTAGCCATAGTGGCGTCACTTGCGGGGTCAATAGATAAAGCCGAGCAAGCGTAATACGGCGGGTTTGCCCAGCAGATAGATGGCTTGAGCTAATCGTCTCAAAACCTTGCAGCCCTACCCAAGCCAGCGCTTCATCAATATCAGCAGAAGTTGGCTTAATACCATATAAATTAAGCAAAAATGTTAGGTTTTGCGCTACGGTTAAACTGGAATTAATACCGAGTTGATGCGACACATATAACGGCTGTAGCGGAACGCCCGCTGAGCCTTTATAATAAACATCGCCAGTCAACACTGGTATTAGACCAGCCAGCTGCATTAGTAAAGTGGTCTTGCCGGTACCGTTAGCACCAATCAAATGACAAATACTACCCTCTGTCAAATCAAGCATTACCCCTTCACACAATGAAGTTTCACCGCGCTGAACGGTCAGCTCGTCGAAGGCAAGAAGGGGTACCTGCAAATTGGTCATCAAAACCTCTTATTATTTGGCTAATATATGTCTAATTTTAGGCGAGTTATCTACTAGGTGAACGTCAAATATTCACCAAAAATAACTATTGCGTTCATGGCATAATACGCTATGCTCATTACCACGCTACAGTATAACAAATTGTCGATTACTATTATTTCAAAACTCAAGTAGATCTCAAAATATAAACAGACCTTAAAACAGAAGTAGACTTTAAAACATATGCAGATTTCAAAAGACACCCAGAGTCCAGATACTCAGTCAGATACGGTTGATAATAAAGCCCCAGCTTCAACCGTAGACAGCTTAATTGAGGCGCAAGTTGCCTTTATGCAGCAATGGTTACGTCAGCAAGCGCAGCCATTAGCGATGGACGCGTGGCAATGGCTTGGCGAGCAGCCGATAGGTAATTATGTGAGCTGCGAGGACTTGCAGCATCTTCTTAACGACTGGTTACTCAGTCAGCCGATGAGTGACATTATGCGTAAAGATATTCGCGACATCTTAGACACCATAATTTATCATCCGGTTAATGATAACGTACCTTTATCTGAGCTGGTTGATGATACCCAAGTCGACACTCTCGCCACTTATATCGGCAGCCATACGCAGCAGCGTAACATCCTGATTCATACCTTAGTGGGTAATGAGACCTTTGCGGATTTATTGACTCAAACCCTTTATCACGCTATCAATGACTTTATGGAAACCACCCTTGATAAAGCCGGCGGCGTAGGTAAATTGATGAAGATGGGACGTAGCTCATTTGAAAAAGCTACCAACCGCAACCTTGATGAAAAACTGCAAGCTTATCTACATCGTAATATTAAAGATTTGACCCGCCGCGCCGAAGCCAATGCGCAAGAGCACTTATCGAATGAGGAGGTCACACGCCTGCTCATTACTGGTTGGTCACGTATTAAAAATCAACCGGTCAGTCAGCTACAAAACTATTTAAACAATGACCCTGATAACAGCAGCATTGACCTTATTGAGGCCAGCGTACAGCAAAGCTATAATCGGTTGCGCACGTCACCATATTTGCATAGTTTAGTTGCTGCCGCCGTAGAAACTTGGTATGCCAATCATCAGACCGATACGATCGCTACTATGGCCTTAGGTCTAAATATTGATAGTGAGGCTATGGCAAATTTGAGCACAGCCTTACTACCGATTGCCCATGATGCCATCGATAGCGAATGGCTCAGCGCCCATATCCGCGAGATGCTACAAGCATTTTATTCGCAGCCTGAGATTAAGAAAGGCTTAGCAAACAGCATTACTTAACTGTTAATTACTATTTAGCTAACAGCTATTCAACCGTATTCATTTATTAATAAAAGCAATATTTATGAGTCTTACCAAGAAACGCAGCTTATGGCAAAAAATAAAACGGCTATTGTCTGTTTCCGATCCGCAGTCTGTTGCTGATAGGACAGATGTGTATAAAAGTTCGCCGCAAGTAAATATTTATGATGAAAATAATATAGATAGCCATCTTGATACTGATAATAAAAACCATGCTAATAGCGCTAGCGCTGACGATGCTAAATTAGCGGATTCTAATGATACTCAGGACGATAACTTGGAGAGTACGAACGCTCAAAGCATTGCCGCTGACAGCAATGCCTCTAAAAACAATGACGATACGCCTATTGTCAATTACCTTAAAGAATATTTGCAGGACAAACAATGGCACTATACTTATTATCGTCCAAAATCATCTGACAGTCAGCAATCGCACCACTTGTCTTTACGAATGAAAAATAAGCAAATAGATTGTGGTTATCTATTTCGAGTTCAAGAAGGCAATAGCTTGCTCGCGGTCTACGGTATTTTGCCATTTTTAATACCGGAAAGTCATCAGAGCGCGGCGATGCTACTCATTACCCAAGTCAATTATGACATGCTTATTGGTAATCTAGAGATGGATGTCAATGACGGTGAGATACGCTATAAAAACGCCATCGATGTCGATGCAGTTGGTATTGATGAGTATATTATCGAGCATTTACTACAAAGTGTGATTGCAATGACTACCGTTGCCTATGAGGTATTTAGCGATTTAATAAATACCCAAGACCCTACCGAAGATATGCCAACCTTGCTGGGTGAATTACGTCAGCAGGCTGATGCAAGGACATTCTTTTTACCGACGCAATTTGTTCAGTAAATATCCTATCGAAATACAAACAATTAGAACTAAAAAATTAATAGCCGTCACCTAATAGCAATTGTCCAAGAACTACTAACTTCCCAATAAACAACCTTCTGAAGGCCACTAAAAACTATGCTAAAAATTGCCTATTCTGAAGTCTTTCGTTACTCAGTTCCTGAAAAGCATCGCTTTCCGATGCAAAAATATACCATGATTCCTGAGCGGCTATTAGCTGAAGGAACCATTAGTGCCGCCAACTTTTTTGCGCCATCAAAATTAACGGAAGATGAAATTTTAACCACCCATACCAGCGAGTATTGGCATAAGCTCAAAACCCAAACCTTGACGGCTAAAGAGGCGCGACCGATCGGTTTTGAGATGACGCCAACCTTGGTAGATCGGGGTCGGCATATTGCCCATGCGACTTATGAGTGTGCGTTATATGCGCAGCAATATGGGGTTGCCATGAATATCGCTGGCGGCACGCATCATGCTTTTGCCGATCACGGCGAGGGATTTTGTGTGTTTAACGATGTCTGTATCGCCAGCAACTTACTGTTGGCACGTGGACAAGCGAAGAAGATTTTGGTCGTCGATCTGGATGTACATCAAGGTAATGGTAATGCCAGTATTATGGCGGATGAGCCGCGCGTCTTTATATTTAGTATGCATGGCGCTAAGAATTATCCATTTCGTAAGCAAGTCTCCGACCTCGATATCGAGTTGGCGACTGATACCGGAGATGCCGAATATTTACAGATTTTAGCAGACACCTTGCCGCGCTTAATTACTGAATTTGGGCCCGATATGATTTTTTATCAGTCGGCAGTGGATGTGCTGGCTACGGATAAACTGGGCAAGTTGGCCTTGTCACAAGAAGGTTGCAAAGCGCGTGATGAATACGTATTACGGCAAGCAAAAGCCGCTAATATTCCAGTAGCTATCGTAATGGGCGGCGGGTATTCAGAAGATATTGAAGATGTGGTTGAGGCGCACTGTAATACTTTTCGCCTTGTTCAGCAGATATTTTTTGCAGAAAGGAATGCCAGTAGTTCTTAAACTTTAAGTCTATGTGAATTTTTCTGATAGAAGTTTATGGCGGTTCATAACCGTTTATAGCAGTTTCTAATTATAGCAATGCCGTAATTCCCTGCCAACCGACACGTATTCCAAGCACTGATAAAATTAATAAAATAAGCTGACGAAAACGCGCTTGCGGCAGGAAGCGACGCAAGCGAATCCCTATTAATAGTGCTACGATAGACATTATACTAAGTAATCCAATCAGCTGCCATTCGTTATTACTAAGTGCCATAATCGGTTCGCGCAGCACGATAATTTGCGCCACTTTTCCTAAAAAATAACACATATTACCGACTTTAGCGATAGTGTTTTTATCGCTACTGGCAGACAATAAATACATCATCAAAATCGTCGACATGGCATTGGTTGCCCCACCAATTATACCGGCACTGAATCCAACAATAATGAGTACAGGCTTAGTGTCTGGCAATCGAATTTGTTTGCCAAGTAAGGCGCTGATAACATAAAAGCCAATCACTGTCGCGAGCACCAGTAAGATATAAGTACTATCTATCCATAGTAATAACTTTGCACCTAGGATACTGCCTAGCAAACTGGTTAATGCTAACAACCAATAGCGCCTACCATAGTAGGTAAAGTTTTGCCAAATACTACGTCCGCCGCCACTTAACCACGTCATCGCATTTAATAATAATGATGGAAAAATGACTAGCACAATGGCGTGCGGTAATGGATACATACTCGCTAAGGCTGTGGTGGTCACTAGTGTGACACCCAGCCCGCTGATACCATGGAGCAAGGAGGCGACCGCGAAGACTGCCATTAGCAACAGCGTTTGGGTACTGTCGCTATCGGTCATAATATCTGCAGCTTAATACTGAATATTGCATATTATATACTCGACTGTTTTTTTACCGTTACAATGACAGCTATCATTAACCATTTTTACGCTGCAATAAGGTTTCACCAATAATGGTCGCTAATTGCGCTGCAATTTTATCTTTACTGGCTTTATCTAAGGTCACCGCATCCTGCTCGTAATGCTGAGCGAAGAATACTTGCATGGCATTATCATCACTAGCAAAACCAATATCTACGCGTGAGACATCATTGCAGGCAATCAAATCTAAGTCTTTAGCCATTAATTTGCCACGGGCATAACGCTCGACATCTTGGGTTTCTGCGGCAAAGCCTACAACAAACAGTTCTGGATGCGCAAGAGAAATCGTCGCCAAGATATCAGGGTTTTTAACCAAATTCAGAGTCATTACATCTTGGGTCTTTTTTATTTTTTGCGGGGCGGCCTCTTCAGTACGATAATCGGCGACAGCGGCGGTAGCAATAAAAATATCCGCAGCTAAACTTTGATTTTCAGTAGGTAGCTCAGCGTGAGTATGCGACTCATTATCATAACCACAATCGCAGTCGCCGTGTTCATGATGCTGTTCTTGAGAATGCTTAGTCTCATTATTGGCCGTAGATTGCAGCATAATATGCGTACCGGCCACACATTGCTGGGTGACAACCAGCATATCTTGTGCAGATAAGACATCAATACGCGTAACCCCAAGCGGGGTTGGCAGCGCGACTTTACCACCAGCAATTAAGATAACTTTTGCTCCAGCCTCAACGCAAGCGCGTGCCAATGCAAAGCCCATTTTTCCTGAAGAATGATTGGATAAATAACGTACTGGATCAATCGCTTCAACCGTCGGTCCTGCGGTAATGACAACGGTTCTACCTATTAAATGTTGTGGAATAATTTGCTGGGCGCTGAATAAACGTACTTCATCCAACAGCTGCTCAGGTTCAGGTAAGCGCCCAGCCCCCACATCACCGCACGCCTGCTCACCACTTGCCGGCATGATGATATGATAATTCATATCGCGTAAGGTCATAACATTGAGCGTGACCGCCGGATGCGCCCACATCTGCTGATTCATGGCAGGGGCCACGATGACCGGAGCCGTGGTTGCTAAACATACTGTGGTCAATAAGTCATCGGCCATTCCCATCGCCAGCCGCGCCAAGGTATTGGCTGAAGCTGGGGCAATGATGACTAAGTCTGCCCATTTGGCCAGCTCGATATGACCCATCCCCGCCTCGGCATGCTCATCAAGTAGTGAGGTATGAACCTCATTACCGGTCAAGGCTTGCAAAGTCAGCGGCGTGATAAAGGCTTGCGCGCCTGAGGTCATAATGACGCGCACATCAAACCCCGCTTTGATCAATAAACGAGCGAATACAGCAGATTTATAGGCGGCAATACCACCAGTAATAGCGAGCAGAATATTTGTCATAAGCAGGGCACTAATATTAGTAATAAAAAAATTAATAGATAAAAATTGCACTTATAGTAACAATTATGAGATAAGTTGGGTAAGCTTTTCCGAACTTATCTATAATTGGCCCATAACGTATCCACTTGCAAGGAATAATAATGGCCATTAAAGACTGGCACGAAGATGATAGACCACGCGAAAAACTACTAAAATTTGGCGCAGCACACCTTAATGATGCCGAAATCCTAGCCATATTTTTGCGTACGGGCTCCCAGTCACAGTCAGCCATTGAGCTTGCACGGCATTTGATTGAGCAATTTGGTAGTCTTGCTGAATTATTGGCCGCACCCAAAGAGAGCGTCCTCGCCTGCCATGGTATTGGTCCTGCTAAATACGCGCAGATGCTCGCCTCCCTTGAGATGGGAACGCGCTATCTAGACAGCAAGCTTAAAACCGGTCAAGCTCTTGGACGCTCACAAGTGGTCAAAGACTATATCAGCACCCAATTGCGCGGGGAGCACCGTGAGGTTTTTGCCGTGCTGTGTTTGGATAATGCGCTGAACCTACTCAATTTTGAGATACTATTTACTGGCGGCCTTTCTTCTTGCTCGGTCTGTATCAAACACGTGCTCCGGCATGCGCTCAATCACGCGGCCAGCCAGCTAATCGTCGCCCATAACCACCCCCATACTAATGCTCAGCCTTCCACGGCAGATAATATATTAACTTATGAGCTCAAAAAAGCCTGTGACTTGTTAGATTTATCTCTTGTGGATCATATCATTGTTGGACGTAACGATACCCTATCCTACGCCGAAAACTGCTTAGCACCTTTTGGCTAGTTTTATTTTAACCAGATGATCCTCTTAATTAGGGGCTAATTTTAATCAGAACGTATGCCAGAACGGCTGATACAGATCATCGACATAGCGTAGCATTTTTGTTATTGATAATTGTCGATAGATATTTCATATTGGTAGTACTATTTACGTCCGTAATCTGTAGCCTTAGTTAAATTGTATTTACTTTTTCTTACTGTTTATTAATTGAATAGTATTTTTTATGCTTTATTAAGCGTTATCATTGGCACTTATTACTAGTTGATTCTTATTGTTAGTAGACTCTTACTATTAACTGCATTATATATCTACTTAAAACCTGTTATTAGTTAAGATTTATTAATCAAACTGTATTATTTGAATAATTTTATATTCCTCATTCATGCTTTGTTAAGGAGACAGTCATGGCGATTGGCTTATTTATTTTGGCAGTACTCATTCAGTTAGCCGTCGTTTTGGCCATCTTTTTACAGTCATTTTCGCGTATCACCGGCAGTATTGTTGCTATCATCACAGTGTTAGTGACCGCTTTTATCAGTCCATGGTCGTTGATTTTAGGCGCCCCGATAGCACTGCTATGTTTAGTGCTACTTATAGCTCCCATTCGCAAAGTACTCATTACCAAGCCGGTATATAAAGCTTTGGGCGGTGCGATGCCAAGTATGAGCGACACCGAACGTGAAGCGCTTGATGCCGGTACCAGCTGGTGGGAAAAAGAGCTGTTCATGGGAAATCCAGACTGGAAAATGTTTGCCAGTTACCCTTATCCGCAATTATCCGATGAGGAACAAAGCTTTATTGATAATGAAGTAGAAGAGCTTTGCACGATGCTTGATGAATGGCAAATTCAACACGAAGATAAAGAATTGTCACCAAAAGCATGGCAGTTTATTAAAGACAATGGCTTTTTGGGTCTGATTATCCCCAAAGAATATGGCGGTCTGGCATTCACCTCTTATGCCCAAAGCCGTGTGATGAGTAAAATTGCTTCCCGCTCGCCTACAGCAGCCGTCAGCTGTATGGTTCCCAACTCGCTAGGCCCTGGTGAGTTGTTGATGCATTACGGTACAGAGGCGCAAAAAAAGCGCTGGCTACCAGGTTTAGCCATTGGTAAAGAGATTCCTTGCTTTGGTCTAACGGGTCCTGAAGCTGGCTCTGATGCAGGCGCGATTCCTGATACTGGCGTGGTTTGTTACGGTATCCATGACGGTAAAGAGATGCTCGGTCTGCGTATGAATTTCTCTAAACGCTGGATTACGCTAGCGCCCATCGCTACTGTCGTCGGTCTAGCCTTTAAGATGCATGACCCTGAAGCGCTATTGGGCGATGTTAATAAAACCGATTATGGTATTACTTGTGCTTTAGTACCGGCTAGTCACGAAGGCGTTATTATAGGCCCGCGCCACTACCCTAGCGGCTCGCCATTTATGAATGGCACGGTAGATGGTACCGATGTCTTTATCCCGTTAGATTATATTATCGGCGGCGTTGAGAACGCTGGACGCGGTTGGCGCATGCTGATGGAATGTCTGGGTGTTGGTCGCGGTATCTCATTACCCGCATTATCAACCTCAGCCGGTGGTATGAGCTATTTATCAGTTGGCGCATTTGCCAAGGTACGTGAACAATTTAAAATCTCAGTTGGCAAGTTCGAAGGCGTACAAGATGCTACCAGCCGTATTGCTAGCCAAACTTATATGTTAGAAGCCTTTCGTCATCTAGTCACTTGCGGACTTAACGAAGGGGGTACACCCTCGGTCATGACTGCCATGGCAAAATATTATGCCACCGAAACCATGCGTGAAATCGTCAACGACGGGATGGATGTGGTCGGCGGCCGAGCGATTCAAACGGGCCCGCGTAACTTTTTAGCTATTCCTTACCAAGCGATTCCAGTCTCTATCACAGTTGAAGGCGCTAACATTTTAACGCGCTCACTAATGATATTCGGTCAAGGTGCGATGCGCTGTCACCCTTATCTCTTCGATGAGCTACAACTCCTGCAAAGTGACGATAAAAAAGGCGCGCTTAAACAGTTTGATAAATTATTCTTCAAGCATCTAGGTTATACCTTTAATCGCGGTGCCAAAGCTTTTGTCGCCGGTTACATGGGCGGCAGTAACAACGCGCCACTCTTTGCCGATAGCTTTACCCGACCTTATTACAAACATATCAACCGCTTAAGTGCCAGCTTTGCGCTCACAGCAGATATGGCTTTGGGCTTACTTGCTGGTGATTTGAAGCGAAAAGAGATGCTTTCTGGGCGCTTAGCGGATATTCACAGCCACTTATTTATTGCCAGTGCCATTTTGCAGTTTTACCAGAATGGTAGTAAATCAAAAGCTGAGCGCCTGCATGCCGAAGTCGCGCTACAGCACAGCCTATATACGATTCAAGAAGCATTTGTATCCTTCTTTGCCAACTTCCCCAATCGTATGGCCGCCAGTGTGGTCAGTTTTGTGACTTTCCCTAGTGGTCGTATCTTTACGCCTGCCAGTGATGAGCTCAAACGCAAATTGGGTGACACCTTTATGGATGACTTTGAAGCCAACCCGTTCCGCGACTATCTTAAAACCATGGTGTATTACAACACGGAAGCGGACGATGTTACCGGACGCATGGAACACGCTTATCAATCCTTGCTTGAGATTGAGCCGCTGTGGCAGAAGTTCAAAAAGGCCGAGCATAAAGACAGCTTTGAGGGCTTAACCTTCGAAGATCATGTGGTCTATGCCAGTCAAAATGGTGACGTTACTGAAGAAGAGGCAGAAGCACTTATCAACTATAACGCGCTACGTTTTGATTCGTTATTGACGGATGTGTTCGATGAGCACTTGCAGCAAGCGCAAGAGCGTTTTAATCCTCATAGCTTAGAAAACGCTGTGCATAAACTGACTGACTATGCGCAACTAAAAAACGAGGCCCAAGTCAGAAATAGTACGCAGATTAATGACCAGGCGAATGATGATGCTAGTGGCGATGCCAATCCAGATCATGGTTACGAATCCGATGGCGATGTCGAAATGGTCAATGAGCAAAACACCGCTCAAGAAGTTAAGTCGCAAACCAAGTTTAATGAGGCGCATCCCAGAGCAGAGGCTATTAATCATCGCAGCCGTGATGCTGAAACTACCCTAGGTGATCGTATGAGCTACAATCATGGCCAAAACAAGGCCGATGCCGAATCACAAGCGGCAAAAGCAGGCGCTGAAACTAATCGAATAAAAAAGAATGCTATCAATAAAGCCAAATTCCAAGACGGTCTACGCCGCGAAGAAGATGATAAAGTGTAGAAACTAATAATGTAGGAATTAATAGTTAAAATCACTATCTAACAGTAAACTAGCTTAAAAATAAAAAGCAGGATTGTCCAATATGGGCAATCCTGCTTTTTTTGTAGACTATTTTTTCTTGATTTTTAGCGCTTATTTAGTCTTATTTATCACCTATTTTTTTAATTCATATTAAAAATGGTGACCATCATTATGAACCTGGCACCATACGGCGTATTTGCGCTATTAACCAACGCCATGGCTGAATTGGGATTAGACTTGATTTGGTCGCTGCTTGGTTATATGACGGTGTTGGTCGGCGCGCTCGCATTCCACTTTTTTGTTACTATGATGATTGTCCTCAAGCTGTTCTCAGGATTGTCCATCAAGACCTCTTTGGTCAAAATTCGCGAAGTACAAATCTTTGCCTTTAGTACTGCAAGCTCGAACGCTACTATTCCCATTACTTTACGTACGGTAACCAAGCGCATGGGGGTCGATAACTCAGTAGCCTCATTTACCATTCCTTTTGGCGCTACCATCAATATGGATGGTGGCGCTATCTTGCAAGGGACGGCGACTATTTTTATTGCCAATATTTATGGGGTAGACTTAAGCATCACCGAATATCTAACGGTTATTTTGATGTCAGTATTGGCCTCTATCGGTACGGCAGGTGTGCCAGGTGTCGGCTTGATTATGCTGGCGATGGTGTTTACCCAAGTAGGCTTACCAATCGAAGGTATTGGCCTTATCTTGGGTGTCGATCGTATCTTAGATATGTTGCGTACCGCAGTGAACGTTAGTGTCGATGTGGCGGTTACCGCTATTGTGGCAAAATCTGAAGGTAAAATGGATTTGGCTATCTATAACGATCCTAATGCTGGCTCAAAAGACATACTCGACGGTCATATTGATGAAAATAGCGAACGTGACTTCTCTGAAGTCTTTAGTGACGGTATTGTGGGGAGTGAATACGATGACATTAAACGTCATTAATCATTAACGCTAAATGAGTACTTATTAAGCAATTAAAAAGTTATCTCAAATATTATTTTTAGTATTTTAACCAAAAACGTATTTAGTCACCATCGCTAGGCATACCAATACAATCATCGGACGAATCAGCTTGCTACCGCCTCTGACCACCATGTGTGAGCCAAAATAGGCTCCTATGGTCTGCCCGACCATCATGGCCAAACCTACTTTCCACAAGACATTACCGCCTAATATAAAGAATATTAGCGAGCCAATATTGGTAGACAAGTTCAATACCTTTGCTGCACCAGTCGCTTCAATGATTTGTCGGCCGCGCAACGCCACATTACCTAGCGCAAAAAACATCCCTGTTCCTGGACCCATATAACCATCGTAAAAGCCAATTAACGGCGCCGCAATCTTTTGCCACACGCCTTCACTAATACGTGGCTCAGCTTCGACTTCACCAAGTTTAGGCGCAAATAAAGTATAAATACCGATAGCGGCTATCAAAAACGGAATCAGTTTTTCTAAAATATCTGGTGGCGAGAGTTGCACGGCGATCGAGCCGATAATTGAGCCGATAAAAGCAGCGATAATGGCCACTTTAATTCGCTGAGGCTTGATAACGCCCTTTCTGATCATCGTAATAGACGCGGCTAGCGCCCCTGATGCTGCCTGTAGCTTATTAGTACCCAAAGTCAACACCGGTGGAATATTGGCCAGCAACATCGCTGGAATGGTCAATAAACCACCGCCACCGGCAATAGCATCGATAAATCCGGCGAGCGCTGCCACCGCAGTGAGCATCAATATAATCTCTAAAGAGAGCGTTACGTCCATGAAACTGACCTTGTCAAAAAATTGTGATAAAAAAGGCACGAGCCTTAAAGAATAAAGCTAAGAATGGCGCTTTTGATAAAGGGATGACGGCGTGCTAGTAATATGATTACCCCGTTATAATAGCGTTATAGGTAGTAAGACCTATTAGGAATGTCATTGGATTAGGCTAAGAGCGACATATTATAAAGTTAAAATTATAATAAAAGCCAAAAACGTCACAAAGTCTGCTAGATTTATGAGGTGGCTATAAAAGAAAGACTGTAAATAGCGACATGGCACACGACCCTACGCTTGTTTAACGCATTTTATTGTTTATGATGATGGAATCATGAGAGACTGAGGCCAATTATCAGCAACGTGGTCAAACGCTAGCTGTTACTTACTTGAGCTTACGATATATTTAACCAATGAGGATGACATGGCAATAAGAAGAATAAAGGCATTTTTTGACCTCGAGGCGTCAGGCGGCATTGTCCTAGCGATGGCAGCTATCGCGGCAATGATTATTGCTAATACCCCCCTCAACACCTGGTATGAATCGTTTATCCATGCACCAGTCGCCATCCAGTTGGGTAGTTTTGCGATTGCAAAAGACGCCCATCATTGGATTAATGATGGTTTGATGGCGATTTTCTTTTTCTTAGTCGGACTTGAGCTCAAGCGTGAAGTGCTCATCGGTGAGTTGTCTAACCTCAAGCAGATTATCTTACCAGCTGGGGCAGCATTGGGCGGCATGATTATGCCCGCTATCGTTTATATGGCTTTTAACTATCACGAGCCTGACTTTTGGAAAGGCTGGGCGATTCCCACAGCGACCGACATTGCCTTTGCACTGGGCATTTTAAGCTTACTGGGTAACCGCGTACCGAACTCGTTAAAAGTGTTTTTGGTATCCATTGCTATCTTTGATGATATTGGCGCAATTTTAATTATTGCCTTATTTTATACCAGTGATTTATCTTTGGGTTCGCTCGCCATTGCTGGTTTATGTCTGCCATTTCTATATATACTCAACCGCCGTAACGTTACTAGCATCACGCCGTATTTGCTTATCGGCATCATTATGTGGATTGCGGTGCTCAAGTCCGGCATTCATGCCACTTTAGCGGGCGTCGTATTGGCTTTATTTATCCCGTTGTTTGACAAAACAGACCCAGAACATTCGCCATTAGAAGAGCTTGAGCATGACTTACAAAATACAGTTTCCTATGGAATTTTACCGCTGTTTGCCTTTGCCAACGCTGGTATTTCACTAAAAGGTGCCGGTGTCGCTGAGCTGTTCCATTCTGTGCCACTCGGCATTGCCGCGGGTCTATTTCTTGGTAAGCAAATAGGCGTGATGTTTATGTGCTGGCTGATATTTAAACTCGGTATTTCAACCATGCCCAAAGGTATGAATTTTAAGCAAATCTACGGTGCTGCCTTGTTATGCGGTGTGGGCTTTACCATGAGCTTATTCATCGGCGGCCTCGCATTTGGTGGCGCTACTCCACTGTTTGATGAGCGTTTAGGTATCATTATGGGTTCAATCGTTTCTGGTATTGCTGGTTATATCATGCTTAAAGTGACGTTAAAAGACAGCGTTAATAGAACGTCAGTCGACTTAACTCGTGCGCCTTAATAATTGGCCAAACGGATGAACAATAACACTATGATAATGTCTAACCATGAGGATGCTTGATGGCTATGGATAATAACAATACTGCTAATGTTAATGTTGCAGCGCATCGCGCCCATGCCCAACAACAGCAAGTACCAGCTTATCAGCGTCACGGGCGCACTACTGACATCAGTGACCATAGTGATTTGCAAGTTTTAAGGCGCATTAAGCGTTACCTATTGCCGAAAGACTTCGCCATCTCGCAAGACTTGTTAACTGAAATGGTCAACGGTTATGATGTTAGTGATCCGCTTGCCGACCAGCTAGCGGCTGATGATGTGCGCTTTGGCCGCCCTTTGCAGCAGTCAATAATGAATAATGGCTTACTGGGTACAGACAGCACAGATATCAGTACGGGCATAAGCGCTGAAGCCAGTAACCACCCAGCATTCATTGCCATGCAGGCTCAGTTTAGCAGTCATCCGGATTGGTTCGATCCTAAGCTTGCACAAATTGGCGCGGTTGCTTATCGCCGTTATCCCTTAATGCTCATTTGGCTACTGCGTAATGTCGCGCTAATGGCCGGCTATAGTATTCCAGCGCTATCATTACCTCTGATCCAAACCGGTGCGCTGATGCACGATGCACTACCGCGCTTGATGCGTACTTATGCTTATATTTTAGCCGTATCTGAGCATCCACAACTAGAGGCCAGCGCGCTCAATCAGCGTACTCCTATTTCCAAAGTATTAGATATTGGCTCTGAGGGTTGGAAGCAATCCATCAAGGTACGCCAAATCCATACGTTAGTGCGCCAAAACTTGCTTAAGGGTAAGTTGACCGCAGCCGATGGGGTGATAGTAGATAGCGCGCAACATCATCATGCCGATGGCAGTTGGAATACAGACTATTGGGGCGTGCCGATTAATCAGACCGATATGGTCGCCACCCATTTGCAGTTTTCATTACTCATTATGCGCGGGCTGCGACTGCTAGGCGCACGTATCAGTAGCGAGGAAGCCGAAGGTATCCTGCATTTATGGAATCTTGCCAGCTATTGGATGGGCGTCGATTTACAGCGTTTGCCAAAAGATGAGACTGCCTGCTGGGAGTGGCTCTATACTTATTTATCCATTCAGCAGCTTGATTTTAAGATGGGACGACCGCTGGCTAAAGCCTTACATGATTTACCACGTCAGCTTATGGGTGAAGACAATCGCCGTGGGCGCTTCGTTGAGATGGTCAACGCCAGCGTCACCCGCACCTTAGTCGGTGATGATATCAGTGATGGTTTAGAGCTACCCAAGTCTAAAATCCGCTTTGGAGTATTGTCCTCTGTTCCGATTCTATTTGCCCTCGATACCGCACGCCAGCATAATAGCAACGTTGCTGATAAGCTGGAGCAATTTCGAGCCAAACGCCAAGATAATATGAACTGGTGGCTGAAGAAAAACGATGACTATTATAAATAGTGCTTATTAACATGTGCGACTATTATAAGTAGTAAACGGAATACTATAGAGGATGAAAAAAAGTTAGAAATCCTTATAATAAAAGTCATAAAAATGGTTTGTTATATTTATTATCAACGCTCCAAGTTTTGCACCTGCGCGTTTTGGATATGATAGTACCAATCAAGCTGCCGATCAAAGCCGGTCTCAAGTAAGCTGGCAATCACTTTTCCCGTTAGACCCCAAACCGTTTCGCCGTCAATTTGCCAGCTGGGCGTTAATAAAGTCGCAGTCTGTGCTTGCATACTATAATTCACCTTATATTCTACCGTCGGTTGCGTAATAAGGGTCTCAAAGTCCGCCCAAAAAATACGTGATATTTCTCCTAGCTCAGGTACTAATATCAAATCTGGCGCAATCAAAGCCACAATTGGGCGCACACTCATGCCACTTTTTGAGGTCTGGCTGGGCAACTGGCCGAGTAGCTGCACCTTGTTTGGGGGTAGTGCAATCTCCTCATAGGCTTCACGTAAAGCGGTGACCACATTATTACCATCGCTATTTTCATATTTACCGCCAGCACAGGATACTTCACCCGCGTGGCTGGTTAAATGTATGGAACGGCGAGTTAATAGTAATTTAGGGCGCGGCTCATGAGTAATCGCTACCAATACCGAAGCATCCGCAATCGGAGTCTGATAGAGCTTATCTAAGATACGCGTACTTTGGGCGATAACATCGGCTGCATTGATAGCATCAAACTGAGTTAGAGATTGTGCAACGCTGCCCAGTAGCTCACCCTGCATCCGTTCTGCCAGCTGCCTGAGAACGGGCTGACGAATATAAGCCGGCAAGGCGACTGCCAATTCATCAAAACCTGCAAAATGCTGCGGTATTGCCATTATAATGTCCGTCCTATATTTTCGTCAGATCTATGTTTAATCAATTATATATTTTAATCAGCACTCGACATTACTACAACCAGCTATCGGTAGAGAAAGCTAGCAATAGCAAAAACTATTAGTACAAAAAACTATCAACACAAAAAAACAGTTATCGTGAATCGAATATTCAGTCCTGTCATTATTATATTATTTAAAAAACCATAATTTAAAAATCAATATTTAGGAATCAATAGTGAATAAGATTTTTTCATTGAATAAAATGCAAGGCAAAATTGATGTCTGCCCCGAAAGACTCCCACTATTAATTATTGCCATCGCTTGGGTTGGCGGCACGCTAGCCACGGCTGGGCTAGCACTAATCGGTAATTGGCAAAATGTTGCGATGATTTTAGGCTCGTTTGGGGCTAGTTGCCTGCTTATTTTTGCCTATCCAGAAAGTCCGTTTGCGCAACCGAGAAACATCGTTGGCGGACATCTCATTACCACTTTTATCGGTTTATTATTCATGACGCTATTCGGCATTGAATGGTGGAGCATGTCATTAGCCGTCGGCACCTCTATTGCGCTCATGTTGCTTTTTCGGGTACCGCATCCGCCTGCAGGCTCTAACCCATTAATCGTTATGCTAGGCGGCGTGCCATGGAGTTTTTTAATCACTCCGACACTAATAGGTGCGGTTGCCTTGGTCGTCGTAGCCTTAATTTACAACAACATCGGCAGAGGTAGGCATTATCCTAGATACTGGTGATTAGATAGTAATCATTAGGTACTTATAGTTAGGCATTTATAATCAAATATTAAAGGTTCAATACAGAAAGATAGGTACTGAAAGTTAAGTAAAAACCAAGCTTTCACTTTAGCCTAGCGCAATCTGCTTTAAGCTGTATGCTCTTTATGTAACTGCTGGTTATTGTTGAATACCAATTATTACTACTTAAGGGTTATTATTTCATAGTGATTTTATATTGAAATGACGCTCAGGCTAGCATTTTTCAATGCTGATAATGGATAGTTTGTTACCTGCAAATGATGGGTTCCTGTTATCACCACTCAGCGCTCGGTAAATTTGTGCTATCTTAAGATAATGGCTAACCATTAGAATGCTTTTTTGCTTATGGTCATAAAATTTTGCTTATCGTTATAACACAACAATAAATAGCACCCTAATACCTTCATAACTACTTTATACCTTCCTTTCATTAATATAAGGCAGTTCATATGCAATATTGTCTACAATGCGGTCACGAAGCTGAACGCAAAATCCCCGCCACTGATAATATGCCACGATTGGTGTGCCCAAATTGCAATTATATCCATTACGAAAACCCAAAAGTAATCTGCGGCTCTTTAGTAGTGCATAAAGGCAGAGTGCTCTTGTGCCGCCGAGCGATTGAGCCGCAGTATGGCTTATGGACTGTGCCCGCAGGCTTTATGGAAAATGGTGAGACTATTGCTGAAGGCGCGGCACGCGAAAGCTTTGAAGAAGCAGAAGCTGTCGTTACCAATCCGCATCTATATTGCATCTATGACATCCCAGATATCAGCCAAATTTATGTGATTTATCTGACAGATCTCAAAGACGGTGCTTATGGTATTGGCTCTGAGAGCTTAGATTCTGCCTTGTTTGCTGAAGAAGATATTCCTTGGGATAATATTGCCTTTGAAGCAGTACGCCGTACACTAACAAGCTATTTTGCAGATCGCAAGCTGTTTGATAGTCATGATAAATTCCCAATCCATCAAGACTATATCGGTAAAGATCAGAGTATTAAACGTTATTGAAGGTATCCCACGTTATTAATAGTGAAGTTATATTCTCTTAAAGCGGTTTATTATCGTACTTGTGATAAAGTTTTAGCTTTCAATGATATCCAGTTAATTTTTTAACATAGGCTATATCTTTTTGCTTTACTGTAAATTGATTACGCATGTGATGCGCTGGATAGACTTCTAATAACACAATAATATTTTATCTATTTGTAACTTTAAGAGACTTTCAATGCTTAATTCCCTCAAACGCTCATTTATTTTACTACCGCTAACCTTAGCTATTGGGCTGACAGGTATGAGTGCTCACGCTGACAATGCCCCTTTAACGGTTAAAGAATCTGATCCACAAGTGATGGGTTGGATGCAAGGCTTTCCGCCACCCGATGATAAGCTGATATCTCAACCGTCATCTAACTTTTTTAGCTTCCCAAAACTGCGCTGGTCGGTATGCCATATGCGAGCGCTACTGCCCACCACTGAGATCAGTCGTGGTATCGGTGCGCCATCAAGCCTCGATTATAATCTCGATAAAAACATCGATGCTATTACCTTTACACCGACCAATAGTAAGCAAAAAATGACCTGGCGGCAATCGCTAGATGCCAATTATACCGACGGTATTATGGTCATGCATCATGGCAAAGTTGTCTATGAGCGCCAGAACGGTTGTTTAAATGAGCTGGGTAATCACGCAGCGATGTCTATGACCAAATCATTAACGGGTCTGCTAGCTGAAACTTTAGTAACTGAAGGCAAATTGGACGATAGTGCTCTGGTTGGCACAATTATTCCTGAGCTAAAAGACAGCGGCTTTGGCGATGCAACCGTCCGCCAAGTGATGGATATGACTACCGCGCTAGATTATAGCGAAGAGTATGACGACCCAGATTCTGATATCTGGAAGTATGCCAAAGCCTCTAATCCGTTGCCAAAAGCGGATGATTATACTGGGCCAGATGGTTATTTTGAATATTTGCAAACAGTGAAGAAAAAAGGTACACACGGTGCAGAATTTAACTATCGCACTATTAATAGTGATGCCATCGGCTGGGTTATCTCACGTACCACCGGTAAATCGGTTGATGAGTTACTCTCAGAGCGCATTTGGCAAAAAATGGGCGCAGAACAAAGCGCGTATATGACGGTCGATAGCAAGGGTACGCCTTTCGCTGGTGGCGGTGTTAGTGCTGGTTTGCACGATATGGCGCGTATTGGTGATTTGATGCTTAATAAGGGCGAGATTAATGGCAAGCGCTTATTCCCAGCCACCGTCGTTGATCATATTCAAGCAGGCGACATTAAAGATATATTTGCAAAATCAGGTTATGACGAGCTGAAAAATGGCGATTACAAAAGCTTCTGGTGGTTGTTTGATAACCCAACGCCGGTCTATGCAGCGCGCGGCGTCCATGGTCAGACTGTCTATGTTGATCCAGTAGCCGATATGGTCATTGTCCGCTTTGCCTCGCATCCTGAATCCGCCAATCCTAAGATTGACCCAACCTCACTTCCTGCCTATAGCGCAGTGGCAAATTATTTAATTCGAAAGTGAGGGTTCAACAGCTAATATTCAGAAGTGAGTATTCAGAAACAACTCTTAATTAAAAGTAATAGCCGTTAATTAAGAGCATCAATGACTAAGCATTAGATATAAAAAAGCCAAGCATGACGCTTGGCTTTTTTTATGAGTATCAATTATCAATTGTGCTTGAACTCTTAACTTTTCACTTTACACACCGTAAAGCCTAGATTTTTAACCGCATCTTCCTTGTCATAAGGAGCCAGTACCGCGCGCACATGTGACTGACCTTGCAAGTACTGCTTAGCAACTCGCTGTAAGTCCGCAATAGTGACCGCTAAGATTGCCGCGCGCATTTTACGTTGCCATGCTGCACCGCGATGATGCAAGTTAGCAAAGCAAGCCTTGATAGCCTCACCAGCTGGAGAGCCAGGTTTATCCATACCTGAAATAATACCTAAGATAGCTTCTTCTAACTGCTCATCCGTTTGCGGCTTATTTAATAGCCATTCAATACTGGCATCAAAGTGTGCAAACGTCTCTGCGCAGTACGGATCACGGTAACTAAAGAACTTAAAGGCACAAGCATTGGCATCATAGCCCGCACCGCCGCCATATGCACCACCGCGCTCACGAATCGCACTATGTAAATAGCCATTACGTAGATAAGGCGCTAATACCATTAATGGTGCAGTGTCAGGATGGTCAGCTGCTGGCACCGTATAAGCACTAGCATTATGATAAACATTGGTCGCAACCAACCATGCTAAGTCTTCTACCTCAACCGTCGCACCACTTTCTATGGCTTTAGCAGTATTTTCTTCACCATTTAATGCTGGGTTTAACGTTAAATCTGCAAATTCATTAGGAATACTGCCGTCGATATCAATATTTTTGGCGGCCAATTCTGGCGCACGGCTATCTTGCCAGCTATTAACAATCAAATCACTCAAGCGCTCGGTTTGTTCCGCTTCACAGATAATGACCGCGTGCTTAGGTAAGCTAATTAAGCGTTGATGTAAGTCCATCAAACTGGTTGCCAATTGATCCCAAAGCGCATCATCGGTGCTGGCATGCGTTAAGAAGTCTTTGAGCGCATTGAGAGCTGGCAGACCACTACGTACATATTCTAACTGCGACTGGCGACTCATACCGCGACTGGCGGTTTGCATCGCATAAGCATGCCCTGCACTCGCAAGATTCGACTGCCATCCTGACTGACGCTGCTGCAAGATTTCTTTGATACGTGCATGCTCAGTAAAGGCGCTATGCTCCATCACTTCTTTGACCAAGTCAATGGCCTCTACCTTACGGTTAAGCGCTCGCGTTGCCACTACAAAGTAGCTGCTAATCGCTTGGCTATTATCAATATTAGTACGTTGACTAATACGGGCTGTTACCCCTGATGAATGCGCCGCTTGCTTGGCTTGCATCTCATAGGCATCTGCTGTATCCGTACCTAGTTCTGACAATAAGCTTAAATAGATAGGTAGTAATGGATGATTAATCACTTCATTCGCTGGTAGCTGATCGCTGTTTACCTGACCAATTGCATCCGTCAAAGGCACGATTACTTGGTAATAATATAAGCCGTTGGTGCCCGTTTCATATTCAAATAGCGTGCTTTCTTTGCCGCTTAATGTAACCTGTTTTTGCGTGCCTTGTTTAAAGCTGATATCAGTAGGGATATCTTCTAAGCCAACTTTTGGTAATAAACTCAAGTCATCAGGAGCGGCTTGGCGCGCTGCCAAATCTAGCGCTTGCTTATGCAAAATATCTTTATCATCAGCGGTTAGATCCATCGCGATAGTATCGAGACGTACTTGTTCAGCCGCTGCAATACGCGCTGATTTTTCGCTATCAGGCGTTAGGGTCACGCGTACACGGTGGTTATTATCTAGCAGATGATGTTTGATTAAACTGGGCAACCATTGCTCGTCTTTCACCTGTTCGCGCAGCCAAGCTAAGTGCTCATCAACTTCCCAGATATCAATGGGGTTGCCGTCATGAATCGCAGTGCTAAAGCCCTCTAACATTAAATTGAGACCGTAAGGAATACTATCGCCACCGATATGGCGTTGGTCGATTTCAATTTGATGCAGAATTGTCTCAATAGTTTCTTCAGCAATTGGTTGGCTGGCAACTTTAGCGAGCAAATCCATAATGCCTTGTTCTACCGCTTCAGCATGCTCAGGCTCTGAGCCACGTAGACCGGTATAAAACACCATCTCATAATGACTGTCATCCAATCCTAATAATGGACTTGGCGCTTTACCCAGTGGATGGCTATCGAGATAGGCACGCAATGGCGAGCCCGCATGCTCAATCAATACGCCCTCTAACAGGCGCAGCGCCAAACGCTGCTTCGGATCAGTAATCGTCGGTAATAACCACGCAATCACATGGTGAGTTTGGTCTGGACCGGCTTCATCAGCGGTATATGTATCGGTGGCGCTAATTGGCGCGGCAAGGCGAACCTCAGGGCGTGAGACGTGTTTTTTGCCAGTCTCAAACTGTATGAGCGCATCATTATGAATTTTTGCTTGAGTCTCAGCTACCGGAATATTACCAAAGCTCATAATCACACTGTTTGAGGGATGATAATGACTTTGATGAAAAGCGACTAGCTCAGTATGAGTTAAATCTGGAATGTCAGCGGGATCACCGCCAGAATTGTAATGATAAGTCGTGGTCGGAAATAAATGATAGGCGACCGCATGATACAGCTGATCAATCTCACCACTCATCGCACCTTTCATTTCATTAAAGACGATACCTTTAAAATGCGGCTTATCATCAGCGTCCAATTCAACTCGAATGCCTTCTTGAGCAAAATCAAGCGGATCAATATTAGGAAAGAACGATGCGTCGAGATAAACCGCTAATAAGTTAAAGTAGTCATTTTTATTTTGAGTCGCATACGGAAACGCTGTCCAATCAGCAGCGGTCATCGCATTCATAAAGGTATTCAGTGAGCGCTTAATCATTGAAAAGAACGGATCACGTACAGGAAACTTCTCAGAGCCGCATAATGCTACGTGCTCTAAAATATGCGCTTCTCCTTTTGAATCCATAGGCTGAGTGCGAAAACCCACCAAAAAGGCATTTTCGTCACTAGGATGCGCCAAATGATAATGCATCGCACCGGTTTTGACATGCTGACTGATGAGCACATCCATTGATAGCGCTTCAATAAAGCGATGTTCAAGCAGCTCAAATGCTGGATGCAGGGTTAAATCAGCGGTAAACGGGGTGTCAGTCATAGTTATCCTTATAATCCACCCTTAATATCAGAGTGAACAACAGTTAAATAGTGAAAATTAAAATGGCTATTAAATCGTTTTTATATAGCTTTTACATAAATAGCTTTTATATGAAAGTGTTTATGGCTAGTTTTTGTACTTATGATTAATCTTTATACTTATGGGTAGTCTTCATATTTAATGGCAGGTTCGATTCATTAAAAACAACACTTAAGAAGAATTTGCCTAACGAGAATAGATGGGGGTTTTATGTTGAGAAGTCAAGGTAGCGGATTAAAGATAACCAGCGCTAAGGATAAGCAGGCAGTTACTTAACAGGGGCCGTTAGTAGTGCTATAGTTAAGTTAAAGCTATCTGCTATAAGGATTACTATCATGACTTACCAACATGTTTTATTAGTCACGGACTTATTACCCGATGCTGATGTGGTCGCGCAAAAAGCCCGATATATCGTCGCCAATCGTCCTGAATCCAAGCTATCAGTATTGCACATCGTTGAAGACGATATGGTGCGCTTTGGCTATGAGCTGGTACCCGCCTCTAGTCTTTCTGGTGAGACCGATGGTGAGCACTGGATAGATGCACGAGCCAAGCTGGCACAATTTATCGAGCGTAATGAGCTACAGGCTGTCAACTCAGCGGTTACGGCCGCCATCTCCAACGATAAAGGCATCGTCAATTATTGCCGTGAAAAAGAGGTTGATCTACTCATCATTGGCCGCCATGAGCGTCGTGGTATTGCAGCCTGGTTGGTCGGTGCAACAGCGGACAATATCTTACCTAATGTGCCTTGTGATAGCCTCGTCGTCAAGCTCGATACGCCGATGACAAAATAAGACTGTCGTCACGAACCGGAAGCACTAGCTGACATTAATAGCAGCTACCAAAGATAATGTGCCACTACTTAACAGCAGCCATTAGTAGTGCTATAGTTAAAGCTATCTGCTACGAGGACTACGCTCATGATTTACCAACATATTTTATTAGTTACGGATTTATTATCTGATGCCGATATAGTCGCCCAAAGTGCCAAACATATCGTCTCTAATCGCCCTGAAGCTAAATTATCGGTATTGCATATCGTTAAAGACACGATGGTCGGCTTTGGCTATGAATTGGTACCAGCCTCCAGCCTATATGACGAGATTGATGATGAACGCTGCCAAGTTGCGCGGGTCAAGCTCGCTAAGTTCCTTGAACGTAATGAATTAAATGCTGTTAATTCTGAAGTAACTACGGCTATCTCTAACAGCGAAGGTATCGTCAATTATTGTGAAAAGCATGATGTCGACTTGCTAGTGATTGGACGTCATGAGCGCCACGGCATTACAGCCTGGCTGAGCGGAGCTACTGCGGATAATATCTTACCCAACGTACCCTGTGATAGCTTAGTGGTCAGACTTGATAAACCAGTCTCAAAACGCAGTTAATCTCTTTGCTCATTTAAAAATGCTTAAAGACAGTTAGTAACAATAATTAGTAAAGATAACGAAAAAAAATAATGACTAATAAAAAGCGCAGCGTAGAGTTTTCTTTACGGTGCGCTTTTTTAACGCAGGTAGCGTAAGCTGTTTTTAAAACCACTTTCAAACTCAACCCTCTTGAATAATATCAATAAAGGTCTGCCAAATTGGGCTTTGATGCCGCGCTTTATGCCAGACTAGCCACCATGTTCGAGACAAATCAATCCCCGCTACTTTTACCTGCACCAAATTACCCGCTGCTAATTCTGTGCTAATCACATACTGCGACAAACAGCCGAGGCCAATATCAGCACTAACCATATGCTTAATCGCCTCTGACTGCTGAATCGCCATAATAATCTCGGAATCGGGCATATGTTGCAATAGTTGTTCATCAATAATCTGCCGCGTACCCGAACCGGCCTCACGTACTAACAACGGCAACTTTGCCAATTGCGCAGTAGTTAGCCGATAGCAGTTCTCATCCTCATCATAATCTGCTAAACCCGCCAGCCATTTACTATCACGCTTAGCAAATACCATCAAAGTATCCGTGCGCCATGCACGTTGCTCAATAACTTTCATATCCGTCGGACGCGGCTTGCCTTCCACTAGCGCAATATCAATATTTAATTGCTCAACCTCCGCCACCACCTCTTGGGTATTGGCAATATACATATCGACATTAACCCCGATAATACCATCGGGAAGTGCACCGTATAGTTTAGCGAGTAATGGGGGCAAGACATAATTGCCAATAGTAGTACTCGCACCAATATGAATCTGTCCAGCTTGGTGCTTATGGTAGTGTTCTAAAGTTAACGCTTGCCCTAGAATTGCTTGCGCTTGCACATAAATGGGATGGGCATTGGCATGTTGATTGAGCCTGCGCCCAACTCGCTCAAACAAGGGCATCTGTAACCGTGCCTCCAATTCGGCCAAAGCACTACTGACCGCTGACTGTGATAAATGCAGCTCTTCACTGGCGCGACTGGTACTGCCCGTTTGATAAATACTAACGAACACTGCCAGTTGCTTAAGAGTAATTTTTGGTAAGGTCTGCAGTGGTTTTTTCATTATTTTTTATTACACCCTATATATTGGAGCATTTACCTTAGCTAGTTGACCTAAAAAACCGATAGTTTCTATCTTATTAATCTGTTTTTATTATAGAACAGCCTACTTTATAATGTCCATTCATAAGCTTATGCTCATTTGGATTATCCAAAAAGCATAACTTCTCAGCGTTGTCAGCAATTACTTTGTTTAGCGCTGAAACATTAAACTTAAGCAATCAATAATAAATAGATGCGTTAATAGGATCGTGAGTCATGAATGCCTTTACCCAGTCAGTCGCCAGTTATATCCCACGCGGTCGCCACCTTGCAGGGCTTATCGTCGTATTTATCGGCAGCTTATTTTGCTTATGGCTAAATACCAGTTTAAATACTTGGACCAATGGGCGTATTGTTGGCCTGTCTTCATTAACGTTAGCCATTTTAATCGGCATAGTACTAGGCAATACTATCTATCCGAGTGTCGCTGAGCGTTTAGAGGCAGGGGTCGGCTTTGCCAAGGGTCAGATTTTACGGTTAGCCATTATGTTCTACGGCTTTAAATTGACCTTGACGCAAGTTGCCAGTGTCGGTCTACCCGCGGTTATGAGTGATGCTTTGGTATTAACTTCAACGTTTTTATTAACTTATTGGCTAGGTACTAAATGGCTAAAGGTCGATAAAAAAACCACTTTATTAATTGGTTCAGGTGCGAGTATTTGCGGTGCGGCAGCAGTTATAGCCGCTGATCCAATTGTCAAAGCAGAGGCGCACAAAGTCACTATTGCCGTCGCAACCGTCGTAGTCTTTGGTACCATTTCTATGCTGCTCTATCCCTTTTTATATCATCTTGGCTGGCTGCAACCTTGGCTAAGCGCACAAGATTATGGGGTATATACCGGTTCAACCATTCATGAAGTTGCCCAAGTCGTGGTCGCCGGTAACGCCATTAGTCCTGAAGTTGGTGATACCGCAGTCGTGACTAAAATGATTCGAGTAATGATGCTCGCGCCGTTCCTGTTGGTTTTATCCTTCGCCTTAACCCCTAGTGGTGGAACTAACGACAGTGAGAAACTCTCGTTCATCTCTCGTGCCAAACAAGTCAGGGTACCTTGGTTTGCCTTTATCTTTATTCTTATCGTTCTGCTACATACTTGGATAAATCTGTCAGAGGGCTTTGAGCAGGCGATGGTAGTATTAGATGATGTACTCTTAACCATGGCTATGTTTGCTTTAGGCTTAACCACTCATCTGAGTGCTATCAAACAAGCTGGGGTCAAGCCGTTAATATTAGGAGCGATTATGTTTGGCTGGTTAATTATCGGCGGCGGTCTAATTAATATCGGTATTAGCTTTATATAAAAGAGCGCTACTCCACGACTGTCATTACATTGGTAATAATAGAGTTTAAAAAATGCCTACATATAGATGTAGGTATTTTACTGTGACTAATAATCAGTCATAAATGTTCAATCTAAACGCTATCTTAGTAATAAATGCCAAGCCCAAATTGCAGACGAAAAAAAACGAACCCGAAGGTTCGCTTTTTTTTATCATATTATAATCATTACTTACTAATTAAAGTAACTAGTGACCATTATATGCTAATTACACAGCAACGATGTTATGTGCTTGTGGGCCTTTTTGGCCTTGAGTTACTGTGAACTCGACTTCTTGGCCTTCAGCTAAAGTTTTGAAGCCTGAACCAGTGATTTCGCTGTAATGAGCGAAAACATCAGCGCCGCTTTCTGGAGCGATAAAACCAAAGCCTTTAGCTTCGTTGAACCACTTAACTGTACCTTTCATAGTATCTGACATATCTATAATCCTACTTTTCTAATTTATTAATGGTCTAATGACCGGCAACGCTTGCAAATAGCTACTGAACGATAAATATTAAAACGAAGGATTATAATTAATGCTACGAGGTAATGATTTGGTGCAGAACTGCTCTTAAGCTTGGGTCTATTATAGGGGGCTAATTACACTATCGCAAGCTTTATTTGATATTTCGGCTATCTGGTTACAAATATAGTGTTAATAGCATAATATTTAAGCGTTTTACGGTTATTTTCATCTAAGAACACGTAAATGCCATTAGATTCACTATTAAATACTAAGCATCAGGCAATCGGAACAACACTACCGCCACCGCACCACAAACTAACGCTACGACCCACGCTATCCATATTAAATCATGGGGTAGACGATAGAACAACATACTGGTCGATAGCCCCATCATAATGGTCGCGAGCCACTTAGCATAGCGCGGCACTGCATGGCGATCTTCCCAATCGCGGACGAATTTGCCAAAGAGTCGGTGGTTGATAAGCCAAAAATGAAAACGCCGCGAACTACGCGCCCAGCACCCTGCTGCCAGCAAGATAAAGGGCGCAGTCGGCATAACAGGTAGCACTGCGCCAATAATCCCCAATACAAAAAACAACCAGCCCAGAATCAAAAACGTCCAACGTACGGTAGGGCTAGCAGACTGATTGGTCTTTGGACGATAATAAAAGGGGTTTTTCTTTTCAGTCATGATGGTGATGTGATTACCTGTAGATAAAGGTCAGGTAGCAAGCGTTACCTATATAGAAGGATAAGCATGCAATAATCAATAAAGAGGTGCAAGAAGAGTTTTGCGTCTTTATTGCTGGATTTATACACAAGCTAAACGGCTATTAGTATATGGTTATCACAAACAAAAGTAGTCACATAAAAGAGGTTGCCAAGGTATTTTTATCGATGGTCACAGGTAATAAACCTTCCCTTGGTGCGTCACGGGTAATGGGGACAGCTACGGCAGTCGCCACTGGTGGTGCTTATGTGTCTACGCTACAAAAGAGACAACACTATGCTATTTATCTAGTGAACTTAGAAACCAATCAAATTGAATGGGTCAAAACAGGTATCGTGTAAGGCAATGTCTTTAAGATGCCTGTTGATAATAGCTATACCCTGCCAAAAGTGCTTGATTCTTTATATGTTGAATAAGAATAAAACTGTTGTTTGATAAGTTAAGGTGTATAAAAAATCGCTCACAGTTTAGGTTAGAGCGGTATCGTCAATTTCGATTTGACTTAAAGATAAGTGCTGTCCGATGGTGAGGTGGTTCATGGTGTTCCTTATGGTTAAGGTGGAGTTTATTTTGTGAGATAGAATCG
The DNA here is from genome assembly GCF_904846675.1 of Psychrobacter urativorans. GTDB lineage: Bacteria > Pseudomonadota > Gammaproteobacteria > Pseudomonadales > Moraxellaceae > Psychrobacter > Psychrobacter urativorans_B. The sequence goes on along the minus strand of NZ_CAJHBT010000004.1, from coordinate 59,628 downwards.
AAACTAAATTTCAAATGTGTAAAATAAACCTTGCAAAAACTATCACACATAACAAATTTAATATATATATGCATAATTTTACCTAAGCGATAAGATACTTTGCTAAAATAAGCTCACTTATGTATTAGTATATATATTAATAACAACTTATTTCGCTTTACCATAGGAGGGCGATATGACCGATAAATCGACGTTCGTCCTTAAACTATCTGGTATAGACCTTAGCGATATCACAGCAGGTGACATGGCACGTATGCTAGCTAACTTCTGTAAACTATTAGGTAGTGAAGAGTTATATTTGGATAGTATCTATTCAGGCTCTGCTGTAGCAAAAGTATATACAGATAGAGAACTATACATACCAAAGCTCGACAAGCTGAATCAGAGTATTGCAGCTAATCATCTAGCATTAGATGAAATACAGTCTGTTGTACGGCGTTATGCAAAAAACTTCTCTGGAATTGATGCTAATATTTTAGCTAGTAGAACAGCGAGCAATGATGATGAACTCGAACAAATTTATCATATTGATTATCGAAAAGCTGCGGCGCATGTTTTTGAACAAAATGAGACTTTCGTTGGAAAGCTTTTAAAGCCAGCACATGGTAAAGATGAGACTGACCATTTCACAATACTATTAGCAAATGAAAATAGAGTTTCAGTAGAGATGAATAAAAACTTATCTTTTGAGATAGCTCCATTTTTAGAAGCATTATGGCGGCACGAGAGTTTAATAAAATTTTCGGGTCTCGCTAAGTACGAACATCAAGACAACTATAAAATAAAACTAAAGTGTTTTAATGCGTCATCTTTTAAAGTAATCCCAAATACTATGACAGCAAAACTATGGATGAAAGAGTTTGTAGACATGGGCGAAAGTGGATGGCAGAAAGAGGAAGAGCCTATTAAAAACTGGCTTAAGGAACGTCATTCATGATCATTATGGCAGATGCTAATTTACTAATTAGTCTAGTAGACAACAGAAGTGATTACAGAATATTCTCACAATATTTTGAAAGAAACGAAGCGATCTTAGCTCTGCCTACTCCTGCTGTAGCGGAGTTTTTGGTGATGGATGAAAACTACAAACGCTCAGACTTTCTAACAATATCTAGTAACTTTTGTCAAATATTTGACCTTGACATGAAATCTGCTCGAATGACTGCTAATATATTTAGGGATTTGTTGAAAAAAGGGTATTTTAAGCACAAAAAAGGTGACAAGCAGAAAGTTAAAGTGGATATACAAATAATAGGGATGACTTTGGCTAATCAAATACCTAAAATATTTACAGGTGATAAAGAAATAGAGGACATTATTAAACTACTAAACTTACCAATAGAAGCCATAGATATTAAGAAAAATAATGAATTTTTTGATTTACCTTTGTTTAATAATTATAAGTAATGAGTAAGTATCAAAATACAACTAATATAAATCCTTATAGTTCTCTCCTCGCAATATGATTAAATCAACTCTATTATTTTCATAAGCTTTACTACTTCATTCAGTATTTCTTAATACAATTTTATTATGTATAAGCTCTACTGATAAAATCTTCATTGCCATGTACATTCTGCTAAATCTCTATACGCTCAATCAGTTTGCTCTTTGCATTCAGCCTCTTAAATACAAAACTAACTCAAAGCTAAGCGTTCTCTAATATATAGCTCATGTCCGTCCTAACCCAACAATGGACTAACCGCTATTTCTCTTCTTAAGTTATATACCAGCGTATTTACCCTATTTGCCAATTGCTGCTCACTATCGGTATAAGTATCTTTTTTGAACAAAGCCTTCGACTTCCTAGCTGCCTTTATATAAGCACTGTTTTTGTATAGAATCTCAGTTAGCTCTGTATTGATAGTGGCTATCTCGCTTAGATAAGAATCTAATTTATGATTACTAGCAGTAAGAGAGACGATTATATCTTCTAGTTTTTGTGAGTTATCGAGAATAGATTTTATACTTTCTATGATTAACTTATCTTGGTTCTCAAAAGCTCTGGTATTAGCGCGAGATTGTAATGTAGAGAGGATAACTATAGGTATGATTAGCATGACTACACTAATTAAGTAAGTCATGAGTGTTGTACCCGCACCGCCCAAGGCTAGTACCAAGAACCAAATAACTAATATCGTTAGTAGCCCCGCCATCATGCCTGTAAACATTGATATAGAAGGTAGCCACTCCCTCAATCTATCTATTTTAGTAAAGCCAAGACTATCAATCATCTCTACTTTGATATCTATCTTGTCAGTAGATTTTATCTCTTCTATTAATATTTTTATATTTTCAGTATATTCTACTAAGCGGCTGCTAGTTTTCAGCTCTTTTATAATAAGAGATATATTGGCTTCTAACTTAGCAATACTAGCATTGACCTGTTCTTGTAACTCAGTGACTTTGTTAAAGATAAAGCTATATTGCTCATAGGTATTATCATAGGAGCTTCTGCTCTTGATTGATTGTTCATGACTACCGCAAGTCAATAAAAATAGTATAGTACTTTTAAATTGACTCTCATAATGCTCTTCTCTAGCGAAGGATATATTAGAATAGGTCTTTAGCTGTCTATACTTTGGAGAGTCTTGTAGTGTTTTTCGATATAGAATATATATAGGGATAGCAAGTAGCAAAATTATAATGATAAGCTTAAAAAAGATACTATCCATAAGTGTATTCCAGTTCTAATAAATTTATAAATAACATTTATGGGTTACTACTAAAAAACATGGCTTATGATAAATCTCATCATAAGCCATGTTTTTATAAATAGTTGGTAATGCTTACGACTTTACCTTCTTATAGCGCTTTTAACTGATCCATCTGCGCCGTCATTGCGGTCAACTGCCCTTCTAACTCAATCAGTTTTGCTTTCTCAGCTTCTACCACTTCGGCAGGCGCTTTACTGACAAAGCCTTCATTGCCTAATTTTCGCGAGATACCTTCAACTTGCTTTTGTAGCTTTTCATGGGCTTTACCCAAACGAGTTAGCTCAGCAGTCGGATCAATTAACCCTTTCATCGGTACGAGTACGCGCAGCTGTCCAATCATACTCGACGAGGATAGTGGCACTTCATCGCCTTCTTTTAGAATGGTTAAGCTTTCGACTTTTGCGAGTGCTTTAAACTGATTGGCGATACGTGCTAGACGCTCGTCCTCAACCAGCGAGACGTTTTGTAGCAAGACTGGTAACCGTACGGCGTTGCCCAATTTCATCTCACCACGGATATTACGGACGCTAGCGATGAGCTGTTGTAGCCATGCCATATCCGCTTCAACTTGCGTGTTAATTTGCGCAGTATCCGTTTGTGGATAAGCAGCGATGACGATGCTATCAGTATCTTTACGATCTAATAGAGGGGCGATAGTTTGCCAAATTTGCTCAGTCAGATACGGCATGATTGGGTGAGTGAAGCGTAGCGCAGTCTCAAGGACATGCAGCAATACATAGCGAATTTGTGCTTTACGCGTATCCGTCACCGAGTCATCATTTAAGCTGGCCTTAGCAAGCTCAACATACCAATCACAATATTCATTCCAGATAAATTCATAGATATCATGACTGACCATGTCCAGACGATACTGACCAAAATGCTGATGGATATTGGCAATCGTAGAGTTCAGACGGCTGATAATCCACTTTTCAGGAAGCTCCCACACTTCAGGCTTAGCCGTTTGATCGATAGGCTTAGCAGTACCTTCGCTATCAACACAGTTTATCAATACAAAGCGACTGGCATTCCATATTTTGTTACAGAAGTTACGATAGCCCTCAACGCGTTTTAGATCAAAGTTGATATCGCGACCGGTACTGGCTAATGACGTGAAGGTAAAGCGCAGCGCATCGGTACCGAACGCTGGAATACCTTCAGGGAACTCTTTACGGGTTTGCTTTTCGATTTTGGCCGCGTCTTTCGGGTTCATCATGTTGCTAGTACGTTTGGTCACTAGGGTCTCAAGATCGATACCATCAATGATATCAATTGGATCGAGGACATTACCTTTAGACTTAGACATCTTTTGTCCAAAGCTATCGCGGACTAGACCGTGTACATAAACCGTCTTAAATGGGACTTGCGGGGTGCCATCTTCATTTTTGACGAAGTGCATGGTCATCATAATCATGCGTGCCACCCAAAAGAAAATGATATCAAAGCCGGTGACCAAAACACTGGTCGGATGGAAAGTCTCCATCACTTTTGCATCAGCATTGCCATCTGCCCAGCCCAGCGTGCTGAACGTCCAAAGACCGGAGCTAAACCAAGTATCAAGCACGTCATCATCTTGGCGTAATTTTACGCTATCGGCTAGATTATACTTACTGCGAACTTCCGCCTCATCACGCGCGACATAGATGCTACCTTCCTCGTCATACCAAGCGGGGATACGATGCCCCCACCAGAGCTGACGGCTGATGCACCAGTCTTGTAGGCCATTCATCCATGCCATATACATGTTTTTATATTGCGCAGGAACGAATTCAATTTGGCCTTCTTCTACCGCAGTAATCGCCGGCTGAGCAAGTTTTTCAACGGCCACATACCATTGATCGGTCAGCCACGGCTCAACGATTGCGCCGCCACGTTCGGCACGCGGTGCTTTGAGTGCATAATCTTCAATTTCTTGTAGCCAGTCTTGTGCTTGCGCTTGCGCAACGACTTGCTTACGAGCAGCAAAGCGTTCAACACCAGCATAAGTAACACCAGCATGGTCACTTGGGGTGGTCTCTAACGTTGGTTCACGGGTTTGCAAATCTGGATAGACTTCCATTGCTGGTAAAATATTAGCATGCTCATCAAGAATATTAATCAAGGGCAACTCATGACGACGACCAAGCTCATAGTCATTAAAGTCATGGGCAGGCGTTATTTTTACACAGCCAGTGCCAAAGTCGCTCTCGACATAATCATCGACAACGATAGGGACGACACGGCCAGTAATTGGTAGCGTAATGCTCTTACCGACCAGATGGGCGTAACGCTCATCGCTTGGATTGACCGCGACTGCGGTATCCCCTAATAAGGTTTCAGGGCGCGTAGTAGCAACGACCAGATAGTTTTTACCATCTTGGGTTTGTAAATCACTATCAGTAAAGTGATAACGGAAATGCCAAAGGCTACCTTTTTCGTCATGATTTTCGACTTCCAAATCAGACAATGCCGTCTGAAATTTAGGATCCCAGTTGACCAAACGCTTACCACGATAAATAAGCCCATCGTCGAACAGACGTACGAATACTTCTTTAACCGCATTAGATAAGCCATCATCCATGGTAAAGCGTTCACGCGACCAATCGACTGAACTGCCCAAACGACGAATTTGACGGGTAATATTATCGCCCGACTCCTCTTTCCACTCCCAGACTTTATCGATGAAATCTTCACGGCTCATATCACGGCGCTTGATTCCTTCTGCTTCTAAACGACGCTCAACCACCATTTGCGTGGCGATACCCGCATGATCAGTACCCGGTTGCCATAAGGTATTGTCACCATCCATGCGGTGATAACGGGTTAACGCATCCATAATAGCGTTATTAAAGCCATGTCCCATATGTAAGGAGCCAGTAACGTTTGGCGGCGGCAAGGCGATAGAGAACGATTCTTCTTTATCAAAGGTTGGCTGAAAATAGCCACTCTCTTCCCAGCCTTGATACATGCCCGCCTCGACTTCGCCTGGGTTATAAGCATTTTCGAGTTGATTTAAAGCGGCTTGAATGGAGGTGGTTAAATTAGTTTGGTTGGCTTTGGTGTTTTGCATATTGGGATGGTTACTCATAAGGCTCTCAGACTAAAACGTAAATGGATATAAATGAATAATAGTAAGCACGCCTAGCTATCGCTGAATTCATACAATTAACCAACGCAACAGGGGTTAAAAAATAATGGCTGCTAGGGATAATAAGCGCAATTAGTAATGAGACAGCGCAATAACTGTAAAACGTGCCAGCAAAAAAGTTAGTGCCATGATTTTATCTCATATGAGCAGATTTTGTTAGCATCGGATGATTTTTCCTTTATCTATAGCGTAAAAAAGATTGATAAGCTTAACTTGTAACCATAATTCATAAACGATATAAGTCAACTACCATGACCATTAATAAAGCCAATGACAAGTCCAATGACAAGTCCAGTGATAGTAATAACAAGAAGCTATCGAACTCTGACAGCCAGAGTGAAGAAATCGACCATATTGCTGATGAAAACCATAAGAGCGTTAGTAATAGTGACGATACCAATAATGATAATAACAACAATGAAAATGACGATGACGATGACGATGACGATGACAATAATGATGATGATAACAACAATGAAAATAATGACGACAATGATAATGAAGACAGCGATGAGGAAAATAATAACCTCAATGCTACCGAAGAGCTAGACGATGAGGTTTTCTCGGAAGGCGTCAGTGACGAAGATAAAGAAACCATTAAAGAAGTCGCAGGCGATGACAATGCTAGTGCACCCAAAAGCTACGCCAGCATTTTAGTTGAGCAAGTTATTGATGCCAAAGCAACCTTTAACCGCTCGCTTGGCTCATTATTTACCAGTGCCTTTACCGCAGGGCTAGAGATTGGTTTTAGTTTGTTCGTTATTTTATCGGCTTTCGCTCTCCTTAGTGAGCTGATACCGAGCCAATACGCCATCGTTTTAGCGTCTTTATTGTATCCACTCGGTTTTATTATCGTAGTCATTGGTCAGTCGCTATTATTCACTGAGCAAACCTCTCTTTTAAGCTTGCCGGTACTCAATAAAGTCGAACCTGTGAGTAAGCTGCTGCGTTTATGGGGTATTGTCATCGCCGGTAATATCGCTGGCGGTTGTCTGTTCGCAGCACTCATGATTGGCTTAGGCATTAATATGCAGCTGTTCAGTATTGCTGATATCGATGCTTATGCCCAGCATGTTTTGGACTTTGAGTGGTGGGTGATTTTTGGTAGCTCAATCCTGGCAGGCTGGATGATGGGGGTCGCAGCATGGCTAGTGACCTCAGCCCGCGATACGATTAGCCGTATTGTATTGGTATCAATAATTACCGGTAGTATCGGATTTTTGGGTTTGCATCATAGTATCGTGGGCAATATCGAAGTATTTTCGGCCTTGATGTATGGCCATACGGTCAGTTTAATGAGTTATCTGTTGTTCTTGGTGATCGTACTGGTGGGCAATACCATTGGCGGGGTAGTATTTGTAGCGGTACTCAAAAACCGTACCTTCTTGTTTGATTTTACTAAGATCAAAGATGAAGCCGATGAAAAAGAAAAGGACCATAGAGCGCGGATGAATGCTCGCCGGCGCTAGGCAGTGTTTGAGATTGCAACTTCGATTAGAATAAATGTTTCGACTAGCATAAAGGCTGTACTAACTTTAAAGTTAATACAGCCTTTATTTTCAATAGCATTTTGAATATTATATTTAATGCAAAGACAGGCTGGAGCTTGTTAGCGAGATTTTAAGACTAGTTGACTTTTTCGCTATTCATTACCGCCGTACCATAAGCGATAGCCTCTACCATACTGCCCAATTGGTTGATATTGCTGACCTCAAAGCGCAAACCATAGATATGGCTATAGCCTTTAGCGTGAGCTTGGGTTCGCATACGTACTAGTGCTTCACGGCGTGCGCGCTCTAGCAAAGTCTCATAAGTGGTTAGATTTTTACCAAATAAGCTTAACACCCGCGCAATCACCATTTTAAAATAATCTTGCGCAATCACTACACTACCGAGTACCAGCTCACCTTCACTATTAGCCATCAGTGTCGGTCGATAAAAACGCTCGGTCGATACAATAATATGATTTAACGCTTTTTCTGAAATAGCTAACTGTGCCAAGTGCTGACGCTCATGACGCGCACCAAAGAACCAGCCGACCACAAATAACACAATAAGGGGCGCATAGTTAAATAGCATTTGAGTAATAGAGTTATTCATGGCACGTCTCTTATCATAAAAAACTTAGCCAAAAGGATTGAAGCGCGGCAAGTCTGCGACCGGCGCTGGCGTTTGACCCTGTTGTTGTTGGTCATAGGGCGCGTTAGCCGGTTGATTTTGAAAAGGTTGGTTATTTGCTGGCTGGCTTTGTATACGTACGACCTTGACGGCAGTGCCATAAACAAACAGCTCGGATGCCCCTTGCGCAATACTAGAAGTCGAAAAGCGCAGACCAACCACTGCATCGGCACCCAACTCTTCCGCCTTCACCACCATCCGGTCTATTGCTTCTTGCCGCGACTCTTCTAACAACTCGGTATAAGCCGTTAGCTCACCACCAACGATGTTTTTAAGGCCGGCAAACAAGTCCTTACCGACGTGCTTTGAGCGCACGGTACTGCCATAAACCACATCCAAACGTTCAGTGATTTGATAGTTTGGCAAGTGCTCAAGGTTGGAGAGTTGCACAGTCATGGTATTACCTTATAAGAATGATAGGCAGAGTTTATAGACAGCGCTGGCCCGTAACACTAATGCTAATCATTGGTATGGAATAATAAAAATAGCTCGGTTAAATTACCTTCGATGCTATTGGCCATTTGCGCCAGTTTATCTTGATCGGCACGCATTTGCGCCAGTTCAGGATCTTCATCCCCAATACCACTGAGCACAATCATGGGCAAGGTTAATACGGCAACGTCTTCGGCGGTATCTTCAGCTTCGAACCAATCACTAGCTTCATCGCCATACATCGCATCCACGAAACCAATCGACCATGCCACAATGTCGGACTCATCTGAGAAATCAACCGCAACTTCTTCATTGCCCGCGTCTTCACTAAATGGCAGCACAATTGGCGTCTCATTTTTGAGCTCATCCATAATGAAAGCGCGCCAGCGATGAATGCCGTCGATGACGTTGTCTGGAATATCTTTCACATGGCCTTCAAACAGCGCATCTATCCAGTTTGGCAGTGGACGCCCAATGACAGTAGCGGTCAAAAAACCATGGGTGGCGACACTATCAAGCACAAACGGGCTCTCTTGGTTGTCTAAAAAATCCAGTAATTCATCAAAGCTTAGCTGGTTACTCATAGATCACTTGTCCTTGGGTCGATAGGTTATTTGTTACTAGATATGGCGATTAAAAAGGTAAATTCAGCTTAGCACAATTAGATAATGATAATCCTATCATGGGTGATAACTAACGCCCATGATGAATGTTAAATATCGTCATCATCCCAATCCTCATCACCGTCTTCATCGAAGTCATCTATATCATCCAAATCGTCTTTTAGCTCTTTTGCCAGACGCTTCTCTTCCAACAAATTATCAATTAAACGGCGTTTCTCTAAGCTACTTAAACGCGTGCGTACGCTAGTTTCTGCCTCTTCTACCATTTTGGCATCATCGTCATCAACGAATTCATTATCAAAATCATCATCGATATCAGCTTCACTCATGACAAGCTCCTATAGTTTGGGCAAAAAATTAAAATAATGAGATACATATATGCCTTATAAAGTCTCTGTCCGACATTGTCAATCATTTTTGTGCTGAGGTTAGCTTTAGAGGAGCTTTAGGAATAGTTATAATCGTCAATTATTCCTCTGTATTTTTTATTCCTCTGTACTTTCGCTCATCAATACCGCATTGCGTACATCAGCGAGACGCTCCATTATAGAGGCATTACCGCCATCGAATACCGTGCATTCACGCTCATAAACGGTGGTTGGACGCTTTAAGTTATGGACTTGAATGTGATTGCTGAGCTGCTTGAGACCGGCATTTGGTAATAAAATCAGCAGACTCTCTTTGCGGCCTACAGTCTCAAGTAACTGTCTCATAGCACTGGCTTGACCTTGATCACTGACGCCAGCTTTAGCAGGCAGTGCAAAGCGCGACAGCTCAATATGCTTGGTATGAATAATTTTATTAAGCATTAAATACAGTTTACCAAGCATCACGCCTGCCAGCGCCACTTTTGCATGGTCATTATTGGCTTTGAGCACCGCACAAGCACCATTTTCATCAAAGAATGGTTTATTTACGGCACTCACCCCTAATAATAATGGCAGCGTCAGCAGCTCGTTGAGCGCTTGGTTCAACAGCTGAGTACAAAGTGCCAAATACGGCATACGCATCTCAGGTGTCAGACGTTCAAGCATATTAAACTCATCATGGAACACAATCTGTACGCTGACATTATCAAAACTGCGGGTAGACGACAGTTTTGAGCGGCTAGGCGTAAATTTATTACCACTATTCATCTGACCATGAGTGCGGTCCGTTTCTAGGTCGCCAGCTCCATTATTATTACTACGGCTTGCTTGAGAGTCAGTGCCTTGCTCACTATCTTGTTGCGAATTGACATAAGTATTCACCCCATCATGAAAAGCCGCAGTATTAATTCCTTTGTTGGCAGAGCCATTAGCGGCATTATTACTAAGACCATCGTCATTCCTAATATTGCCATTACTAATATCGTCATTAACTGGCGTATTAGAATCAACAGAATGGCGACCGTAGCGCGACTGTCCCGCCTGCTTAGAATGCTCACGGTGGTGATCATCAATATCTCGGCTTAACGCATTGATTTGCGCTTTAGTAGGGCGAGCGATGTAGCCGTAAGCCACCCACAATAACAAATGGAAAATCAGAGAGCCGATAATGAACAGCCACTGCATGGCGATAATCTCGCCTTTGCTAATATCTTTTAGGGTCAGCGCCACGCTACCAATCACCACATCGCCTTTGGTCGCGATTTGACTGATGGTAATACCTTGCTGCATCGGCGCATTGCCCACCGGCACTAAAATATCATCATTGTTGTCTTTAATCACCAAGCGCGCAATATCCTGCTCGCTGGTATAGCGATTGGCAATGACACTCAGGCTCACACGATCTTTATTTTCTAAAGACAGGCGCGCCTCATCGATGAGCTGGGTAATCATCTGCTCACCCTTTTGTTCACGGCTTTTGGTAAGCTGTTGGTCGGTGCTAATCACCAGCAGTAGGGTCTGCAAACAAAAACTGACCAAAATAATTATGGCAAACAACCCTTGCCGCGGCGCTAAATACGTCATGATATCGTAAACTTTTTTGAATAAGGGAAGTTAAAAAATGAGACCAGTACTCATTTTCTGGAAAAATGTGCTACTAAAGCCGGTAATCATGGCACTACAATCAGCTTAATGTAAAAACGAATGAGATTTAAAAAACAGCCTCAATGTGAATACTTTTATCAAGCTACACTGACTTTATCTACTATATCATCATAGTGCTTGTTATAGATGCCGTCATCATAACGCTTTTATCATCTACTTTTTTACTTTAATACCCTTTAGGGCGTTAATAAATGCTTATACTGACAGCGGGATGTTGCTAAAAAATACTTCATAGATCATCTATAGGCGCTGCACGGTAAAGCTGTTATTATTCCTAATCTTATGTGAGCATACAAGGGACAATTGAGCCATGCCAAAAAATACGCCGTACTCGTTACCAAAAGACAGCAAAGCATGGCAACAAGCCGTCGATTCTATCGCCTCCTTGTTGCCTGATGAGACCAATTTGCAGGATTTTGATGCGCTACAATCGTTGCCGGTATTTGCCTTGATCGTAGTTTTGCCTGCGCACGTGCCAGCACTTGATATTCATCAGTATGTACAGTCATGGGTCGATAAGCAGCCGAACTGGCATTTGGTGACGGTTGAAGAAGATACTAAGGCCCGCTTTGTTAATATCACTATTGACGATACGGATGTTAGTACTGAAGTTAACGATAAATCTGTTACTCACTCTGCCTCCAAACCTCCTTTTATCCCTGCGCAGGTGTTCCGTTATTTGCTAGTGCCCGTTACCGCAACGCTCATGCATCCCGCTAAAAAGACGGCTGCTGCGCATATTATTGATGACCAGCTGACGACCAGCTTACGTCGTGATTTAACAGAGAACTATTTAGAAGAAAAGCATTTAGCAGAAAGCGCTTCAATAGAAGGCCATAAAAATTATTCAAATGCACAAGATACAGCGCTTGATAGTCTAGACCTAGTCGATTGCCATATTTTATCTATCGGTCAAATGCTGCGCACGCATAAACTGGTCTGCTTCGATATGGACTCCACTTTAATTGAACAAGAAGTCATCGTTGAGCTGGCCAAAACCGCAGGTGTCGGCGAGCAAGTCGAAGCTATTACAGAAGCGGCAATGCGCGGCGAGATCGATTTTGATGAGTCTTTTGCGCAGCGTATGGCATTACTAGAAGGCATTCCTACCACAGTTCTCGATGAGATTTGTGCGCGCCTCACCTTATCGACGGGCGCTCGTACCACTATTAGCGCCTTTAAAGCGTTAGGTTATCATACCGTTCTGGTTTCCGGCGGCTTTACTTATTTTGCACGTTATGTCGCTGAGCAATTAGGGATTGATGAGGTCCATGCCAATCATTTGGATGTTGAAGATGGCGAAGTGACCGGTCATATTCAGCTGCCAATTCTTAACGGCGCGAAAAAAGCCGCTATCGTGGCACAGATTGCTGAGCGCTTAGGCCTTGAGATGACACAAGTGGTCTGCGTGGGTGACGGCGCTAATGACTTACCGATGATGGCCAACGCCGACTTAGGCGTGGCTTATCATGCCAAACCTATTGTACAAGCGCGTGCTGATGCCGCTGTCAATGTCACTGGCCTTGAAGGCGTGCTGTACGCGCTTGGCTATCCGGCACTGGTTCCTGCCAAATAATTGCCATAATGCCTACATTATAAGCTAGGTTAATGTGTCTATCGTTAGCCTAGCTTTTATAATTTAAATGACTTTTAATAGTATTTTTTAGCACCGAAGTTTTAGCACTGAACGTTAACGCTTTTTTATGACTTTTAAACAAGTTGTCATTTATAAACAATAAAGGAATGTCCATGACGGCATCACCATCCCCACGCCCAGATTCGCCGTCGCCGAGTCCGCGAGTAAAGACTGCTCCCGTGCCTAATGATAACCCTAAGCAGCTATTAGGCGTCTATATTAAAGGTATAGTCATGGGTGCTGCTGACATTGTGCCAGGAGTATCCGGCGGTACGATTGCACTGATCGCGGGGATTTATGAGCGCTTGATTAATGCCCTTAGTAGCATTGGCCTTAGTCTGTGGCAATTATTTCGTCAAGAGGGCGGCATCAAGGGCTTACTGGCAGTTTGGCGACAGGTTGATGCCACATTTTTATTGTGTTTGGTATTGGGTATTGCCACCAGCTTTGCGACCTTAGCTGGCATTATTAAGCACTTACTGGACAATGAACCGCTGCTTATTTGGTCATTTTTCTTTGGGCTAGTGATTGCTACTGTGTTCATTTTATTAGCTGAGATTAAGCGTTGGAATGCGGCGCGGGCTGGGCTATTTGCTATTGGTCTTGTCGCGGCGGTGATTATTAGCAGTATGCCGTTGCTGACCACCACGCCAAGCCTACCGTATTTGTTTCTTGCAGGCGCGCTCGCTATTTGTGCGATGATATTACCCGGTATTTCCGGGTCATTTATTTTATTACTGTTGGGCGCTTATGATACGGTTCTGGAGGCGGTTCACACCTTTAACATGTCTATTATTCTCACTGTGATGGCAGGTATGGTAAGCGGGTTGCTACTATTTACGCGCATGCTCAAATGGTTGTTAGCGCGTTATTATCAAGGCACATTGGCGCTATTGACGGGTTTTATTGCCGGCTCATTGGTAAAAGTATGGCCCTGGAAAACCGATGCCTTAGGCACGCTAGATACAGAGGCTATCAATAACGTGGCGCCGTGGCATTATCCTATTGGCGCGCATTGGCTCACTACTATCAGCCTGATGCTATTGGGCGCAGTGCTAGTCTCAGCACTATCTTGGTGGGGACATCGTAGCAATCGCGCTTAAGCAAAATTATGAATTATTCAGTGCTAGAACATTTTTAAAATAGTTTTTGAATACCTTTAAAGCGCTCGCTACCCATCATCATCTATAATCTAATAGCGAGGTGGATGATGATGTTGACTATATTTGCAAGCAGCAGTGGCGGCTTATGGAGTGGCAGTTCATGGGGTGGTGATGCACTATTTTTATATATCCTGAATGCTCTATGAACTGTCATGCCAGGTTCATAGTACATTGTTACACGATGCTTAATACCCTCTACGCAACTACTAAAGAATTAAGTGTGCTAAATGTTTATAATTGACTCATGTGACTCTATAACTGCATAACTGCATAACTGCGATAAGAATTGTTATAAAGTAGGTTTTATTTTATTTATTATTTTTTAGGAGTTCGACCATGTTTACTATTCCAGTTTTAGATGTTAAATCTGATCCATTAGATGTGTTGCTGGCTGTGATTGGCTATCGTTTATCGATGCTTGCCAGTAGCGATGACGAAGATATCAAAGCCTTGTTCGCTGATAAACAAGTGATCATTGAATTTGCTAGCGATGAGTCTGACGTGGCTCGTTATTATCAGTTTGATAATGGCAAATTTAGCCAAAGTAGTGGCCATGCCGATAAAGCAGACTTGACGATTACCTTCAAAGACTCAATGACGGGTGTGAAGCTACTAACCCAAGGCGACTTGCCTGCTTTTATGACTGCCGTACAAGACAAAAAACTAAGCATGGATGGTAATTATAGCCTACTTATGTGGTTCAATAAGCTTGCCAAACATATCGTGCCACCTATCCCTGAAGAGCTAAAACCACATATCCAACGCGCCAAACCTTATGTTTATAAAACCCAAAAATTTGCGGAACATTGGATTGGGGTGGCCAAACATAAACTAGGTAAATAATAATTAAGGCAATGATAGGCCGTTATTAATGTCAATTAAAAGCATTTAACGCGTCCCTGCTTTTTATATTGAGGTTGCGGTATACTACGGTTACCGCAACTTTTTTTTGACGTAAATATTTAGAGTTTTTGTGTTTCGTATCATCTCTTATAAAAGGATTTAACTCATGGCAGGACTGCTTTCAATTACAGAACCTACCGCTAAGAGCACGGACGAATTTTTTGCTTCCACGATACCGACTCTAGGCCAATCCCCGACCAATACAACGCCCACTATAAGTAGCCGCGAACAAATTGCCCAGCTGTTTGATTTGCCATTGATGGATTTATTACTGCAAGCACAACTTATTCATCGTGAGAGTTTTGTCGCCAATGAAGTACAAATCAGTACCTTATTATCGATTAAAACGGGTAACTGCCCTGAAGATTGTGGCTACTGTTCACAATCCGGTCACCACCGTGATAAAACCAAACTACAAGCCGAAAAGCGCATAGACGTTGATAAGGTCGTTGCCGCTGCCAAACGCGCAAAAGCCACCGGTTCATCACGCTTTTGTATGGGTGCCGCCTGGAAGCATCCGAGTGCGAAAGATATGCCCTATGTGGTCGAGCTGATTAAGGAAGTTAAGGATTTAGGGCTTGAGACTTGCATGACTTTGGGTATGCTCAATCCGGATCAAGCAACACAATTGGCCGATGCCGGACTGGATTATTATAACCATAATCTGGACACTTCGAGACGCTATTATGAGCAAGTGGTCAGTACCCGAAGCTATGATGATAGGCTAGATACACTCTCCAACGTGCGTAATTCAGGCATCAATGTCTGTAGTGGTAATATCGTGGGCATGGGCGAGAGCCGTGATGACCGTATCGATTGGGTGCATGAGCTGCTCAAAATGCCTAAAGCCCCTGAGTCTATTCCGGTTAATCTACTTGTGCCTATCGCCGGCACGCCCATCGGCGATAAAGTATTAGCAGAAGGCGAGCTGTCCGTCCTTGAGTGGATTCGTACCATTGCGGTAACGCGTATTTGCTGCCCAAGTAGCTACGTGCGTCTGTCTGCAGGCCGCGAGAGTTTATCAGATGCTGAGCAATCATTAGCCTTTATGGCAGGTGCTAACTCATTCTTTTATGGTGATAAACTGCTAACCACTGGCAATGCGAGTCAATCAGGCGACGATAGACTCATGCGTGAGCTGGGCTTAACCAAGCAATTTGCGACGCCAAGAGCACCCAAAGCTCTACCCGTTCTGGATGCTATGAGTGGTCATGAATCACAAGTCATGCTAGCAGACTAGCTCAAACTGACGTGAAGGTATGTTAGCAGACTTTTATCATTTACCAATCTGCGGTAAGCTTGCCGGCATTCATTTATGTTAAAAGATAGAATAATTAGAGAGATTGTATAATGGCAGATTATTTTAACTGGATTAAAGCGGCACACATTATATCAATGGTCACCTGGTTTTCGGCGATTTTTTACTTGCCGCGCCTGTTTGTTTATCATGCCATGAGCGACGACACCATCAGCCAAGAGCGCTTTACTATCATGGAGCGTAAGCTGTATCGCGGTATCATGACCCCATCGATGATTGCGACTTGGACTTTTGGGCTTTGGATGGTATATCTAGGTTGGGATGTGTACAAAACCCAAGGCTGGCTACATGTCAAGATTTTCCTAGTGATACTATTATCAGCCTATCATGGCGCGTGCGGATTTTATCGTAAAAAGCTCATTGATAATCCAAAATATAAGTCACATGTTTTTTGGCGTTGGTTTAATGAAATGCCCGTTTTTGCTTTAATTATTATCGTCATTTTAGTGGTGGTCAAACCGTTCTAGAGTTTACTTAGTGCTAAACTTACTCATTACCGAAGTTGATAACTTTTAACATGAAAAGCGTCCGTAACTTATTAGCTACGGACGCTTTTTTAGGTCTATAAGAATTTATTTCTTCAATATATTAGACTAGATATTTAAGCGATCTTAAGCCATTGGGCGCATTATTTGGTAGACATGGCTCAAATCATAAACACGATAGCGCGCTGGCTCTTGGCGGTTTTCACCGGCATAGCTTAATATCAGCGCTTGTTTAGCCCTTTCATCAACCCAGCCGACAAACAGGCCGCTGTGCTCGATATCATTATAGCCATGATTGATATAATACAGCCAATCCCCTATTTCAATCTCATTACTACTGGCATAAGGCCCTTCTGCATAAGCACCTTTATGTACCGTATTCTTGGTCACCCCTGCCCGATTAAAAACGGCATTAAGATAGTCCCAGCAGCCGCCTTGAATAATAGTGCGCTCATTGAGACTCATAGCGCGAGCAGTACTCATTACATCGCGAGCTGCAGGGGTACTGTATGCCTCCGCACTACTCAATAGTGGCAAATATTTGCTATCGACATTGTCATAGTTTCCTGACAGAAACGCGGGTAGTACCATAGGCGCTTGTTGTACTTTGGGATAACGATAAGAGGCATTCACAACTGGCGTAGATTGCGACTTATAGACGTAGGTATTATTAGTAACAGGCTCGGCATCGAAAGCATAGTGATTATTAGCCGTTTGATAACTGGTCCCAGTTACCGGATACTTCGGGGTAGGTATTGAATAGTTTACGGTAGGCGCTGAATAACTGGTACGAGCGCGTTGAATAGTAGAGCGCGTGCTGACTTTCGCAGAAGGCACGACCCACTCGGGCTGGACAGATTTTTGTGCAATAAGGGCGCTCATACTGTCGGCATGCGCCTGACTGCCACTCGCTGCCATTGCTAAAAACAATAAAGCTGACGTAGACTTTATAACAGTAGACTGAACAGGTAAATAATAAGATAAGTTTGAGCAAACATGATGAACAAACGGTGACTTACGTAAGGCGGTAACCGATAAACAAGGCATAATCTGCTCCTCTCAAGACAGTAATGATGGCAGTAAAATTGCCATGGCTATAAGATCAACAACGTCTAGTTATAAACCATTTCGCTAGAACAGTACAAGCATTAATAACGCTTTAATAAACGATGATAGGTATCAAATCAGAGATGAAAGGCAGGAATAAAAGATTGAAGTATTAAAAAAAGGTTAAAAAGGACAAGAAGTTAACCTCAATAACGCTAAGTAGAAATAAAAGCTAATCGCTATTCATTTTAATATTGACATGGCGTTTGCTAAGCGCTTGTCCTTGTAAAATAGCTTTGGTCGCTTGCACTTCTTGCAGACTATCAAAACCGCTAATGTGATATTTACGCTGATTGTCCGCATCCACAATTTGTAGTTGCTCGCCATCTAACGTAACTTTATCATTTTCTAACAGGTGAATGTGCTCGCGCTTGCCTTGATTGTCATGCACCAGCTCGCCATCTCGCACCCACAATATACCGTTACTGATAATACCAGTCATGGCTTTTTTGCGTTGCTGCCGCTTCTGGTTAAAAATAAAACTACCGATAATTAGCAGTGCCAACGCCCCAATCGCTAGGCGTTCTGACAATAGACTCATGGCCAGTGCCACCACCACTGCACCCACCAGTAATGCCGCTCCAAACCAAAACAACCCCTTATCACCTGCGGCTGGCTGTCCTTGTAAGGTGATTTTTGCGCCGTCATCAGTCAGCTTAAGCATGCGTTACTACCTACGGGCAAATTAAAGGGGATCATTAAAACGGGCTACTATAAAGCAACTAAAAATATAGAGCAGCTAAAAAGCAATCAAAGATTAAACTACCAACCTAGCGCTGTTTTTTGCATAGTGATAAGCTCAGCAATACCTTTTTCAGCAAGGGCCAGCATGTCATCAGCTTGAGCGCGGGTGAATGGCTTTTCTTCGGCAGTTCCTTGAAGCTCGATAAACTCGCCTTTTTGGGTCATAACGACATTCAGATCAGTATCACAACTGGCATCTTCTTCGTAATTTAAATCTAAATAGGCCTCGCCATCTTTCATACCGACGGATACCGCAGCAACCAATCCAATCAATGGATCAGCTTTGAGCTTTTTGGTTTTTTGAATGCTCTCAAGCGCATCAATTAAGGCAATGGCCGCACCGGTGACACTAGCAGTACGCGTGCCACCATCGGCTTGCAACACATCACAATCAAGATAGATAGTGTTTTCACCCAACTTGCTCAAATCTATCATCGCCCGCAAGCTACGACCGATAAGGCGCTGAATCTCTTGGGTACGGCCTGATTGCTTACCGCGTGCCGCTTCACGTTGATTACGGGTATTGGTCGCGCGTGGCAACATACCATATTCCGCAGTAATCCAGCCTTTACCTTTGCCTTTTAACCAACGCGGTACGCCGGACTCAACACTGGCTGTACACAATACTTTGGTATCGCCAAAGCTGACCAACACTGACCCTTCGGCATGCTTGGTATAATGGCGCTCAAAGCTAATCGAGCGAAGTTGGTCAAGCTCACGGTTATCAATACGCATAAAATTTCCTAGTACGGTCTTATAAATAGTTAGACAGTTGAATCTTGAGATATCCTAACGTGACAACGTTTCAATAGCAAGTTTCTAATAGCTAGCTTCTAATGGCACAATAAAGACCTACTATTGGGACGCTTTTTTGACGAAAGCTAGAAACTAGCAGCCAGAAACTAGAGTCAAAAATCTATTGTAACCCTTCCATCTTACGCAATTCTTTACGTAATATTTTGCCAACGTTTGATTTCGGTAATTCATCAACAAACTGTACATGACGTGGGCGTTTATAGCCGGTCAAATTCTTTTTACCAAAATCAAGCAATTCTTGTTCGGTGACATCAGATTTTTTGACTACAAAAATCTTAGGGTCTTCGCCGCGCTGATCACTTGGAATGCCAATTGCCCCGCACTCTTTAACCGCTGGATGTTCGCTCATAATTTCTTCGATCTCGTTAGGATAGACATTAAATCCCGATACCAAAATCATATCTTTTTTGCGGTCGACAATTTTGATAAAGCCTTTTTCATCCATAATCCCGATGTCGCCCGTTTTCAGATAACCGTGCTCAGTAAAGGTCTCTGCTGTCTCATCTGGGCGGTTTTGATAACCAATCATCACTTGCGGGCCTTTAACACAAATCTCACCGCGCTCACCAATGGCAACTTCATTGTCATCATCGTCAATCAATACCACGTCGGTACTAGAGGCTGGTATACCAATCTTTCCAGTAAATTCGGCAATAGTCATCGGATTAAAAGCAACTACCGGCGAGGTTTCAGACAAGCCATAACCTTCCACAATAGGCAAACCGGTAATTTTGTGCCAGTCTTTTGCGACGCTTGGCAATACTGAAGTACCGCCACCGATAGCGGCTTTTAAGTTGGAGAAGTCTAAATCAGCGAAGCTATCTTTATTTACTAAGCCATTAAACAAGGTATTTACCGCTGGAATAAAGGAGGGCTTATATTTACCCATCTCTTTAATCAAGCCATCTAAATCGCGTGGATTGGGAATCAGCAAGCCGGCGTAGCCTTGGTACATGCCATACATCCCACAAACCATAAATGAGAACACATGGTACAACGGCAACGCAGTCAAAATCACATCATCAGCATTGGCATCGTCGTCAAAGGCACTGTCCATCAAGGCGCTAATTTGCAGCATATTGGCGACCAAGTTTCCGTGGCTGAGCATTGCGCCTTTGGCAACACCCGTCGTACCGCCGGTATATTGCAATAACGCCACATCACTGAGATTCAAATCGGGACGCTTGTATTTACTGGCAGATACCGTGTTTAACGCATCTTTAAAGCTGGTGCTTTCCGGCAAATGATAAGAGGGAATCATTTTTTTGACATGACGTGCGACGAGATTAACTACCGTGCCTTTGACCATGCCCAACATATCGCCAAGCTTACAGACAATAAGATGCTCAACTTGATCTTTGTTTTTAGCTTCTTGATAGGTTTTGGCAAAGTTTTCGACGATAAATAACGCTTTTATACCACTATCTTGCAGCTGATGCGACAACTCACGGCTGGTATACAAAGGGTTCACGTTAACCAAAATCATGCCCGCACGAATAATGCCAAGCGCGACGATAGGATACTGCAAAATATTGGGCATCATCACGCCGACTTTATCACCTTTTACCAGCCCTAACGACTGTAAGTAACTGGCAATCTGACGGCTATATAAGTCTAATTGCTTAAAGCTGATTGACGCGCCCATACAAATATAGGCAGGCTTCTGTCCATAACGGCGGAAGTTACGCTCGAATACATCAAGCAAAGACGTTTCATCTTCGGGCATATCAATAGTGGCACTGATACCGTAACGCTCATAGGCGTTGAGCCACGGTCTGTCTTTAGGAATCGTTGGCATGGTCGGAAATGCAGTCATAGGTTCTTCACCTTTAGCCATACGATTTTCATGATGCGCTTTGCTTTTAGTGGTCGCTTTATGGTCTGGTGATTTTTTATTGTTGCTGCTATTTTCATCGGTGCTATTGTTTTTATTAGTGCTCTTGTCATTGGCATGGTTAGTCATAAATTTCCCTAAATGTTACAATTAAAGATATAGAATAATCTAATGAGGCGGCAAATACAGTGTTGGTTAGTGATTATTTGTGAACCGAAAGTCATTGAACCTCATTAGAGGCAAGCCTCTGCGCTATATTTATCCTACTTTGGCATATCTAATTGAGTGTGCTTTTACTATAAATCAGACAGCTATTAAGTGCCTTATTGACCACACCATAGTACGCAGACTATAGCAGTTTTACCAAAAATTCTCATACAATAAAACTCGCACCCCATAAAAAATGATAAGACGGCATCTAAGCGACCTTATCATTTTTCTTACTGGTAATAGCCGGTCAACTTTCAAATTAAACAGCCGCTTTGGCTTTCGTCTTGAATTAAACAGCTACTTAGCCTGGCTGTCTTCTTCAAGTTTACGTAAATCTTTATGTAGAATTTTACCGACGTTCGACTTCGGTAGCTCATCGATAAATTCAACATGACGTGGGCGTTTATAACCGGTCAAATTCTCTTTGGCGTAGGCAAGGACTTCCTCAGCAGTCAAGCTAGCATCTCGACGTACCACATAAATTTTTGGCGTCTCGCCACTTTTCTCGTCTTCAATACCAATGACTCCGCACTCTATAATCTGCGGATGACCGGCCATAACATCTTCAACTTCATTCGGATAAACGTTAAAACCAGAGACCAAAATCATGTTCTTTTTGCGATCAACAATAGTCACATAACCGGCTTCATCCATAATACCGATATCACCGGTACGGAAAAATCCGTCATCAGTCATTGATTCGCGCGTGGCTTCTTCGCGGTTCCAGTAGCCCTTCATCACCTGCGGACCACGAACACCAATCTCACCGCGCTCGCCAAGTGCCACTTCATTACCATCATCATCTAAAATCGCGATGTCAGTAGCAGGCATCGGTACCCCAATAGTGCCGGTAAAAGTCGCACTACTCAAAGGGTTGGCTGTTGCTACTGGTGACGTTTCCGACAGACCATAACCTTGGACAATAATATTACCCGTTATCTGGCGCCATTTTTCTGCGGTTGCTCTCACCACTGCCATACCGCCGCCCATCGACATACGCAACTTACTATGGTCCATTGCTTTAAATTCTTCATTATTAGCAAGGGCATTAAATAACGTATTTACTGCTGGAAAAAACGCGGGTGGATGGTTTTTATAGGCTTTTAATAAGCTATCAAGGTCACGCGGATTAGGTACTAACAGTCCGATACAACCACGATAGAGACCGAACATACCGCAGGTGGTAAAGGAGAAAATATGATATAGCGGTAAGGCAGTCATAATTACCGCCTGCTCACCCCTATCGTCAAAATCATCAAAAGCAGTACCCAAAAAGGTATCGCACTGGATAAGGTTTGCTACTAAGTTTTTATGCGTTAGCATTGCACCTTTAGCGACCCCAGTTGTACCACCAGTGTATTGTAAAACGGCAATATCATCGAGGCCAATACCATTTGGACGCTTGTATTGGCTCATCGTTACTTGTTTCAACATATTTTTAAAACTAACGCTACCAGCGATTTTATAATCGGGCACCAGTTTTTTGACGTGGCGAACGACGGTATTGACCATAAAGCCTTTGAGCGCACCCATCAAATCACCCATACCAGTAATAACGACATGATCGACCACTTTGCGACCGATATTTTGGTAAGTTTTGGCAAAGTTTTCGACCATGATGAGGGCTTTTGCCTCAGAATCAGTCAGCTGATGCTCAAGCTCCTTAGTAGTATATAAAGGATTGACGTTAACTAAGGTGAGGCCCGCTCGCAGTACGCCAATGACCGTGACCGGTAATTGCAAAATATTAGGCATCATTACTGCCACTTTATCGCCTTTCACCAGCCCTAATGACTGCAAATAAGCAGCAACTTGCCGGCTATAAAGGTCTACTTCTTGAAAAGTCAGTTCAGAACCCATACACACAAAGGCGGTTTTAGCGCTATATTCAGCAAAGCTTTTCTCAAAAACATCAATAAGCGAGGTATTGTCCGCAGGTAAATCAATATCGTAAGTCAGTCCAAGCTCTTCATAGGTTTTGAGCCAAACTTTATCATCACGACGGGTAAATTTGCTTTGAGCTTGACTGTCCATAACCTGATTATCCATAATCTAATTTCTCCCAATAATAGTACGCTATAGCGATGAATGTCCACTTATTCCTTAACATACACACTTTGAACAAACTACTCAATAACAAAGATTGCTGCTTGAGTTCGCACAATTTTTTGGTGGTTGATATTTATAATTTTATTGAGCCTTTAACTATTTATTATATAGTCGCCTTCACTGTTTTTTCGATTTGACAGGTTCGCATATGGCACGTCATTTCCTGTCGTCTATTATGGACAACACCTTTTTAATTATGTTGATTTCCTTTACGATAGCGCTATCTTATTTTTATATTCAGTAGGGTTTAAATAACTTGCACGGTATCGAATGCGCCCTTATCTATATAGAAACTTGTATCATAGTGCCTTATATTTATACCCATTACTCTATTTGCATTAGCATTACTCTATTTGCATTAGCATTACTCTATTTGCATTAGCATTACTCTATTTGCATTAGCATTGCTCTATTTGCACTACCTATTGTTCACTACCTTTCAAAACTGATAAGCGAAACCTATTTTATGCCTGATGTTATTGATAATACCACTAATCCCATCATACCTAACGATGCGATGGACACCCGTTCCGTGGCGGAATTCACTGAGCAAGCCTATCTGAACTATGCCATGTACGTCATCATGGACCGCGCGCTACCTAATATTGCCGACGGTCTGAAACCGGTTCAACGGCGCATTATTTATGCGATGAGCGAGCTGGGACTTAAATCAACTGCCAAGCCTAAGAAGTCTGCGCGTACAGTCGGTGACGTGCTGGGTAAATACCATCCGCATGGTGACAGCGCTTGTTATGAAGCCATGGTATTAATGGCGCAACCGTTCAGCTATCGTTATCCGCTGATTACCGGTCAAGGTAACTGGGGCAGTCCTGATGATCCCAAATCCTTTGCGGCCATGCGTTATACCGAAGCGAAAATGTCCGCCTATGCCAATACCTTACTAGCAGAATTAGGACAAGGAACGGTCGATTGGCAAGATAACTTCGATGGCACCATGCAAGAGCCCACTACCTTGCCGGCGCGCCTGCCTAACATCTTATTAAATGGTACAACGGGTATTGCCGTTGGTATGGCAACCGATATTCCACCGCACAATCTCAATGAAGTCGTACGCGCAGCTATTCGGCTACTCAAAAACCCCGATCTTTCGGTCAAGCAATTGGCCCAATCCATACCGGCACCGGATTTGCCAACTCCTGCGGAAATTATTACCAATAAAAAAGACTTGCAAGCGATTTATGAAAGCGGACGCGGCAGCTATAAAATGCGCGCCACTTACCATATCGATGACAAAGAGAAAAACCTCGTCATCATCGACGCGCTACCCTACCAAGTCTCGGGTAATAAAATCCAAGAGCAAATCGCCAAATTAATGATGGATAAGAAATTACCTTGGGTCACGGATATTCATGATGAATCAGATCATGAAAATGCCTGCCGAATAGTTTTAGAGTTGCGCTCTACAAGAGTCGATGTCCAACGGGTAATGAGTCATTTGTTCGCCAGTACTGATCTTGAAAGTAATTACCGCGTTAATATGAATATGATTGGGCTTAACGGTAAGCCACAAGTTAAAAACCTGAAAGAGATATTAGAAGAATGGCTCATCTCTCGCCGTTCAGTAGTGATGCGTCGCCTGCAATATCGTCTCGATAAAATTGATAAGCGCCTGCATATCTTGTCGGGTTTATTAATCGCTTATCTCAATATTGATGAAGTGATTCGTATCATTCGTGAAGAAGACGACCCAAAATTAGCATTAATGACTGGCTATGAGTTAACGGATATTCAAGCCAATGCCATCTTAGATATTCGTCTCCGTCAATTGGCAAAATTAGAGGAAATGGAGCTAAGACGCGAGCAAGATGAGCTGGCAGCTGAACGCGCTATCCTACAAGAGCATTTAGATAATCCTGATAGTCTAACCAATCTCATCATCGACGAGCTGAATGAGGATATGAAAGCGCACGGTGACAATCGCATGTCGCCATTAGCAGAACGCGAAGAGGCGCAAGCCTTAAAAGAGTCGGATCTAGTACCCAGCGAGCCAATTACTGCCGTGCTGTCAAAAGCGGGTTGGATACGCGCTGCCAAAGGCCATGACGTCGATGCCGCTGGTATGAGCTATCGCTCTGGAGATGGCTACCAAGCCTACGCGCGCGGTAAATCTAATGAGAAAATATACGTCCTCGATAGTACGGGGCGCAGCTATAGTATTGACGCTCATAACCTTGCATCGGCTCGTGGTCAAGGCGATCCGCTCACCAGTCTGTTAAAACCAGCAGCCAATGCAAACTTTGAGCAATTATTAACCGGCGATAACGACCAACGTATTATCTTAGCCAGCTCGCAAGGTTATGGCTTTATTAATACTATTGGCAATCTAGATAGCAATCAAAAAGCCGGTAAAAAAATCATCAGCCTTGCTACTGACAGTCGCCTATTACCGGTAGCGCGTATCGATGCTCAAGTTGAAATGCATAGTAATTCAGAGAGTAATAGTAATGACAGCGTGGACAGTAACTCCCCTGACCATCTTGCCGTCGTCACTAATGCTGGATATTTACTGATATTCGCACTTGACGATTTGCCTGAACAGGCTCGCGGTAAGGGTAATAAAATGATTGCTCTAAAAGATAATGAAGAAGTGCTGGCCATTACGCCATTGCGTCAGCAAGACAGCTTAATTATCACAGCGGGTAAGCGTCATGTGACTCTCAAGCCGATGGACTTAGCTAATTACACGTCTAAGCGTGGTAGTCGTGGTAGTCAGTTGCCACGTGGTTTTCAGAATGTGAATTCGGTTGAGGTTGGCTAATTGGGTTTTTAAATAATTAACATTATTTGAAGGATCAAAGATGTTTGATGAAATTTTTAGTAAACCTTTCCTAATCAATGTTTTCGGTGGTTTTTTGGGAAGTGTACTCTTGGTTATTATAGCTAGACTATACAGGCAGTCATACAAACTGCCTGTGGTATTTAAGCACTATCGAATTTCATCTAGAAAAAAACAACTTATTAAAGTGAAAAATAATCGCCATGATGAACGTCACTATTTATATGAACTACAAAAATCTCAAAACTGGTTCATCATTTTCTTACTTGTATTTATAATCAACTTTCTATGGCTTATAAATAATAATATTACTGATCGTTCATTTTTCTCAGCTTTAATCTTCATGTTCCCAACATTTGTTATGGAGTTTATTTGGTTAAAAAAAACAAGTTATATTGAGGACCTGATAACATATCAAAAAGGAAGTCTAGAATGGGAAAAGCGCAGGCAACGTAAGAATAAGCGTAGGATCATTACATGAAAAGTTGAAATTTTGTAGTCTTATAGAGGCGTACCACGCACCTTTTAAATAATTATCCTAACATGTTGGCAAATGGAGCTTGTTCTGCTACTAATAGCCATACAAAATTACGCTACTGCCTATTCTGCGAAACCAACATATTAAAATAAAGGACAATCATGTTTATAGTAGATAAAGCAAATAATGCCAGTATGACTACCAAAACCCCTACCCCTAAAATCATATTTTTTGACATTGATGATACCTTAAGCCGTAACGGCATTATTGCCGAACACAACCAAGCAACGCTTGAGGAACTCGCCAAGACTGACATTAAACTGGTGATTTCAACAGGGCGTTCTAAAGCGATATTACCGCCTGATATTTTAGCCTTGCTTGACGCCAACGTGTTGGACGCCATCATCTGTATGAATGGACAATATAGCTTTAATAAAGACGGTATGATCAGTCATTATCCATTATCAGATGAGCAGAATAACAAGATTGTTCAGCTGTGCCAAAAAAGTGAACTCATCTACAAGTTTGACTCGGCGACTCATATTGCGTGGTCAAATGAGAATGAGCGACTGCGTGAATACAATGCGATAACACCAAACTCTATCCTTGACCCAGATTATTATAAGTCAAACCCTGTCTATCAATGTTCCGTATTTTTTAACAACCAAGAGGATAAAATGCAGGATGTTAACTTTGCTCAGGATGACTTAAAACTGGTTCATTGGCATCATGCTGGTGCAGATATATTGCCAATAGGATCGTCAAAAGCGCAAGGTATCAAGGACATGTGTCAGCATTACGCCATCGATGCTAGCGATTGTATGGCGTTTGGTGATGGTATGAATGACTTAGAGATGTTTGACCTGGTCGGGTTTGCCGTGGCAATGGGTGATGCGCAACCTGCCCTTATAGAGCGGGCCGATTTTGTCACCGGTACGATCGAGGAGCATGGTATACAAGCGGTGCTCAACCACTTACATATAGATCAGTAGCTATAGTGCGGATGTAATGAATGAAACTCACGAAATGATTATCAACATGGGTTCCGCTATCGCTGCTCAATCTCCTCCCAAACTTCAGAAAAAATAGCTTTCATATCATTCAGCATGGCGTGGGTAAGCGGTGTGGAGAAGTGACGAACGCCATGTAGCGGAATGCCGTCAACGCTGGTTCGAGCATAATAATCCATCATTTTCTCATTACCCTTGATATGAATCGGAAGCTTTTTAGCGGGGGCATCTGCACCTTTGTTATACAGAGCCATGAATCGATCAAACGTGCGCCAACCGATACAAACAATATGTTTTGGATTAATCTCTTTAATAGCAAATCGGGTCAATTCTTCGTGTTCAGTCTGCATACTTTTAGGAAGTCGCTTGATTTGCGCTTTTACCACGCTTTCCGTGGGACTGGCAAAATAGGACAGTAGACTGGTCTCAGCGCAGTGTTCAAGCTTGCTGGCATCGCCGCCGCATACGACATTCACTACACGTTTAGCAAAGCGATTGCCTTCTTTTGACTCCACAATGTATTTGCAAGCCTCTGGTTCATAATCGATAAAGCGAGTATCTGCTTTACGGCTTTCAATATCATCCCAGTTTCGGTGACCCGGATTAATACCGATGAATAGAATGTCAGGATTATCGGTTTGCCCCGTGATAAAACTACCATCAAAAAACAACGGATCATTTTCAGGTAAATGTAGATTGGCACGCTGCAAAAATTCGTTGATTCGTTGCTGTTTTTCAACTAAAAACTCGTTTGTTGAATACATAATTTAACTCACTTCTGTAATGATAAAATCACCTCAAACACTACTGGCACACCAGACATCCCTATCCATTCAACAATAAAAAACCCTTACCAATATTGAGCAAGGGTTTTTATTGTTTAAAACTCAGCAACTATTTATATAACCGTCTATCAAACTATAAATGACTATCTAGCTGGATAAAAAGTCTCTGAACCCGGTCCAACCGGTAGACCCAATACAAATACCCAAATCCAAAACAACAATACCCACCCAATCATAAATGCCATGGAATAAGGTAACATCATCGCCATCATTGTTCCGACACCCGTATCCTTTTTATAGCGAATCGCTACTGCCATAATAAGCCCAAAATAGCCTAGCATTGGAGTGATTATATTAGTCGTTGAGTCACCAATCCGATACGCTGCTTGAATCATCTCAGGCGCATACCCTGTGAGCAT
Source organism: Psychrobacter urativorans (assembly GCF_904846675.1). GTDB lineage: Bacteria > Pseudomonadota > Gammaproteobacteria > Pseudomonadales > Moraxellaceae > Psychrobacter > Psychrobacter urativorans_B. Next base: position 30,704 of record NZ_CAJHBT010000004.1, on the reverse strand, counting down.
TAGCATGGGGACAAAAATCGGTGCAGTGATTGCCCATTGTGCAGATGCCGACCCTAACATCAGATTGACTAGCGCACAGATTAGGATAAAGCCGACCAATAGCAAAGGTCCGGTTAAGCCAATATCAGTGAGGAAGGTTGCCCCTGTTACTGCTACTATTGAGCCAAGATTTGACCAGCTAAAAAAGGCGATAAACTGTGCCGCAAAAAATACCAACACAATATAAATGCTGAGTGAGCTCATCGCATGACTCATGGCATCAACCACATCTTGGTTATTTTTCAGGCTGCCAGTAATTTTGCCATAAATATAACCAGGTAGTGCGAAGAACACAAAAATAAAGACCACAATGCCCTTCAGAAATGGCGAACCTGATACCAGACCCGTTTCAGCATTACGCAAGACGCCATCAGCAGGCACTATTGTCCATGCCAGTAATAAGCAAAATACCAGCATGCTTATTCCAGCCCAGATAAGTCCTTTTTTCTCAACTGACATTAAGCGCTCAATCTTAGTCTCTAATACTGAAGGATCGCCAGCCATATCAGGGTTGTATTCACCAAGACTGGGCTCAACGATTTTTTCAGTAACGAAATAACCAAGGCCCGTAATCAAGAAGGTACTGACCATCATAAAATACCAGTTGGCCTCTGCCCCAACGGTGTACACGGGGTCGATGATGCGTGCCGCCTCTTGGGTAATCCCTGACAACAAAGGATCTACCGTACCAAGCAATAAGTTGGCACTATAACCACCGGATACCCCAGCAAATGCGGCTGCCAATCCTGCCAAAGGATGACGGCCTAGCGAATGGAATATAACTGCCGCAAGTGGTATCAATACCACATAACCAAGCTCAGCTGCCGTATTCGACATGATGCCCGCAAAAACGACGGTCACAGTCACCATCTTTTTTGGCGCATTCATCACTAACCCGCGTAAAGCTGCCGATATCATACCAGAGCGCTCAGCAATACCTACGCCCAACAAGGCTACTAACACCGTACCCAGTGGTACAAAGCCCGTAAAGTTAGTGACCAAATTCTCAACAATACGTGCTAACCCCTCACCGTTTAGTAAGTTGACCACATGAATAATGCCATCTTCACTACGCCCTGTTGTACCTACTGGTCGTGGGTCAATCGCCGATACGTCTAAGTAGGAAAACAGTGCCGAGAGCACAAGTAACAGTACGGACATCCAGAGAAACAAAATCACAGGATGGGGTAGCAAATTACCCAGCCATTCAACGCCTTTTAAAAAGCGCTGCATACGAGAATTTCGGGATTTTACTTCAAAGTTATTATCTGGCGGACCGCCATTTGTTGAACTATCTTCTTGCATTAATCACTATTCCCTGTGGTTATTTTAGTGCATTTACTGGTTAGTAAAAATCATGGACAAAATTTTAAATTTAAACACAGTTCTGTAGCGGAAACAAATGCTTTTAATGGGTTATAACAACTATTAGTAATGAATAATAATAAAATAAAAACATATAGAGAGAACTACCTAACTATAGACAGTTCTTATTATAAATAATCTTCATTACTAGACAATATTAGGCTACTAACAAAAATTCGCCCTAACTCCTTCCACCACTTAACCAACCATAAACCTTACTACCAAGCTTATAAAATCCTACAATAATTAAAATAAATAATAAAGCAGCTAGCACATAAGCCAACCATGACGGCATACTTGTTAACCAACCAATCGTAAATGCTACACCTAGATATGCTTCTAGCGGCCATCTAAGAATTGGGACGGACATTCCTGCATTAAAGAACGCCATGATGGCAGATATACCTACGACAGCAGCGATGATTCCAGCAACTTTATGGTTGTTCATCTTGTCTCTCTTATATTTTTAATATCAATTTAATTAGTACACATATAAGCTCTTTTGTTATATTCTTTATTAAAACTTTATTTTAATGGCACGAATTTATTGATACTAACGACTTAATTTTAAACAACGGTCATCATAGCATGATTGTTCATTATCACGATGTGGCTCAATATTCGCTCTGCTCATACGCTTATTGGTTTGGGATATCAGCAGGATGACCATGCAAAGCCAAGTGAATTCAAGCAGTTGCCCTTTAAATTAAGGCACATAACAACCATAACAATAAAATTACAACTATTAATACCGTTTCAAAGCCGCTACCAATCATTTGTTATGCATCGATTTTTTACCTTTTTACCTTATTTAGGAGAGATATTTTGCCTCGATTATCATCCCGCCTGTCTACTAGTACGGCCTCTTGCGCCTCTATTCAAATGCTACCTAAGGCCCTGTTATGCGCCGCTGTTGGGCTAACACTTGCCAGCTGTAGCAACTCTGATAATACTGCCGCTGACGGTACGGCCGCCAGTGCTGAGACTCTGAACCTATATAACTGGTCAGAGTATATGCCACAAGAAATCCTCGAGGGCTTTAAAAAAGAGACGGGCATTAATGTTAACTATACTACCTTTGACTCTAACGAGGCGATGTACGCCAAACTAAAATTGCTCGATGATTCAAGCCAATACGATCTCGCTATTCCGTCGACTTATTATGTCGAAAAAATGGCAAAAGAAGGTCTATTGCAAGAGCTGGATAAATCTAAGTTAAGCAACTTTAAGAATCTTGATACTTCTTTTACCAATACCAAAGTGGATCCTGAAAATAAATATTCAATTCCCTATATGTGGGGCAGCACTGGCCTTGCCATTAATGGCGACGTCATTGACCCAGCAACGGTCAATAGCTGGAATGACCTCTGGCGTCCTGAATATAAAAACCAGGTGATGCTAATGAATGATATGCGCGAAGTGTTTGGGATGGCGCTATTGACCCTCGGTTATTCCGGTAACAGCAGAAATCCTGAGGAAATTAAGGCCGCTTATGATAAGCTCACGACCCTGATGCCCAATGTTAAAACCTTTAACTCAGATGCCACCCGTATCCCGTATATCGAAGGGGAAACCAATATCGGTATGACATGGAATGGGGAAGCGGTCATGGCCAATAACGAAGGCTTAACCAGCTTAGTTTATAAATTTCCTAGTGAGGGCGCAATTCTTTGGATGGACAATTTTGTCATTCCCAAAAACGCCAAGCAAGTCGATGCCGCATATAAATTTATCGACTATCTCTTGCGTCCTGAGAACGCTAAGATCGTTAGTGAAGAAATCGGTTATGCTTCGCCCAACTTGGCCGCACGTGAGCTGATGCCAGAAGATGTTAGGAATAATCCAGTCATTTATCCCAGTCAAGAAGTGCTATCGAAAGCAGAATTCCAAGAAGATGTCGGTGACGATGCGCTGCAAGTTTATCAGCAGTATTGGGACAAGCTAAAAACCAGTCACTGATATAATGACCCACTTAACTCTATAAACTAAAAAAACGCTGACAGATAACTGTCAGCGTTTTTTAATGCATTATAAATGTAAATCGGTCTCACCACCCTGATCTTCAATTCGGCGCTGTTCGCGGCGTTGATAACGGAGACCAGAAGCTGCAAACCAACGTGGCTTGTGGGTCTGTAATAAGTCACTCAGCCGCTGTAGTTGAGCTTGCAGGGTCTGGGTTAACCAAAAATAGCCTTGCCACTCAAAGGCTAGATGTTGCACGCTCGGGTACTCAGATACCTGAATACGAGTGATTGGCCGAAATACCTCATCATTTGGGCTGCGTAGTACCGCTGCGATGTGATGCATCGCTTGCGTTAACTCGTGCTGATAATGCATCAGCAAAACGTGATTGTCATCATCAATCTCAATATTCGCCAAGCGTGGCGCGGCACTTAATAATAAATCAATCGTGCCGATGATATTACGATGGGTACGCTGAATAGTCTCTATGGTCTCTTTATCAATTCCTGATTCGCTCGCGGTTGCGGCAATATGCGGACGCACCGCCAGCAGCCGTTTATTAATTTGCTGTAGCTCCTTAACCAAGGCTTTATTGACCGGCACGTCTGGTATGGTACTCCTAACAGGATAGGTCGAATTAATAATATTAGGTAAACTGGCGACTTTAGCGTACTGAAAAGGCTTAGCTGTCAAGGCCTCAGCATCGATATGATTGCCTACGCCTGCATATAGATTACTACAAGCCTCAAGATTACTTGCCATCAAAAACCGCCACATTAATGTCGATTTCAGTGGCAAAATTAAAGTTGCCGCTACGGCCACGCCAGCCCCAATTAAGATATTAAACGCCCGGTACAGACCATCTTTAGCGATATTACTGTGGTCAGGACTAGAGACAATCATCAACATCGTGATACCTGTCAGCAGACCAATATAACCCAACTGCTTGACCGCCACATAGCCAATAATACCGCTGATTATGCCGATAAGCACATAATATAACCACAGCAACGTTCCTATATCTTGGCTCAACCACAAAAACCCCAGCCCAACTATCACGCCTAGCAGCGTACCTAACACCCGCTCTTTGGCCTTGGTATAAATCGCGCCTTGATATTGTAATAGGCCTAAGATAACGAACACCGTAATGGTCGTCCATTCCCCATGTGGCAGATGCGTGACTCTATTTAGCGACAACGCCGATAATACTGCTACCCCTAAGCGTATGGCATGCAAGACGTCAGCGTGCTGATAGCGCGCATAAGGCTCAACAAGTGGTGCTGTAAATCGTTGCCAAACAGTCGGTTTCACGCAGAGGACTCTTCTTAAATAGTGGGTTTTTAACTGATAGATTACTAAGTAATAATTTTTTGAGTGATCAATAAACAAAATATTAAATATAGAGCAATGAGCACTATAAAATCAACAGATGATATCTATTAGGTATAGCAAGAAAAATAACGCCTAATACCTATTAAAGAACACTAGTACCCATTAAAGGATAACAGACGGTAAAAATCAAGCATGTTAATAACTGCTTAGCAATTTATAGGATAACAGACGGTAAAAATCAAGCATGTTAATAACTGCTTAGCAATTTATATCATATAGCTAATTAAATGAATAGTTAATACGCCCTACTCAATCTATAAAAAAGTCCGCTAGACATTACATCTTGCGGACTCAATATAAGCTAATAACACCCTAAAAAGTTAATTAGATTTCTCCTCTATCAACTCTTTCATGCTGTCATTACTACTCTTATCGGCCTCTGCGTTTTTATTAGCATTATTGGAGCTACTAGCAGAGCTTGGGGGTTTAGGAGTAGCGACCACCGGCGGTTTATTGGACCCGTTCTTGTCAGCTCCAGTCGATTTTTTGCTGTCTTGCTCATTTTTCGACGTCGGAGCAGTTGCTGAACCGTCCTCAGTTGACAACCTACGTCCTTCATTAACATTCAAGGTAGCAGAAGTATCCGCTGACTGACGAATACTTTCGGTACTGCTCTTACTACCACTGCTACTATTACCGTTTGTGCTGGCGCTCGAGTCGCCATTGTTGTCCTTCTTAGAAGGTTGTGCTTTTTGACGCACTGGAACCTCTCGCTTAGTCGGTCTTAACTTAACAGAGCGTGAACGCTTGGTACTCAAGTCTTTAATCGGTTCAGGGCGTTCATAATTATCAATAATACTGACATAACGATTAATCTCTTCAGGCAGTACGCGCACATCCGCTGGCAGACCAAAATCTATCAGTTTGGCCGCCCCAACTGCCTCCTGCGGACTGCTCATGAGTCCATAAGTAAGCATATAACGTAACTGATTTTCTTCATCACGATAGCGGAAATAAGAGAATTTTTTGCGATCTTCGCGTCCTTCTAAATAACTAGCAATGACATCATTTTCGCCGACATTCATCACTTGCACCGTCCATTTGCCTTTATTAGCCAGTAGATAGCGCTTGTCTTTAAACTCGTCAGGATAGTCGCGCAAGTCGCGTACCGTGTCTTCAAAATTAATCGGTTGTACATCAATATCAAGCTCATGTAGCGCTTCGATAGATAACGGCTGCTCAAGCTCAGTACTCAAAGCTTCCGGCGCTGAAATAGGCGCGTTCTCGATTCTAGCACCGACCGCTGGGGTCTGGCTGAACATCCAAACCAGCGCAGTGGCGACCCCAAGCAGCAAAGTCATCATCAGCCAAATTATAGCTTGGCGGCGATATGACTTGCTCGCGGGGCGAGTCGACTTGCTCGGTGCTACCATGAAGGTATCCTTGGAAAAAGTGCAGTTAAACATGCTGATAAAATAAATGTACTGATAAAAAACGTTAAAAAAATCAATGGCGTCAATCTAACCAAAATGTTTATCTATTGCGCTTATACTTAATACATCTGTTATTATCACGCTTTATGGAGCATATTGCGATAATACTTCGGTAAGCAGTGACTCATCAAAGTCAGCTGTCAACACGGCTTGTCCTAGTGATTTTAACAAAATCAGACGGATTTGTCCTTGTTTCACTTTTTTATCGTGACCCATTAGGCTCAAAGCCGTGTCAACTGCAATTGGCGGCGGCGTGGTCGGCAAGTTTGCCAATTCTAAAACGCGCTTGATGCGTGCCACATCGTTTACGCTTAACCAGCCGAGCTTTTGCGACAGCTCAGCGGCTTGTACCATGCCAGCGGCGACCGCTTCACCATGTAGCCAATTGCCATAGCCTTCATGAGTTTCAATCACATGACCAAAGGTATGACCGAAGTTAAGTAACGCCCGTAACCCCGCCTCTCTTTCATCTTGTGCAACGACAGCGGCTTTATATTCACAGCAGCGTTTTACTGCCTCGCCCAGCACCGCTAGATCAAGCGCCATCATCGCCGGCAAATTTTGCTCAAGCCAAGTTAAAAAATCTACATCCATAATCAATGCATATTTAATAACCTCGGCCAATCCTGCTGATAATTCGCGCGCCGGCAAGGTTTGCAAGGTGACCATTTCTGCCAACACCATTTGTGGCTGCCAAAACGCGCCAATCATGTTTTTGCCTTGCGGGTGATTGATGCCGGTTTTGCCGCCTACGCTAGAATCCACTTGCGATAATAGTGTGGTCGGTATTTGAATAAAATTAACCCCGCGCATAAAGCTGGCTGCTGCAAAACCGGTCATATCTCCAACCACACCGCCACCAAGCGCAATTAGGGTCACATCACGGTTAAAGTGCTGCGCCATTAATACATCATAAATTTGATTGATACTGGCCTGATTTTTATACTGCTCGCCGTCTTTTAACACACAAGCTGCTACGGTAAACTGTGCTGCCAGCTGCTCTTGTAATGGCTGCAAATATAAAGGGGCAACCGTATCATTGGTGACAATTAATACCTGCTGACCGGTAATATAAGGCGCAACTTGTGCCGCCATAGTACTGATTACGGTGCTACTTTTTTCAGTAATGAGAATCGGATAATTATGACTTTGGGTATGTACCGTCAAGCCATCATGAAATAGCGACGATGCCATAAAATGCTCCTTAAGCTACTTTAATTAAAGGGTGTTAGTTAAAGCATTACTCTATTATTTTCCTTCAGACGACTCTGGATCGGTCGTGAAATTTGTATTTGTAGCTGCAGATACCGAAAAGGACGCCAGCTGCTGCAACAGTTGATGAACCATATTCCGCGGATAAGTATGACCTGTCGGCATAATAATATGTGCCACTTGCCGGTATAAAGGGTCGCGAATGCGATATAAGTCTTGCAGTATTTTTCTAGGATTTGGCTGCTGTAATAGCGGTCGCGATTTATCTTTGGCAGTACGTGTCATTTGTACATCGACTGGCGCATTTAGATAAATGACAATACCACGTTGATGCAAAAACTCACGATTTTCAGCGCTCATCACTGCACCGCCGCCTGTCGCCAGAACGATTTTCCGATGCTGGGTGAGCTCATCAATCGCACGAGTCTCACGCTCACGAAACCCTGCTTCGCCTTCTTTAGCAAATATCCATGGGATGTCAGCACCGGTTTGCGACTCCACATACCAATCACTGTCTACAAACTCGCGTCCTAAATGCTTGGCAAGCAATCGGCCAATGGTGGTCTTCCCTGCTCCCATTGGCCCAACTAAGAACACCGACGGCAATTCCTCCAACATAACACTTACTCAAATAAATTCCCTATCATACAACGTCATCGATATTCTGGCTAGTAACACGCTGTGATTATTAACAGTAAAATTAATTACTTATAAAATTATTTATAAGTAAAAGCCAGCCCATAAAAAAGCAAGCGCCTAGGCTTGCTTTTTATAAGACAACTATTAAGGCTAATTATGAACAATTTTAATTCAAACGGCTAATGCCATCATTAATCAATTTTGGGGTTACAAATATCAGCAGCTCTTGCTTATCGTTACTGCGCATAGTACGGCGAAACGCTTGACCAATATAAGGAAGGTCACCTAAAAACGGTACTTTTTCCACACCATTGCTAGTACGGTTTCTAAAAATACCGCCCAGCACGATGGTTTGACCATCCTCAACGATGACGTTGGTTGAGATAGAATCCTCAGAGATGGCTACCTGACCATTAATAATGGTCGGATTGCCGTTGGTGATGTTCAACTGTAGGCCAATTCTGCCGTCTGGAGTAATGTTTGGTGTGGCCTCAAGACTCAGTGCGGCTTCTTTAAAACTGGTCGACGTCGCCCCACTAGCCGCTGCTTCTTGATAAGGAATTTGTGTACCTGACGACACTTTGGCAGTTTGTTTATCGGTTGTCAAAATCTTAGGCGTGGAGATAACCTCACCGCGGTTGTCTGCTTGTAGCGCTGACAGTTCCAGATCAAGCATCACATCTGACATACTCAGCAAGCCAAAAGCGATACGCCCTGCTGGGTTAGCAATGCCTAAATCAACGTTTAAGTTATCAGGACGACTGATATCGTATTTAGGATAAGTGACTGTTTGACCGTTAATGGTGGTGGATTGTATATCAAAGTCTTTAAGGTCTGCTATGGTTTGATTGCTACCGCCCACTAATAAGTGGCGGTTGTTGGCGGCACCATTAGATAAGATACCCCAACGTACGCCAATCTCTTTACTAAAACTATCAGAGGCACTGACAATACGCGCCTCAATCATCACCTGACGCACAGGAATATCGATTTTGCTGATGAGCTTATGAATGTTGTCAATACTGCGACCCATATCTTTAATAATCAAGGTATTGGTACGCTCATCAACTGTCACTGTACCGCGATTCGACAGCAGGGTGTTATTGTCAACTCCACGATTGGTGGTCGTTCCTATATTATTGTTATTGTTATTGTTACCAGATGAACCACTGCCTTGAGAGATGAGGGTTAACACGTCTGCTGCTTTAGCGTAGCTTAGACGAATATATTCAGTCCGTAGCGGCTCATAAGCTTCTACTGCTTGCTGCGCTTCGAGCTCGCGTGCTTCTTGTTCTGCAAGCTCTGCAGTAGGTGCGACTAAAATAACGTTACCATTTTCACGTTTACCTAGATTCTTACTTTTTAGAATGATGTCTAGCGCTTGGTCCCAAGGTACATTGATAAGGCGCAAAGTAATATTACCGGCGACCGAATCACTGGCTACCACGTTCATATCCGTAAACTGCGCTAAGATATCGAGAACACTACGAATCTCAACATCTTGGAATTCCATCGATAGCGCTTCACCAGTATAGACTTTTTCTTCAATCGTCAGCTTGCGTAGCAGCTCAGGCTTACTGATATCGATATTAAGCTGATTGCCAGACTGGTAGGCTTGATACTCATAATCATCCGTCACATTAATAGTGATGACGCCGTTTTGGCCTTGATTTCTAGTATCAATACTGCTTACCAGTCCATTATTGACGTTTAAGCGCCGCAGTAAGTTTCTGGGTACTGTGCTACCGGTCAGACGTACAACCAGCTTATTACCTTGGCGCTGCACGTCTACCGGAATGGCTTCATTGGCCAGTGCAATATTGATTTTACCGCCGCCATTAGCGTCTGCGGTAAAATTAAGCGCGGATAGACCATCATAGCTATATTGCTGACTGACTTGAGAAGAGGCAAGTCTTGGGTCTAACAGTGGATTGACACGCACAATCATGGTATCGGCAGGCGCTTGTACTTTAACAGCAGTAGAACTGGTTACGATGGGCGCGCCAGCAACGCTACTGGCCTCGATAATAGGCGTGACCCCTGCGATTGTCGTTAAAATATCATTATTGTTCATAATATCATCAGTTACTATCACGTTATTAGGCCTAGCCGCCATCGTAGACGTGGTATAGACGGGCGTTGTTTCCGGCACGGTTACCGAGCGTACAATTCTTTTGGTGACCTGCGGACTATTCGGTTCAGTGAGGGTCAGTAATAAATCATTACCACTGATTGCCGTAGAATAATTACCACTTTGCTTTAATCCCACAATAAGACGGGTGGTGCTGTCATTATTTAAGGAGGTGACATCATTAACCATACCGATATTATAATCAGTTGCGCGGCTGCTCAGACCATTTTTTACCTGCTCAAAATCTAATACCAAACGGCTGGGATCATCAAGCTGGTAGGCCACAGGCAATACTGGCTCACCAGAAAACCCTAAGCGCAGTTGGGTAACGGCAGGCGCCGTTTGAATTACAGAAACGTTATTGATACGCTGATCTGCATAAGCGCTACTGCTAATTGCGATCATACTGGCTGCCAATGCAGGTATGGCAAAGGTAGAGGCTGATAGGGCAAAAGTGGCGGATAAACGGTTACTCATCGTCATGCTCTTTTCATTGCGTACTGCCTTGTTATTGCGTACTGTCATTATTTATTCCTCAAAAAATCTGCCACCTTAACTAATAGGAGAAACCAGCGACTGGGGTCTCTCGATGAACCCGGCGCGGCTGTCTGGCACAATTTCAATCAAATTAATCTGAGTCGGCGTGATTTCAACAATACGGCCTTCATTTAAACCGAGATAGTCCCCTACTTTGACGCTGGCAACCGAACCGTCAGGACGCTGCACTAAAGCATATTGCTGACCTTCAGGCGAGATAACCATTCCGCGAAAAGTCAGCTGCGAAATCTCATATTCTTCAAGTGGCTCTTTTGTACGGGTAATATCAGGACGAACCCCATCCAGAGACGCTTCAGGCGCTTGTACATTCACCAGGCTTGGCGGCAAAAATGGACTGCGAAGCATACTGGCGCTGTAGACAAAATCTTCTATCAACTCGGCTTTTGGGGGCGGCTCAATAGGCTGTGAGGGCGAGTTACGAATATCAGTCATGGCTTTTTCGGCCATACCAATACGATCGCTACAGCCAGTCAGCCATAAAGTGGCGACACTTAAGATCAGCAGCATCGGCAGTTGCTTAACCGGAACTTTAAAAGCAAGCATCAGTTACCTCCTGCAGCATCGGCTTCATTTGCTACCGAATCTTCAGTTGTCACCTCTTTTGATCGGTAAGTTTTGGTCTGTAATACCAAGTTCAGCTCCGGTATCGTATCTAAAGAAGGCTGCGGATTACTCACCTCGAAATCATGCATGGTAAAAATACGCGGCAAGGCGGCAAGACCACTAATAAAGCTACCAAATTGATGATACTCACCCAAAGCAGCAATACGAATCGGTTGCTCAATAAAGAATTCATTTTCAATTTCAGGCTCAACTGAGATATCTTGAAAACGAATGTTACTGCCGACACCGGTCATGTTAATGCCCTCTACCAGCTCCGATACCCGTGTATCTTTGGGCAACTGATCCAACAAGGTCGTAAATTCGGCTTCCATTTGCGTCACTTGTGTTTTGTAAGCTGATAGGTGACGGGCACGTGATTCTTTTTCACGGTAGCTAGTAAGCAGTGTTTGCTGCTGACTTTCAGCTGCAGTAATTTCATCTATTTTACTACTAATGGGTAACGCCCAGGACAATGCAGCTGTCAGTGCTACAATAAATCCTAGTACGGTCACCTTAACGGGTAACGGCCAGCTGCCATAGTTCTCGGTATCCAAAGACTCAAAACTACGGCGAAACTCGTTAAAATTAAAGGATTTTTTAGGACGTGTTGCTGTCTTTTTCTTTTTGAGTAGTATTTTTTTACGGACGAGTTTCATGACCTACCTCCAGACACGGCGGTATCGACGGCCGTAGCAGTACCATCTATAACAGCATTATCTGTAACCGCCTCGTCAGTCTGTAACTGCACTTGTGTGGTAATCACAAACTGCACATAACTGTCTTCAGGGTACATTGGGCGCGGCTGCTCACCGGTGGTAACGGTCTCATTGATTGCCGGCGCGGGCTGATAAGCAGTAATGTTTTTCTGAATATTACGTACCGCAGAATTGTCCATCCAGTGACTACTATCCAAGTTGCGAATTAAGCTTGATACCACGTTCGGGTTATCCGCTTGTCCAGTTAAGGTAATCAAATCACCTTCCCGCTTAAGATTATTTAGATAAAGCGCTGGTGGTATGGCATTGGCAATATCATCCCATAAGCGTACGGGGACAGGACGACGGCCTTGCAAATCTTGGATAACCTGCATGCGTGAGATGATGTCTTCACGGCGCTGCTCTAAGCTATCAATTTCTGTCAAGGCCGCATCTAAGCGACTGTTTTCTTGTTCAATCAGCGCATTGGCATCCTGCTGCTCAGCAAGCTCATTATTAAAATAGCTCCATGTCGCAAAAGCCGTCAATAGCGCCAGCAAGGTGACGGCCACTACTAAAGTCATAAACTCTTTATTACGACGTTCGCGTTCTTCTTGCCGCCAAGGCAATAAGTTAATACGAGCCATCAATCAAAGCTCCTTAAGGCCAGACCACACGCGGCCATTAAGCTTGGGGCATCAACTGCCAGCTGCTCACTGTCTATATAAGGGTCAATTGTCATATTGATGAAAGGATCGGCCACCGTGACCGGAACGCCAAGCTTGTGTTGAACCATTTCCGAAAGACCAGGAATAGAGCTACTGCCACCAGCAAGTACCACATGGTCAATATTATTATATTGACTGGAAGAAAAATAAAACTGTAAGGAGCGCGTAATATGTTGGATAGCACTTTCCATAAATGGCGTTAAAATCTCTGGATAATAATCATCTGGTAAGGAGCGCTCGTGCTTATTAATAGTTGCCTCTTCATAGGACAGCCCATAACGATTTTGAATCGCTTCAGTCAGCTGCATGCCGCCAAAAAGCTGCTCACGACTATAGACAAACTCGCCATTTTTGGCAACATATAAGGTGGTTTGATTATGACCAATATCGACTAGTGCCACCAGTTCTGGCATATTAGCTAAATTATCGACCATCAATCCAAAAGCCCGCTCAATCGCATGCGACTCGATATCCATTATTTTGGTTTTTAGACCGCCAAAAGTGAGTGCATCGACGCGCTGATCGACGTTTTCTGAGCGCGAGGCTGCCAGCAACACTTGTACTAGACCATCGTCTACCAGCGATGGGCCTAATACTTCGAAGTCAAGATTGACCTCATCTAATGGATAAGGAATATACTGATCAGCATCCAGACGAATCTGAGCCTCACGCTCGATATCGCTAAGCACTATATCCATATCAATGATCTTAGTAATGACTGCTGAGCCCGAAACTGCAGTAGCTGCATCGTTGCCACTGACATGACAACGCCGCGCTAAGTCGGCGATGATATCGCCCACGGCTTCAGTATCTACGATCAACTTATCGACCACAGCACCGGGTAGTAATCTTTCGATACCATAGGATTTTATATGGAATATCCCTTGCTGTCGCTGGATATCAACTATTTTTACTGAAGTAGCGCAAATATCTACCCCAACTAAGTGTCGCCCTTTGGGAGAAAATAGCCTCACAACCTCTATCCTTTATATTAAGTGACTAATATCTTGGTTATTTGTAATAATTGAGTACAATACGTTACTTATTAGACGTATTCAAGCACTCAAAAACACTATATATATAGAAAGTACATTCTTAGCGTGACCCGTCTACACAGTAAACTCTTGGTGCGACCTGCGTGGAGAAATTACACTTTTAGTATGAACTACTCGTTTTGTTCAAGGTATAATACGCCATTTGTCGCAAATTTTAACCGATAAGTCTCACTATGACCAAAACCACTGCTACCGCTCCTTTTATTCACTTTTTGGTGGGGATTGTCATTGCCTGCTTGGCGTTGGCAGTGATTTTAGCGCTTGCCGTACCCATTGGCTTTTATGGTATGGCGATGTATTTATCGCCGACCCTGCCCAGTATTCAAGAGATTAAGACGGCAAGCTTAGAGATGCCATTACAGATTTATAGTAGTGACGATAAGCTGATTGGCCAATATGGCAATCGTCTGTCGCTGCCCGTCACCTTTGAGCAAATTCCTGAAGACTTAACCCATGCGTTTTTGGCGGCCGAAGACTCCTCCTTTTTTCAGCATAGTGGTATCAGCATTAAAGGTCTTGGGCGTGCAGTCACCGAAGTGGTCACTGATGACGAAGGCCAAACAGGTGGCTCTACCATAACCATGCAGGTCGCTAAAAACTACTTTTTAAGTCCTGAACGTACTTTAAATCGTAAGCTTACTGAGCTATTTGTCGCTAGAAAAATGGAAGACGAGCTCAGTAAAAATGAGATTTTGACCTTATATGTCAATAAAATCTACTTAGGTGAAGGTGCTTATGGTATTCGCGCTGCCGCTAAAAAATACTATAGTAAGTCTCTAGATAACCTGACTGTTGCCGAGATGGCAATGCTAGCAGGTTTACCCAAAGCCCCCTCCAAATATAACCCAGTCGCCAACCCTAGCCGAGCCATGACTCGGCGCAATTGGATTGTTGGCCGTATGCATGAGCTTGGCTATATCAGCGAAGCTCAACGTGACGAAGCCATTAATGCTCCAATTGGTCTTAACTTGTATCAAGAAAAGCTCGACGTCAATATGCCCTATTTGGCAGAAATGACGCGTTATGCGTTGGTCAATCGCTACGGCAAGCAAGTGGTCAATGGTGGTTGGCGCGTGCGTCTTACGATTGATAGTCAAGCACAAATAGATGCTGAAACGGCAATATTAAAGGGCTTGGTCGCTTATGACCATCGCCACGGCTGGCGCGGTGCCGAAGCTAATGATGAGCCGCTGGAAAAGTTCCAGCGTTACGGCATCATGTATCCCGCTAAAGTGACTAAAGTTAATTCGCGCAGCTTTGAAGCTACTATGTCTTCTGGCGAAAACGTTACTATTAATTGGTCGGGTATGAGCTGGGCGCGTAAATATATCTCAGCCGACCGCTATAGCAATGCTCCTAGTAATGCAGCGCAAATCGTCAGTGAAAATGACATCATTCGCTTAATCAAAACCGATGATGACAACTGGCAACTGGCTCAGGTTCCTGAAGTACAAGGAAGCTTGGTATCCTTAGACCCAGATACCGGTGCGGTTAATGCATTGGTCGGTGGTTTTGACTTTAATCACAGCAAATTTAACCGCGCGCTACAAGGCTGGCGTCAGCCCGGTTCGACTATCAAGCCGCTTATCTACTCCACTGCATTAGAAAAAGGCTATCGTCCAGACAGCATTGTCTCAGACCGTCCTATTCAAGTGGGCGACTGGGAACCTCAGAACTCTGACGGACGCTTCTTAGGTGATATCACCTTACGCCGTGGTCTATATCTGTCGCGTAACTTAGTGTCTATCCGTCTGCTCCAAGCTATCGGCATCTCGGATACGCGCAACTTATTAGATCAGTTTGGTTTGGATAAAGAGAAGCTGCCGACCACATTATCATTAGCACTTGGTACGGGACAGGCAACACCACTACAAATGGCGACCGCTTATACCGCTTTTGCCAACGGTGGTCATCGTGTGCAGCCTTACTTCATTGAACAAATCTACAATTATGATAATAAACTATTGTTCCAAGCCAATCCGCAGCAAGCTTGCGCCTTATGCTTTAACGAACAAGTCGCTGAGCTTAATAAAAAGCTGATTGATGACTATCATAAGCCCGATGATAGCGAAGCAGAAACCACTGATTCAAAAGATAAGTCTGTTAGCACTGATGGAAATGTTAAGGATAATAAAAAAGCTACTGAATCAGATAAAGCGCAGCAAAAGGCAAAAGCGGTTAATCTTAGCGTCTATAATGCCAGTCCAGCAACAGATCGTCTCAAAGCCCCGGTTATTCAATACTTACATGCCACCCAGGCACCACGAATATTGAAACCGCGAGTGGCTTATGAGATGGCAGATATTTTGCGTGATGTCGTTCAGCATGGTACTGCCGTTCGGGCAAGAGCGCTCGGTCGTACTGATATCGGCGGCAAAACCGGTACCACTAACGAAGCTAAAGATGCTTGGTTTGCAGGATTCCATCCGACTAATGCTACCGTCGTATGGATGGGCTTCGATCAGCCCTCAACACTTGGTCGTCATGAATATGGCGGTGTAGCCGCGTTACCAGTATGGATGGACTTTATGCGCGCCCAGTTAAAAGGGACGCCTTATCAATGGGTATCACTTAATAACCGCGCTAAATCAAAAAAACAAAAGCAGCGGATTATAGAGATGACTGATGATGGTGTCATTGCTCCTGATAACGATGAAGACGAAATAGGCGCGGCAGCAAAACCAGCCGCTCCAAAAAAGCAGCAGCGTAAACAACCTGAACCTGAGCCTACTGAAGAAAAACTCAATGAGGGCATTGATAACAAACGCCTAGCAGCGCCAGATAGTAAGACGCCAAAGCCACTAAAAGCAACGCCCGCAGAGCATACGCCAGAATAAAGTAGCAATATTAGAATTAATAGAGCAATCGATGAAACGATTAATAAAAAAACGCTCGTTCAGTGGTGACTGAACGAGCGTTTTTTTTGCCTACTTTATGACAATATAGCTTTTAGTCTTAATACCAATAATCCGGCATACCGATACAGTACTGAACCGTAAACGCTATGATTACCCTACCTTAAGTTTTTTTAAAACATAAAAAAAGCCAGCAACACGGCTGGCTTTTTTATATCATTTTTGCTGTTTGGCTTAGGGCTGTCTAAATTAGCCTAACGCTATTCAGATTGACTGCCTTGGCTTAGCTCTTGAGCAAAGGCTTCATCAAAGCTAGAGAAGTCTTTACTGTCACTGCTAGCCGTGGTCATATCAAACGCTGCATTTTGGGTTTTATCTAATAACTTCTGCTCAGCCTTATCTTTGCGCGCTTTGTGATAAGCGAGACCAGTACCAGCAGGAATCAGACGACCAACAACAACGTTTTCTTTCAAGCCGCGTAACTCATCGACTTTGCCAGTAACTGCTGCCGCTGTAAGTACGCGCGTAGTTTCCTGGAACGATGCTGCTGAGATAAAGCTTTCAGTTGCCAAGCTGGCTTTGGTGATACCCAACAGTTGGCGCTCATACTGAACTGGGAATTTATCTTCCGCAGCTAGTTTTTCGTTAAGCGCTTTGATATCAGCATATTCAAGTTGATCACCTTTAAAGTGGCTCGAATCTCCACCATCAGTAACCTCAACTTTGCGCAGCATTTGACGAATAATAACTTCGATATGCTTATCGTTGATTTTCACACCTTGCAAGCGATAAACGTCTTGTACTTCGTTAACGATATAGTTAGCAAGGGCTGTTTGACCTTTTAGGCGTAAGATATCGTGCGGGTTTTGTGGACCATCAGCAATAACTTCACCACGTGCTACTGTCTCGTTTTCAAAGACGTTAATTTGACGCCATTTTGGTATCAATTCTTCATGAACTTCACCGTCTTCATTGGTGATGATAAAGCGATTTTTACCTTTGGTTTCTTTACCGAAGCTTACGACACCCGTCATCTCTGCCATGATTGCATGATCTTTTGGACGACGTGCTTCGAAAAGATCCGCAACCCGTGGTAGACCACCGGTAATATCTTTGGTACCTGAAGAGGCTTGGGGTACACGGCCTAGAATCGAGCCTGCAGCCACTTCTTCACCATCACTAACACGAATGATGGTTTCAGCAGGTAGGAAGTAAACCACTTCTTTACCAGCATCAGTATTCAAGATAATTGCAGGGCGTAAGTCTTTTGCTGAGCTTGAACGGTCACGCGTAGCAAGAATCTCAAACGAGCTCATACCAGTCGCATCATCAACTTTTACCGTCGCTGTTAAACCATCGGTAATATCACTAAAGCGTGCTTTACCAGCAAATTCAGTGATAATAGGATGCGTGTGCGGATCCCATTTAGCGATAGTTTGACCACCTTCAACCTGATCTTCGTTTTTCACGAGTACGCTTGAACCGTAAGGAACTTTATAGCGCTCACGCTCACGGCCTAGTTCATCAGTTAAGGCGATTTCAGCTGAGCGCGATACGATAACCAAATGGCCATCGATATGCTCAACGGTTTTCATGTTTTCGAAATGCGCTTGACCAGCATTACGAACCGAGATGCTGTTGTCCACTGATGCTGAGCTTGCTGCTCCGCCCACGTGGAACGTACGCATAGTTAACTGAGTACCAGGCTCACCGATAGACTGGGCTGCCATAACACCGACTGATTCGCCGATATTAACTTTATGACCACGAGCAAGGTCACGACCATAACACTGAGCACAAACACCGTGCGCTACATTACAAGTAATAACCGAACGCACCCAAATATCATCAATGGCATTTTCATTAAGAGTATTAACCCAATGCTCATCGATCAAGGTACCCGCTGGAATCAAGATTTTATCGACATTATCATTATAAGTCACATCACGTGAGGTTACGCGGCCCAATACTAAATCGCCAAGCTTCTCGATGATCTCGCCACCTTGAATGTGCGGGGTCATGAGTAGGCCAACATCAGTACCACAATCATCGCTAGTAATAACTAAATCTTGTGCCACATCAACCAAACGACGAGTCAGATAACCTGAGTTAGCTGTTTTTAATGCGGTATCAGCCAGACCTTTACGCGCACCATGGGTTGAGATGAAGTACTGAAGTACAGTCAAACCTTCACGGAAGTTGGCTTTAATAGGGGTTTCAATAATTGAGCCATCCGGTTTTGCCATCAAACCACGCATACCCGCAAGCTGGCGAATCTGTGCAGCACTACCACGAGCACCAGAGTCTGACATGATGAAGATAGAGTTGAATGACTTTTGCTCTTCTTCCTCGCCTTGAGCGTTAGTCACTTTATCGACCGCCAAGTTATCCATCATCGCTTTCGCGACTTTATCATTGGTACGTGACCAGATATCGACTACTTTATTATAGCGCTCACCTGCGGTCACAAAACCTTGCTCGAATTGATCTTCAATTTCACGAACTTCAGCTTCAGCAACTTCGATTATTTGTTTTTTCATCGGTGGAATGACCATGTCATCGATACCAACAGACACACCCGATAACGTGGCTTGGGCAAAACCAAGATACATCAATTGGTCAGCGAACATAACGCTGTCTTTAACGCCCATCTTACGGTAGCAAGAGTTAATCAGACGCGAGATGTTTTTCTTAGTCATCTCTTGGTTACACTCTTCGAACGCCATGCCTTTAGGCATAATATTCCAGATTAGCAAACGACCGGCAACGGTATCTTTGATGCTAATTTCTTTAGTATGATTGCCTTCGTCATCGATATGGGTTTCGGTAACACGCACTTTAATCTTGGCGTTCACATGTAAATCGTTAGAGCCAATCGCCCGTAATGCTTCATTAACGGTAGCAAAAATCATGCCTTCGCCTTGCGCATTGACTGACGAGCGGCTGATGTAGTACAAACCTAACACCACATCTTGTGACGGTACGATGATTGGATCACCGTTAGCAGGTGACAAGATGTTGTTGGTAGACATCATCAAAGCACGTGATTCAAGCTGAGCTTCTAGAGTCAATGGCACGTGAACGGCCATTTGGTCACCGTCAAAGTCAGCGTTAAATGCCGTACAAACCAAAGGATGCAACTGAATGGCTTTACCTTCAATCAATACTGGCTCAAACGCTTGCAAGCCCAAACGGTGCAAGGTTGGCGCACGGTTAAGCAGCACTGGATGCTCACGAATAACCATCGCTAGCATGTCCCACACTTGTGGCTCTTCACGTTCGACCATTTTCTTGGCCGCTTTAATCGTAGTTGCTAAACCATGTGATAACAGCTTGTTATAAGTGAACGGCTTGAACAGCTCAAGCGCCATTTTCTTAGGCAAACCACACTGATGCAAACGTAGCGTTGGACCTACTACGATGACCGAACGGCCAGAGTAATCAACACGTTTACCGAGCAAGTTTTGACGGAAACGACCTTGTTTACCTTTGATCATATCAGCCAAAGATTTCAACGGACGCTTATTACTACCGGTAATAGCGCGACCACGGCGACCGTTATCTAGCAAGGCATCTACTGATTCTTGTAGCATACGTTTTTCGTTACGCACGATGATATCGGGGGCACTCAGCTCAAGCAGACGCTTTAGGCGGTTGTTACGGTTAATCACGCGGCGATAGAGATCGTTTAGATCTGACGTCGCAAAACGACCACCTTCTAACGGTACCAACGGGCGCAAGTCTGGTGGCAGTACTGGCAAGATGGTCATTACCATCCATTCAGGCTTATTATGCGAGTCACGAAATGCTTCTAATAATTTGAGACGCTTAGACATCTTTTTAAGCTTAGTCTCAGAGCCGGTTTGGGGAATGGCTTCACGCAGCTCATCAATTTCGATATCTAAGTCGATATCTTTTAATAAGTCTTGAATCGCTTCTGCACCCATCTTAGCAACGAACTCATCACCGAACTCTTCAAGCGCTTTAAAATAATCTTCATCATCAAGCAACTGATAACGCTCTAAACTAGTCAAACCTGGCTCAGTGACAATGTAGCTTTCAAAATACAAAACACGCTCAATGTCACGCAGGGTCATGTCTAACAATAGACCAATACGGCTTGGTAATGATTTTAAGAACCAAATATGCGCAACAGGGCTGGCTAAATCAATATGACCCATGCGATCACGGCGCACTTTAGCCGTGGTAACTTCTACGCCACATTTTTCACAGATGACGCCTTGGAATTTACGGCGCTTATATTTACCACAAAGACATTCAAAGTCTTTTACTGGTCCAAAAATTTTGGCACAGAATAGACCATCACGCTCAGGCTTAAAGGTACGGTAGTTAATTGTTTCAGGTTTTTTAACTTCGCCATGCGACCATGACTTAATAATGTCAGGTGAGGCGAGAGTAATTTGAATACTGTCAAACTCTTGGTTACCGTTGCCGGTAGGGCTTTGCATGATATCGAGTAAATCTTTCAAGTTGCTTCTCCGTTATCTTTATAATCATCTGTAAGCGCAATAAACTGACGCTAACAAGATGAATGAAGGCAATGAATAGGGCTGAGATAAATGACTAAAAGCAGCAGCAAAGGGCGTGCTGCCTTTAGTTGACAACTAAATTGTGATGACTGACTCATTAATTAACGCTATAACAGTTAATGCAGAATCAGTAAGCCATACTTAGTGGGTCTGCTTTAACTCAATATTGATACCCAATGATTTGATTTCTTTGGTCAGTACATTAAATGACTCAGGCATACCTGGATCCATATACTGCTCACCATCGACGATGTTTTTGTACATACGGGTACGTCCTTCAACGTCATCCGATTTCACCGTTAGCATTTCTTGCAAGGTATAAGTCGCGCCATAAGCCTCTAGTGCCCACACTTCCATTTCACCGAAGCGCTGACCACCGAACTGAGCTTTACCACCGAGCGGCTGCTGAGTAACTAGTGAGTATGACCCTGTAGAACGCGCATGCATTTTGTCATCAACCAAATGGTTAAGTTTGAGCAGATACATGTAACCAACTGTCACTTGACGGTCGAACTTCTGACCCGTACGACCATCATATAAAGTCTGCTGACCGTCTCTTGACAGATCCGCAAGCTCTAACAAGTCTTTGACTTGATGCTCATGTGCGCCATCAAATACCGCAGTACCCATCGGTACGCCGCCACGTAGGTTGTCTGATAAAGTCATGATTTCATCATCAGTCAAGCTATCTAGATCAACACTTTCGCCACCAACTTTGTTATAGATTTGGTCTAAGAAATCACGCAAATCTTTGATTGCCGCTTGGGCTTTGAGCATACCCTCTATCTTCTCGCCCAAACCTTTGGCTGCCATACCTAAATGGGTTTCAAGTACCTGACCAATATTCATACGCGATGGTACGCCAAGCGGATTCAGGATGATATCTACCGTATTACCATGTTCATCATAAGGCATATCTTCGACCGGCATGATACGTGATACCACACCTTTGTTACCATGACGACCGGACATTTTATCACCCGGCTGGATACGACGTTTTACCGCTAGATAAACTTTAACGATTTTTTGGACGCCATGCTGCAAGTCATCACCTGAAGTCAGTTTGCGTTTTTTCTCAGCAAACTTAGTATCGATATCTTTTTGCTTATCGACTAAATACTCAGCGATTTGAGTTAGACGCTCAGAAACTTCTTCTTCAACAGGCTGAATATCAAGTAAGATCTCAAGGCTCATCTCTTTCATATCAGCTGCCGCCATAACGGTACCAGCTTTTAGACCAGAACCGCCGCTGACTTTTTGGCCATCGAGTAGATGACCAATACGTCCACGTGCTGCTTCTTCAAAGATACGCAACTCTTCTTTTAAATCTTTACGATAGCTGTCGAGCTGCGACTTTTCAATGGCTTTGGCACGCGCATCTTTTTCGACGCCATCACGGGTAAAGACTTGCACGTCAATGACCGTACCTTTGCTTGATGTTGGTACACGTAAAGACGTGTCTTTAACATCAGCGGCCTTTTCACCAAAGATGGCCCGTAGTAACTTCTCTTCTGGCGTCAGTTGAGTCTCACCTTTTGGCGTAACTTTACCTACTAAAATGTCACCAGAATCTACTTCAGCACCGATATAAACGATACCCGCTTCATCAAGACTTGATAAGGCTGCTTCACCAACGTTTGGAATATCACCAGTGATCTCTTCAGTACCAAGTTTGGTGTCACGTGCCACACAAGTCAATTCTTGAATATGAATGGTAGTAAAACGATCTTCTTTAACCACTTTCTCAGACAGCAAGATTGAATCTTCGAAGTTGTAACCATTCCACGGCATAAATGCGATGCGGATGTTCTGACCCAATGCCAACTCACCTAAGTCAGTTGAAGGACCATCAGCTAAGATGTCACCTGAAGCAATATCATCACCTTGGTTGACAATAATGCGTTGGTTAATACAAGTATTTTGGTTAGAACGGGTATATTTAACTAAGTTATAGATATCAATACCAGCTTCACCAGCAACCATCTCATCTTCATTAACGCGTACCACAATGCGGGATGCATCAACATCTTCAATCACACCGCCACGCTTGGCAATCACACAAACACCCGAGTCACGAGCAACGTGACGCTCCATACCGGTACCCACTAACGGCTTATCAGCACGTAAAGTAGGAACTGCCTGACGCTGCATGTTCGAACCCATCAAGGCGCGGTTAGCATCATCATGCTCTAAGAACGGAATTAAGCCTGCTGCTACCGATACTACCTGACTTGGTGACACATCCATGTGCGTCACTTTTTCTGGCGGCATACGAACGAATTCACCATAGCTACGGACGCTGACCATTTCATCGCTGAGCGCACCTTCTTCAGTCATTGGCGAGTCGGCCTGTGCAATCACAGTACCCACTTCTTCAATAGCTGATAGATATTCAATGGCGTCAGTCACTTGACCATTAACCACACGGCGATAAGGCGTCTCTAAGAAGCCAAAGCTATTAGTTTTAGCGAAGGTAGCTAATGAGTTAATCAAGCCAATGTTTGGACCTTCAGGGGTCTCGATCGGGCATACGCGACCATAATGGGTATCATGGACGTCACGTACTTCAAAGCCTGCACGTTCACGGGTCAGGCCACCGGGTCCTAACGCCGATACACGGCGTTTATGAGTGACTTCAGACAACGGGTTGTTCTGATCCATAAACTGTGACAACTGGCTTGAACCAAAGAATTCTTTTACCGCAGCCGCTACCGGCTTCGAGTTAATCAAATCTTGTGGTGACAAGTTATCAGATTCAGCTGAGCTCAAACGCTCTTTGACTGCACGCTCAACACGGACTAAACCAACACGGAATTGATTTTCTGCCATCTCGCCAACTGAACGAATACGGCGGTTACCCAAATGGTCAATATCATCGACTTCGCCGCGACCATTACGAATTTCAATCAATTCTTTTAGAACGTTAACGATATCGTCATTGGTTAAAACACTGCGCGCACGCTGAACATCAGGATCAGGTGTGTCATCAAATGCTAACCCCAAACGGCGGTTAAATTTCATACGACCGACATTTGATAAATCATAACGATCGGCGTTAAAGAACATGCTGTCAAATAGCTTCTCAGCGGTCTCAACCGTTGGTGGCTCACCTGGACGCATGACTTTATAAATTTCAATCAAGGCTTCTTCACGGCTTGAGGTACTATCAGCGCGTAGCGTATCGGCAATATAACTGCCCTGATCGATATCATTTGTGAATAGAATGCTGATTTCTTTGATAGAGTCACTGGCTTCAAACGAGCTTAATTTCACCAATAATTCATGGTCAATTAGCGTATTAGCTTTAGCGATTACTTCATCATTAACGATGATGTCTTCTGCCAAAATGCGCTCATATAGATATTCATCAGGTACGGCAATTTTAGTCATACCGGCTTCTTCAAGCTGACGGATACGGCGGGCATTAATACGTTTACCCTGCTCTACTACCACATCGCCTGCAGGTGTTACGATATCAAACTGCGCCATCTCACCGCGCAAACGATCAGCAACCAAATCAATTTCGAATTGCTCTTCACCTTTATAAACCGATACTTTATCGAAGAACAAGTCTAGAATTTCAGAGGTGCTTAAACCTAGTGCGCGTAGAATAATAGAGGCCAATAGCTTACGACGACGGTCAATACGAGCAAAGACTAAATCTTTGGCATCAAATTCAAAGTCTAACCAAGAACCACGGTAAGGAATAATACGGGCGTTATAAAGTACTTTACCACTTGAATGTGATTTACCTTTATCATGGTCAAAGAATACGCCTGGTGAGCGATGTAGCTGAGATACGATAACCCGTTCAGTACCGTTAATAATAAAGGTACCGTTATTGGTCATCAATGGCATCTCGCCCATATAGACGCTCTGCTCACGGATATCTTTGATGGCCGCTTTACTGTCCTTATCTTTGCTGTCTTTATCTTTGATAATTAAGCGAATTTTGACGCGCATAGGGGCTGCGAAAGTTGAGCCACGCAAGATACACTCACGCTCATCAAACTCAGGCGTACCTAAATAGTATTCAACGAATTGTAGCTCTGCGTTACCAGAGTGACTTTCGATAGGGAAAATAGAGGAGTACGCAGCTTGTAGGCCAGTATTCTCACGAGCTTTTGGTTTTTTGTGCTCTTGCAAAAAGTGCTCGTAGGAATCCACTTGAATAGACAGTAAATAGGGAATGTCCATTACAGTGGGTAATTCGGCAAAACTTTTGCGAATACGCTTTTTTTCAGTATAAGAATATGCCATCGAGAGTCCTTACAGTAAACGTGAAAACAAATTAAAGCGCGGCCAGTATGCATAAATGCTATGCAGACTTAGCGACGTAAACGATAATACAAAAAACGATTGTTACTACAAATATTCTTAATAATCTGTTGTAAACCTTTTTAAGAAATAGATATTTAACTTAATCAAAACTTGGCTGCTACGTTGCAGTAAAAAGTTACAATGCAAACTAAAATGAACCCCTTAAAACTCTAACATCAATACCGAGATTCTAAAGCTGATATAAAGATATGATTACTTTTGCTTAAGATTTCAATAGTGGACTGTATTAAACAGCCTATCTTTAGGCATTTCGTGTTTAAAGCGAGTTAAACATAGGTGACGTAAACAATATCGTCGCTAATATGTACTGTCGAGGAGACCTGTACTGACAGTAAAACCATGCTAGACTATTTAAAAGCAAAATAGATCGGAGTCGATATAAACATTATTAACAATAGGAAAGCATGCAGACGCAAAAAAACGCCAAACATCTATTGACGTTTAGCCTATATTAAACTGCTCTTAAAAACTGACAGATTTGCGTGCATGTATATCGTCTGTCCTTTTGATGGGTATCCACCGTGTTGATGCTTACGTATGTTGGCAGACACAAAAGGTCAAGTCGGTCATTATAATGAAAAAAAGCTGGCAATGCAAGGCATTACCAGCTTTTTTTAGGACAGTATTAAACTTATTTTAGTTCAACAGTTGCACCAGCTTCTTCAAGTTTCTTTTTCAATTCTTCGCCATCAGCTTTAGAAACAGCTTCTTTGATTGGTGCTGGAGCACTTTCAACCAAATCTTTCGCTTCTTTTAGACCAAGGCCAGTCGCTTCACGTACTGCTTTAATTACAGCAACTTTCTTCTCGCCAAAGCTGGCAAGAACAACGTCAAATTCGTCTTGCTCTTCAGCAACAGGACCGGCAGCAGCAGCAGCAGGTGCAGCAGCAGCAACGGCAGCTGTTACGCCGAATTTTTCTTCCATGTCGCTGATTAATTCAACGATATCCATTACTGACATTTCAGCGATTGCGTTTAACACATCATCTTTAGATAGTGCCATGAGAACTCTCCGTTATCTGATAAAAATTAATTGATTTTAATATTGCTTGGATTGCTTGCCAAATTTTAAAATAGGTATGACAATAAAGTGCAACCTGCAATGTTAAATTTACATTAAAACAAGCAATTAAGCAGCTTCTTTTGCGTCTTTGATTGCTGCTACGGTGCGAACAAATTTGCCAGGAACTGCGTTCATAGTCTGGACAAGCTTGGTCACTGGTGCATTCATGGTTGCCATCAAGATAGATATCGCTTCGTCGCGCGTTGGAAGCTTCGCTACGCGTTCTAAATCTTCTGGACCAAATAATTCACCACCAACTGATACCAATTTGGTCTCAAGAGCATTGTTATCTTGGCTAAAGTCAAAAACGACTCTAGCTGCAGATCCCAAATCTTCCATTGAGAAAGCCAAAAGCAACGGACCAGTTAGACTGTCTGACATGCACTCAAACTTTGTGCCTTCAAAAGCGCGTCTTGCTAGGGTATTTTTTACCACTTTCAAAACGACACCTTTCTCACGAGCTTGTTCGCGCAGCTTAGTAAGCTTTGCAACACCAATACCGTGATATTCGGCAGCGATCGCTGAGTAAGCATTAGCAGCAACTTCAGACACTTCAGCCACAACTTGTTGTTTTTGCTCTAGCGTTAATGCCATAGTTGACTCCTTAATCTTATCAATCGCTTTATTATCTGAACTGCTAAAAACCGAAGTCTTTCACAATCTAAATATAAAGTAAGACTGACTTGATACGATACATTACCTATAAGCAGTCTGCCTATTGGCAATGCCTGATTACGGCACCGTTATCAGAATGACGTTGAGTAATAGGTTGACGCTGCTACTTTAATAGCAGCATTTCTCTATCCGCTCTTGTCGTAAACTGTGTGGGCCACCGTCTGCGTAGGCCAACTAAGATTTTCATCTATCATCGATTAACAAAACCAGCCCATTGGTATTGGTAGCAACTTTAAAAACTATTAACAATACTTCTGAACTGCTCTCTACCTACGGTCTTAGACAGCGTAGCAGATGCTACGCTGACCTAATTCTTAAAATTTAGTAGTGCTCATTGTCCGTAATATTTCAATTAAAACACTCGAGTATTGAACACGTATATTAATGAGTTTACTTATTTAATAAAGCAGTCTTATTTAATAACGCGATAAGGTACAGGATCAATAGTGATACCTGGGCCCATAGTGCTAGATAAGGTGATTTTTTTAATGAAAATACCTTTAGACGTAGCAGGCTTAGCACGCTTAAGATCAGCAATTAGTGCTTGAGCGTTTTGCATAACTTGCTCAACAGTAAAGCCAACTTGACCGATAGTCGTATGGATGATACCTGCTTTATCAACACGATACTGTGCTTGACCAGCTTTAGCATTAGTTACGGCTTCTGCAACGTTAGGCGTTACGGTACCGACTTTAGGGTTAGGCATTAAACCACGGGGGCCTAAAATTGTACCTAACTGACCAACAACACGCATAGCATCAGGAGCAGCAATAACCACATCAAAGTCCATGTTACCGGCTTTGATTGATTCTGCTAGGTCTTCAAAACCAACGATGTCTGCACCAGCTTCTTTAGCGGCTTCAGCAGCAGCGCCCTGAGCGAATACAGCAACGCGTTTGGTTTTACCAGTACCAGCAGGAAGGTTAGTTGCGCCACGAACGACTTGGTCAGATTTACGTGGATCAACACCTAAGTTTACCGCGATATCGATAGACTCTTTAAATTTTAGCACTGGCAAATCATTTAAGATTTGTACCGCTTCATCAATAGTGTAGAGTTTTTCGTTATCAATACGGCTTTGAATTTCTTTTTGACGTTTGGTTAGCTTAGACATTATACACCCTCCACGGTAATACCCATTGAACGAGCGGTACCAGCGACGGTACGGACAGCAGCATCAAGATCAGCTGCAGTTAAGTCTGCATTTTTAGTCTTGACGATCTCTTCAAGTTGTTCACGGTTCACTTTACCGATTTTAGCGGTATTTGGCGTACCAGAACCTTTAGTGACGCCAGCAGCTTTACGGAGTAGGAACGCAGCTGGCGGTGATTTCATGATGAAGGTAAAAGACTTATCGCTGTATACTGTGATCTCAGTTGGGATCGGTAGACCTGGCTCTTGGCTTGAGGTCGCAGCGTTAAATTCTTTACAGAAAGCCATGATGTTCACACCTTTTTGACCCAATGCTGGACCAATCGGTGGTGAAGGATTTGCTTTACCTGCAGGGACTTGTAGTTTGATGTAGCCATCAATCTTCTTAGCCATAACTGTCTCCTAAATGGGTGATAACGCTGAATCAATAATTCATGTTATGGATATAAATAACACAGTACTGATTAACAGCTCCCCGGTTAATGTATATTTAGTCTAGTTTTTCAACTTTACTAAATTCAAGTTCAACCTGAGTCGGTCGATTAAATACGTTTACGGTTAAATGTAGTTTAGACTTCTCGTAATCCACTTTTTCAACCAACCCTTTAAAGTCGGTGAATGGACCATCGATAACCAACAACTCTTCGCCTGGCTCAAATAGAGTCTTCGGACGCGGGGTAGCTTCAGTCTGATTCAGACGATTTAAGATGCGATCGGCTTCTACTTGGGTAATCGGCGCAGGAGTCTCTGGTGTACCACCAATGAAACCCATAATACGTGGACACTCTTTAACAATGTGCCAAGTATTATCATTCATTTCCATCTGGATCAATACATATCCTGGAAAGAATTTACGCTCACTTTTACGCTTTTTGCCGTCTTTCATTTCGACGACTTCTTCAGTAGGAACCAACACATCACCGAAAAATTCAGCAAAGTCACTACGATTAATGCGATCGGTCAATGAACGTTGCACTTGTTTTTCATATCCTGAAAACGCTTGGACAATATACCAACGCATAACACGCTCCTAATCGCTATAAGTAAAATTTGAGTTAAACGACAGTAATTATAACGTCTCGCAATGCGCGATTTTGACGCTCTACCCCTATTGCATTTAACCGATAAAAAGACCAACAAACCAATTAAAAAAGTTATCCAATAACCAAATAAAAAACCCAACAATGGCAATCACGACAATTACTTGCCATGTGTATTGAAAGGTTTCGTCTTTACTTGGCCAAGTGACGCGGCGTAATTCAACAGCAGCGTCTTTTAACAAAGTTTTGAATGCACGACCTTGATGGGTAAGTGCTAAGCATACTAGTGCAAATACAAAAAGGGCGACAATAATACCAATCCGTACCCAAAGGTCATTGGCAGGTTGCCAGTAACCAGGTAAATACTGATTGACTAAAGTCGCGCCGATTAAAACTGCTATTGCTAATAGCCATAGCAGCACATCTTTTACTGAACCAGTTTTAGCTACTTCAACGGCAGAAGTGTTTGTCGCTGATACGTGCATATTTTTAGTCAGCACTCCATCACCAGCCGCCTTGGCATCAGATAACTTATTATCGAGGTTATCTTGATAATCGCTCATAAAGGACTCGCTTTGGAGATGGATAGGTACAACAAGATATGCTAGTAAGATGGCAGGCGATGTAGGACTCGAACCTACAACCCTCGGTTTTGGAGACCGATGCTCTACCAATTGAGCCAATCGCCTATAGGTGTTAAGGCTGATAATTATACAAGATTTTAATTATAATGCAAGTTATAAGAGACTATTCCGGCATATTAATCTAATTAATAACCTATATCTGCTGAAAGTCATTGATATGAGCAATAAGGTCAGGTCCCATGTTGTTTATCTTGTCCTTCATATTATTTTGTCTTTTATAGCATCGGGCTTACTCAGATACCAATACT
Organism: Psychrobacter urativorans; assembly: GCF_904846675.1. Taxonomy (GTDB): domain Bacteria; phylum Pseudomonadota; class Gammaproteobacteria; order Pseudomonadales; family Moraxellaceae; genus Psychrobacter; species Psychrobacter urativorans_B. Next base: position 324 of record NZ_CAJHBT010000004.1, on the reverse strand, counting down.
TACTTAGATACTGATTTCTAGACACCAATAAAAAAGCCACCCTCAATAAAGAGAGCAGCTTTTTAACTAACGGTTTAAATACTACATTCAGTATTAAACGTTAACGCTAGCAACAACACCAGCGCCTACCGTACGGCCGCCTTCACGAATTGCGAAGCGAAGACCTTTGTCCATAGCGATTGGGTGGATAAGCTCTACGCCCATCTCAACGTTATCACCAGGCATAACCATTTCAGTACCGTCTTGTAATTGGATTGCGCCAGTGACGTCAGTGGTACGGAAGTAGAACTGTGGACGATAGCCGTTTAGGAATGGTGTATGACG
>NZ_CAJHBT010000003.1 GCF_904846675.1 Psychrobacter urativorans | reverse complement strand
GACAGTTATGAAGCTGCTGTGATTCTAGCCTGTGTCTTTATTTGGCTGCCGCTGATTTGAATTCTATACAGACCCTAGTCTTAACATTAATATAATTCATCTTAAGACAAGTAAGTTTATTTTTATTCATGTTAGCAATCGGTTATGATTACTCCATCGAAACTATTTATCTCAATCCCTAAATATTCAATCTTAAATATTAAATATGATGAACGGAGTAATACCAGATGTCTACTATCAAACCACAATCTAGAGTACCTGGCCACATCCTAGGCTATCCACGTATCGGTGACAAACGCCAAACCAAACTTGCTTTAGAGCATTACTGGAAAGGTAAAAAAGACAAGGCAACTACTCAAGCCGCGCTAGCAGAAGTTTTCACTACCAATATCCAAGACCAAATCGATGCGGGTCTTGATATCATCACCACTGGCGATTTTGCGCATTATGACTTAGTGCTAAGCCAAGCCGTTGCTTTTGGCGTGCAGCCAACACGTTTTAAAGGTGCAAAGACCCTTGATACCTTTGAGCGTCAGTTTTATTTCGCCCGTGGTCGTGACCATACTGGTCAGTATGAAGACAATGCCGCTTGGCAAATGACCAAATGGTTCGATACCAACTATCATTATTTAGTGCCTGAGCTGGAAGCGGATGAAGACTTTAGCAACACTGACTTTACTCATATCTTTAAACAAGTAAGCGACGTTAAAGCCGTTATTCAGAAAAGCGGGCAAACTGATAAAGCATTAAAAGTAGTTTTAGTGGGTCCAGTGAGTTTCTTATACCTAGCAACTTCAAAGTTAGATGATAAGCTGGAACATCTTGATAAATTGCTACCAGTTTATGCTGACTTGCTTAATCAGTTGGGTGAGCAAGGCGTTGATTGGGTACAAATGGATGAGCCTATCTTATCATTAGACCTCGATGGTCGCTGGCAGCAGGCGTTTGAGCGTGCCTATAACGGTCTACAACAAACGCCGCCACAATTGATCGTTGCTAACTACTTTGACTCGTTAGGTAATAACTGCAATATCGCTTGTAACTTACCAGTCAGTGGTATTCATATCGATATTACGCGTTCAAGTCAGCCTAAGCAATATGTCACGCAAGTGATTGACCATCTACCAAGTCATAAATTACTATCTATCGGTGTCGTTGATGGCCGTAGCGTTTGGATAACGGATCAAGCCCGTGCCCAAGATATCTTATTAGAGGCCAATGAGCGTTTGAATACGTATCACAATCAGCCAAAATCGGGTGATGGTAAGGACAATGAACGTTTATGGGTAGGTAGCGGTTCATTATTGCTACATTTACCAGTTGATTTAACCTCTGAAGAAGTACCTGAAAACTTGAAAGGTAAACTGGCCTTTGCTAAGCAAAAATTAAGCGAAGTAGTGATTTGTGCTAAATTGGCTACTGGTGAACTACAACCAGATGTCACCGCCACCGATATTAGCTTAACCCCAACTCAGTCTGCTGCGCAATCGCGTGATGGTGTCTTCAAAGACCGTTATGCTAAGCAACAAGAAAAGTTAAATCTACCACTATTACCAACCACTACTATCGGATCATTCCCGCAAACCGCTGAGATTCGTAAAGCCCGTCGCCAGTGGTACAATGGTGAGCTCAGTGATAGCGATTATCAAGATGCGATGAAGGCTGAAATCCGTCAGTGTGTGACCGATCAAGAAGAATTGGGTCTTGACGTATTGGTCCACGGTGAAGCGGAACGTACCGACATGGTTGAGTATTTTGCTCAGTATTTAGACGGCTTTTGGTTGGCCAAAAATGGCTAGGTACAAAGCTATGGTACGCGCTGTGTCCGTCCACCAATCGTAGTCGGTGACATCAGCCGCCCGAATGCCATGACGGTTGATTGGGTTAGCTACGCGCAAAGCTTAACTAATAGGCCCATGAAAGGAATGTTGACCGGTCCGGTGACAATTTTGAACTGGTCGTTTGCACCCAGTGATGCTGCCACCCGTGATATCTTGTGCCTACAGCTTGCAGAAGCCATTAACCAAGAAGTGAGCGATTTACAAGACGCCGATATTGAGGTTATTCAGATTGATGAGCCCGCCTTTCGTGAAGGTTTACCACTGAAAGAAGCGGAACATGCGCACTACTGGAAACAAGCGGTTGACAGCTTGAAGCATTCTGCCAGCTGTGCGAATCCTGAAACTCAGATTCATACCCACATGTGTTACTCAAGCTTCCATGATTGCTTACATCATCTCTCTGCCATGGATGCCGACGTTATTACTATTGAGACCGCACGTTCAGGCTTGCAGCTGCTAGACGCCTTTAAGGTTGATAACAATGCCGATGGTTCTACAAATACTCAAGGCGGCTATTAAAATGCCATCGGTCTAGGTGTTTATGATATTCATAGCCCACGCGCCCCTGATAGCGATAACATGCAAATCGTGATTGATGAGGCGAAAAAATATATCCCCATTGAGCGCTTATGGATCAATCCAGACTGTGGTCTAAAAACACGCAACTGGGAAGAAGTCCGCTTGCAATTACGTAATATGGGCGAGATGACAGAAATCGTGCGTAAAAAATACGCGGCATAAGTTGCTGATGTTTTTATAAGTAGTAAGGCTGTTATAAAAAATAAAGCTCTTATACATAAACAAGCCCTAATCATAACAATCGTGGTTGGGGCTTTTTATTGTTCATAGTACCGCCGACCAGTAGGAGTTCAGAGGATAATAAGTAGGTCATTAATAATTATTGGCAGCCAAATGCTAACAATCTTACGTATGCACACTGTTTGTGTACGTTTAATCTAACTCAATCGCGATAGTATAGACGCATCTCAATTTACTCTTAAAGGCAGTATTAAAAGTAATACCCATATTGAAAATTACCTTGTGAACCCTCAAATCGAGCAGCCAAGTAACTATTCTATTATGAGCTGTCTTTTTTTGACTACGATTTATTTATTTGCTCATCCATTTGCATAAGGACAACTTATGAAACGCCGCGCCCTGCTAACCCTTGCCGTTAGTACGCTATTGCTCACTGCTTGTGGTCAATCTAACACTAACGATACAACTACCGATGCAGCTGACAATAGCGCAGCTGGAGGTTCAGACTTGCTCCAGCGTATCAACAATGGCGGTACTATTAACGTCGGTACCGAAGGCACTTATCCGCCGTTCACTTATCACGATGTGTCCGGTAAACTTACCGGTTATGACGTTGAAGTAACACGTGTCATTGCTGGCAAGCTAGGAGTGGACGTAGAGTTCAAAGAGACCCAGTGGGATGCAATGCTGGCAGGTCTCGACTCAAAACGTTTCGATATGGTGGCCAACCAAGTCAGCTTGACAACGCCTGAGCGCAAAGCTAAGTATGACAAAGCAACGGCTTATAGCTGGTCAGGTGCAGTGGTCTTAGCCCAAACTGATGACAATCGTTATAGCTCGTGGGAGGGATTAAAAGGTCTGCGTACCGCCCAATCGCTCAGCAGTAATTACGGTGAGCTGGCCGAACGCTACGAGGCCGAAATTGTTGCCGTTGATGGTATGGCACAAGCAGTACAACTGGTGAAGCAAGACCGCGCTGACTTTACGATGAATGATAACTTAGCGGTCTTAGACTATCTTAAAAATTTCCCTGATAGTAGCCTTGAGATTAAACTGGTCGCACCAGCCAGTGAGCAGCGTGGTTCAGGCTTGGTATTACGTAAAGGTGATGACGCGGTAATTGCCAAAGTAGACGAAGCGATGGCTACTTTGCAAGCCGACGGCACTTTAACTAAGCTCAGTGAAGAATTCTTTGGCGCTGATATAAGTCGACAAAACTAATGAGCTGGTTAGCCGAACTATTGGCTTTATTGCCATTTATGACCCCAGATCGGGCGCAAATTGTCATCAACTCCTTTTGGCCAATGCTCAAAGGCGGTATTTATTATTCGATACCGCTTGCGTTGATATCCTTTGCGATAGGGATGTCGATTGCGCTAGGCGTGGCACTGATTCGTATCGTGCCGCGTGCTGGCTGGATGCATGAAATTGTTTATCGTCTGGCACGCATTTATGTGTCGGCTATTCGTGGTACACCGATGCTGGTGCAGCTATTCATCATCTTTTATGGGCTGCCTAGTATTGGCCTTAAGTTAGATCCTTTTCCATCCGCGATTATCGCCTTTTCACTGAATATTGGTGCCTATGCATCGGAGACGGTGCGCGCTTCTATTTTGTCCATTCCAAAAGGACAATGGGAAGCAGGAGCAACAGTCGGGCTGACTTATCTACAAACCTTCCGCCACGTGATTTTGCCGCAAGCGCTCAGAGTATCGGTACCGCCTTTATCCAATACTTTTATTAGTTTGGTAAAAGACACGTCTTTAGCGTCATTAGTGTTGGTTACTGAGCTATTTAAACAAGCACAGATCATTACTGCCCGTAATTATGAATTTATGCTGGTCTATACCGAAGCTGCCTTTATTTATTGGGGAATCTGTCTGTTTTTAACCTTTATTCAAGGTAGGCTTGAGCAGCGACTGGACCGTTATGTTGCCAAATAAGCCATTAATTAAGCGTTCTATAATCAATCGTTTTAAACAGCCACTAATACGCGCGCAACAGGAATTTTCATGATTCAAGTCACTAATATTCATAAAGCTTTTGGTAGCAATCAAGTGCTCAAAGGCATTGATTTAACTATTCGTAAAGGCAATGTGGTGGTAATATTAGGGCCCTCAGGATCCGGTAAAACGACCTTTTTACGCTGTATAAATGCGCTGGAGATCCCGGATCAAGGGGTGATTGCTTTTGATGATGGGAGCTTAACGGTAGACTTTGGTATTAAGCCTAATAAAAAAACCTTACTAGCGCTACAGCGTAAGTCTGGTATGGTCTTTCAGTCTTATAATCTATTTCCGCACAAAACGGCTATCGAAAACTTAATGCTAGGCCCTGTGGTAGTACAAGGAACAAGTAAAGCGTCGGCATGCAAGCAAGCTTTGACGCTACTTGATAAAGTGGGGTTGTCGGATAAAGCAGACCTTTATCCGTTTCAGCTGTCTGGTGGCCAGCAGCAGCGCATAGGCATTGCGCGGGCGCTCGCTATTGAACCGTCTTTATTATTATTCGATGAGCCGACTTCCGCCCTTGACCCAGAATTGGTTAAAGAGGTGTTAGCGACTATGAAGCAGTTAGCATCGGAAGGTTGGACGATGGTCGTCGTCACCCACGAGATTAACTTTGCTCGTGAAGTAGCGGACCATGTGGTGTTGATTGAGGATGGCCATGTAGTTGAGGAAGGTAGCGCGGAGCAAATGTTTAAGCTATCAACCCATCCGCGTACGCGAGCATTTCTGCAACGAATTAGTGAGTAAGGTGTAGATAAACGCTTATCTAACAAGTGCTTATTAACAAGAAGGCCTTTATCTCTTATTAAAGATAAAGGCCTTTTTTAAGGTTTGAGGTTATTAATTTGAAGAATAATAAACATAAAAAAGCCAGCTAATCGTAATTAACTGGCTTTTATAACATAAGAGTTCATCAATGAAATATCGAGTTTTGTTAGTCTTGGCCTAGGCCAAGATGAGTCAATTATACTGCAACTTGCTCACTTTCTAACTCAACACAAATATTCCAATCGCCAATCTCAAGCTCATAGCAATTCTTGCCTTCACCATGGATACGATCAACCACTAAAAAGTTAGCATCACTGCCAAGTACTAATAATGGATGATGCCAAACGTTAGCGTCATACTGCACACCTTGATTTGACTTGGCATAGAATGCGGTCAAATCATCAATAGATTTTGGTGGCTCACCAGCTTTGGCAACAATGACGATATAGTCTTGACCGGTCATTGAAAAGAACGCTTGCGTACCAAACGGATGATATTCCATCACTGATAAAGCAATAGGGCATTCGCGCATTTTGGCACGAAAGATGCTCATGCCAACCGTACCGGCATCAAGTGATGCTTCAGCGATGGCGTCATGGCAATAGGCATAACCATTGTTAATATGATAGCAATTTTCAGGCGTTTCTTCATCCTTGCCATACGGTTCGATAACCGCACCATATGGCGCAAAATCAGCTTTGACTAATGTTTTAGCAATTAACTTGGTGCTCATGAATCCGCCTTAACGTCAGCAACCTTACCATAGACGCGTACACGGCTTAAGCCGCCATCTGGGAAGATGTTGACACGGATATGAGTAATAGGTTTGTCAATTTTAAGCTTGTTTTTGCCAAAGGTATGCACTTCATGCACAACGGTTTTTTCGTTATCAAGCAAAGTGTCCCAGAACATGCTTTGAGTAATCAAAGTTTGCTCAGGTGTATTCGGTGCATAGACTGCTTGCACAGAGATTGAATCCGGGAAGTTACCTTTAAAGTAAGCAGTATCAATGTCGATAGACTAAACAATACCAGGTTGACCTAATGCAAGGATACACCAGTCGTTACCAGGCTCACGGCGACGACGAGTTTCCCAGCCGTCCATCCATTTACCATTGTCGTCAAATTTACCAACCATGAATTGTGGAGATTCAGGCTTTAGGATGCGGCTTTTATCAGCGAAGAAGTCGTCAGTTGCAAATAAATATTTAGCACCTAAACGGCTGTCAGCAACATGCTTTTACTTTAGAAACTGCTGTCATTTAAAACCATCAACTAGCCTCTTGACGCTATAGACTACATAACGTGAGGATGTTGATTTATAATTTATTTTTTCTTAGGTGATGTTGCCGTTATTGGGGTTTGAAACGATACTTAATGCAGGGTGAAGGTTAACTCGAGAGATTTATTCCTTTTCATAAAAAACTGCGCTAACAATGCAATTGCTAGCGCAGTTTTAAAAAGTAATAAATGCATATTCGAATTAACGATTATGCATCTATACTGCTTATCATTCTGGGCGAATAAACGGCATTTGTCTATTCACGTCTTTATATAGTAAGTATCTAAATGGACCAGGTCCGCCGGCGTAACAAGATTGTGCGCAAAATGCGCGCAGCCACATAAAATCACCTGCCTCAACTTCTACCCATTCACCGTTTAAGTGATATACGGCTTTACCTTCTAGTACATACAAACCATGTTCCATAACATGAGTTTCATCAAATGGAATCACGCCACCTGGCTGGAAAGTGACTATATTCACATGCATGTCGTGACGCATATCAGTCTGCTCTGTAAACCTAGTGGTTTTCCATACGCCCTCTGTGCCCGGCATCTCAATAGCTTCAACATCGTGATCGCTTGTTACAAAGGGTTCGGGCGCATCAATACCGTCTACAAATTGATAAGCTTTGCGGATCCAATGAAATTTAACGTGCTTGCTACTGTTGTTTTTTAACGTCCATTTACATCCCGGTGGTAAGAAAGCATAGCCACCCGCTTGTAAATTATGCGCTTCGCCTTCAATAGTAATATCCATTTCACCTTCAACTACAAACAATACGCCTTCTGCTTTAGTATCCAACTCTGGCTTTTTAGAGCCTCCATTTGGTGCTACTTCAACTATGTATTGTGAGAAAGTTTCTGAAAAACCGGTTAAAGGACGTGCAAGCACCCACATTCGCATTCCTTCCCAAAAAGGTAAATAGCTAATAACAATGTCGGTTAGTACACGTTTGGGAATAATCGCATAACTTTCGGTGAAGATAGCGCGATCGGTTAGTAACTGTGTTTGCGGAGGCAATCCACCAGTTGGTGCGTAATAAGTACTTTTTGTTGACATTGTTAATGTTCCTTAGTGGTTTTGTGCCGCGATAAATTTGTGTCTGAACTCATGGAGCAAAGATTCGGTATACCCGTTTGGCTGGGATTTCCCTTTAAACACTAAATCAAGTGCAGCTTGAAAGGCTAATCTATTGTCAAAATCGTTAGACATAGCCCGGTAGTTTGGATCGTTTTCATTTTGTTTATCGACAACTGCTGCCATTTTTTCTAATGACGCACGGACCTGTGATTCATCTAAAATTCTATGCTCTAACCAGTTGCAGATATGCTGACTAGAAATACGTAAAGTTGCTCTGTCTTCCATGAGTCCAATGTCATTGATCTCAGGCACCTTAGAAGCGCCCATGCCTAAATCAACCCACCGAACCACGTAACCTAACAGTCCTTGCGCATTATTTTCTAATTCATTTTCAATTTCTTGTGCGCTTAATGCCTCAGGGTCCTTTAATAAAGGGACCATTAGAATATCGTCAATGTTCGCACGAGGTCTGTCAAGAAGGCCTTTTTTGAGATTCAAAAACATCGACTTGATGATAATGCATTGCGTGCAAGGTTGCGCCAGTTGGTGAAGGTACCCAAGCGGTGTTCGCACCAGCTTGTGGATGCTCTATTTTAGATTCCATCATAGCGGCCATTTCGTCAGGAATCGCCCACATACCTTTACCTATTTGCGCTTTACCAGAAAAACCGCATGCAAGGCCAATATCTACATTCCAATTTTCGTAAGCTGCAATCCATGGCTGATCACGCATGGTACCCTTGGCCACAATCGGAGTCTTAATCCCTTACAAATCAGGGAGCAGTTCAGACTGTACACAAGTAATTATTGTTAATAAAAGCAATGACTTACACTGATTAAAACAACCGATAAATGTTGGCTTAAAAGTTGGTGCTTTTTGACCAATTTTTTATAGCAAATCATACACATAATGATCAATTTTTTCTTGAACTGTTGAACTATCTTGCCAAGATAAAGCGATCAAACAAAGAAAGCTACGTTCTCGTGTCAGACATCGATTAAAACAAGCCGTTAGAAGAACTTGTTGTTTCTCTAAAAAGCTCGATAATTATTTTAGAGTGTTTGATTTGGTATTTTTTATGTCAATTATGGCTATGTCTGATGGCAACATACTTTTTAGAACACCACCAAAATTATTAATCATCTGACTATAGTAATTAGGCCTGAGTTTTAGCCTGCTCAGCAGATACATCGATGCAAACTTCCCAATCATCAATCTCGAATTCATGGCAATTATTGCCATCACCATTGATGCGATCGACAACCAAAAAGTCACAATCAGCGTTTAGTGCGAGTAGCGGATGATGCCAAACGTTAGCGTCATACTGCACGCCTTGATGCGAATGAGCATAAAACACTTCTAAATCGTCAGCTGATTTAGGCGCATCGCCAGCTTTGGCCACAACGACTAGATAGTCTGTGGTATTCATAGAAAAGAAGGCTTGCGTGCCAAACGGATGATATTCCATAACCGATAGCGTAATGGGGCAATCACGTCTTTTAGTACGAAAAATACTAAAACCAACTTCACCGCCATCTAAGGCAACTTTTGAGATGGCATTATGACGACAGGCGTAGCCGCGATTGATATCCCAACTGTTTTCAGGACTTTTTTCTTGATCATCATAAGGCTCAATCACTGAGCCATAAGGAGCAAATGCAGCTTTAGTCAGAGGCTTGGCAATGATTGTGGTAGTCATAAGTTCACCTTTAGGTTAGTTAGCAGTGTCATTTATTTAATTGTTTTAGCAACTTATTAAGTTATAGACCATCAGTGGTCTATAACGGTGTTACGGTTCTTCGAGCTTTTATTCGTGAGCGTTTATACTTGCGCTGCACGATTGTTACGGTTAGGCAGTTTAGCCACAGTTTGCTGCACATATTATTAAACTATTAGGCCAAGTATCGCCACTATTTGCTTATTTGAGCTAAGCAAATACCGGACACAAGATGTAGTTTTTGAGCAATTGAATCACTGAGGTATAAACTGTCTATGGTTACATCCAGTCGGCGCTATTATCTGCAGTCGCTGGATGATTTTCATACCAGTGCTTAGCGATTTCATCGCGGCGGCATACCCAAACGTCGGGCTTACTGGTAATGTATTGTAAAAATTGCTTGAGAGCTTTGATACGACCTGCACGGCCAATCATTCGGCAGTGTAGTCCAATAGTTAACATTTTAGGCGTATGTTCGCCTTCTTCATATAGGGTATCAAAGCTGTCTTTTAGATATTGATAAAAGGGTTCGGCGTGGGTAAAACCAGGGCTTGAGGCAAAACGCATATCGTTAGTTTCAAGTGTATAGGGTATAACTAGGTGCGGCTTACGAGTTATGGTGTTGCCGTCCTGTACTTTGACATCTAGCCAGTAGGGAAGCTCATCAGCGTAAGAATCGGAGTCGTAAATATAACCACCTTGCTCTGCTACTAGCTCACGCGTGTTAGGGCTATCACGACCAGTGTACCAGCCTAATGGCTGTCCACCAAGCATCCGATCAAATATTTTAGTGGCCGCTTGTACATGTGCACGTTCGGTCTCACGGTACATATATTGATAAGTAATCCAGCGCAGACCGTGGCTTGCTACTTCGTGGCCATCTTCTAAGATACGCTCGATAATGTGCGGTGTTTTTTCAGCGGCAGCCGCGCAAGTAAAGGTCGTAATAGGCAAGCCGTATTCTTTAAACACGTCGAGCACACGCCAAACGCCAACACGACTACCGTATTCAAATGCCGACTCAATAGATTGATGGCGGTTATTGAATTCAGGGGTACCTAGAACGTCAGATAGAAAGCGTTCAGATTGGCCATCGCCATGAAGGACACTATTTTCTGCGCCTTCTTCAATATTCAATACGAACTGCACCGCGATTTTTGCACCGCCTGGCCAGTTTGCTTTAGGTGGGTTATCGCCATAGCCTTTTAGGTCGCGAGGATAAGCGTCCTGATCAAAGTCGCTAGTTATTTTTTGCGTCATCGTAAATGTTCCTTTATAAAAATAGAGTAGTGATTTATTCAGAACTGACCAAGTACTCCACACCAAGCATTTGCCCGAAATTAATCAGCCGCTCAAAATTAACTCGTCAGACTTAAGTTACTAAGATCGAACTTACTAATATCAGGCTTGTCAAAACCCAGACTATTAAACATTAACAAGCGGATCACACTTGAATAAATCAGCAAGCTGATGTTAATGGTTGGTGTTATGAGCATGTGTTTGCGCTTGAGCGTATGTTTTAATTTATGAGCGATCACTTAACATTCAAAGTTATTACTCAATAGTGAAGAGGCGCGGTATAGCTGAATAAGTTTTAGATGTTGTTTGGTTAGGCTGTAGATATTGTCTAGCAGACCTAAATACAGCTTCGGGGCTGTGGCAGTACTGAATTTTTAGGTGTTAATTAGTTAGATAGTAATAAGTTTGAGAGTTATAACAGAATTAAGCTAAGTGTAATAACGACTTGGTTGAAATACCAGTACTTTAAATACTGATAGAGGCTATTCATTTTTACTTTTATCAAGTAGCGTAAACCAGTCATTTTTCATTCTGACAAACAGCAGTTATTACTAATCTTGCTTTACTTTAAGTGCATCCGACGGATTGGTCAAGATAATTATTGATTTATCTCTATAACGGCTAATAATGAAGGGTATAAGGAGCTGAATACTAAAACGTAATGTACGTAATAATATCTAAGATATTGATAATATTGCAAAATATAGAAAACGATAACAGGGTTATAAAATATAATAAATCTACGCCACGGGCTAATAATATTACCGCGTGGCGTAGATCCTACATAATATTAATAGCCAGTCACTTAGACCAGCTATTAATAAACCACTTATTTGCAAATCGTGATTCTAAATTACAAGGCTGAGGTATACGCTAGAAGTTGCTGACGCTCTTCATCAGTCATATTAGTAAGATTACCAAATGGCATGTATTTGGTTTGTACCGCAGTCACGATTTTATCTTTATGAGTTTTCAGGTCGTCGGACGTTTGCAAGATGATACCTGCTTGTGGCTCATTGAACATTTCGTGTGTAGGATGTAGAGCATGACAAGTGGTGCAACGTTCATGGACAATAGCCATAACGGCATCATCGCCTGAGGCAGAAGCTGGAACCGCTTCAGCAGTTGCAGTATCAGCAGTCGCAGGGACGGCATCTGCACCGGCAGCTGGATCAGTAGCATCACTGCCGTCAGTAGCTGGTGGTGTAGTATCTGCAGTCTCAGCAGTTACTGGTACAGCAGACTTTACTGGAGAAACAGGTGGTGCCTCAATCGGAGCAGGACGCATCCAGATAATGAGAAGTACCGTTGCTATCGCAGGAACGATTAAATAACCTGGTTTACTGTGACCCAAGTGTTTCTGGTTGAAGTAATGACGAGCGGTTGCTGTGATGATACCGACAAAGACCAATACCAACCAACCATGTGCATGTGAATACATCATTGGATAGTGGTTACTGATCATGATAAAGATAACTGGTAGGGTAAAGTAGTTATTCATCAGCGAGCGGTTTCTGGCCATTAGTGCCAAATCTGCTACTTCTTTACCTGGTTTTACGCCTTTACGTACGCAATCTACTAAGGCACGCTGAGCTGGCATAATACCAAAGAACACGTTACCTACCATGATTGTACCTAAAATGGCACCAACAGTAATAAACGCAGCACGATCACTGAACAGCTGATAAGAACCCCAAGTCGCGATAACCGTTAATACAAAGATTAACCCACTAAAGACCAGTGCGTTCTTACCTAAACGGCTACGCACAATGACTTCATAAATAAAGTAGCTACCGAACAAGAACAGTAAGCTGACACCAATAGCGCCAACCTTGGTAAATTCGACTTTGCTTGGGTCAATCAGATACACAGTAGCATTCGCGTAATAGACGATAGTCAGCATCGCCATACCGGTTAGCCAGGTGGTATAGGCTTCCCATTTGAACCAGTGCAGCGTTTTTGGCATTTCTTCAGGTTCGAGCTTATATTTGGCAATTTCATAGAAACCACCACCATGCACCGCCCACAGGTCACCAGAAATACCTTTATCTGTTTTCCATTGTGGCGGTTTACGTAAACTCATATCTAACCATATGAAGTAAAATGAAGCGCCAATCCATGCCACCGCAGCGATGACGTGAAACCAGCGGAAGAATAGACTTAACCAGTCGAGATAATATGCCATGCAGCAGGTGTCCTTTTGTGTTGCTATGTCTTGGTAAGTGATAACGGCGGCTGCGCATTATGTTGGTATAACAATCTAGTGATACCAACATAATGAGGCAAACGGTTGAGGTGCCGGCTTAGATATATACAAATTAATTGCTACGATATCATCCATATAAGTAGCTAAAATTAAACGACTTTATATCAATAAGCAATTCGTTGAATCAATATATTAAAATAAGGAATCAAACTACCAGAGTTAGCTATTAGTAATGTTCTTAGGTGATAAAAAGTTTTCTCAGATAATAAAAAAATAACTGAGTTTTAAGTTTTAGGTGCTTATCAGGTTTTAAATATCCCTGATAAGCAATTTAAAACTATGAACCGCGATAGGTGCCATAACCATGGGCGCTAAGTAATAACGGGACATGATAATGAGTGGCGTCGCTCACCACAAAGTCGATCACAACTTGCGGGTAAAACGCGGTTAGCTTTTGCGCGTCAAAATAAGACTGAGTGTCAAAGGTCAAGGTATAACGACCCGTACTTAAGTTACACTCAGCGCTGTCGACGTTAGAATCAAATTCCCAGCTGTCTGGTGCAACGCGGCCATCGTTGTTGGTTGTACCATTGGCCAGTAAAGTGGCTTCGCCGCCGTCTTTAATGCGATGTAACGTAACTGCGATATCAGCGGCAGGCTTACCAAGGTGGGTGTCTAAAATGTGTGATGATAGGGTGGCTGACATAATGCTTCCTTTGTATGGTATTAAAGTAATTGTCGATGCTTATGCATCGCATTTTTTAGGATGCTTTTATTTAATAAACATCAAGTATATGGTATTAATCTAATCGGTTAAGCCGCGCCAAATAGTTTTTGTAGGCGTAAACTAGTGATTTTATTTTGTTCAGCAGCGGCATTAGTAAGTTCAGTAGCGCGGTCGTTAGGAAGACGGGCGAGCAATAAATCCAGCATTTGCTGTGCGCTTTTACCGGTTGCGAATACAATGAAGATAAAGCCAAACTTATCGAGATAATCTTGATTGCCTTGTGCAAGCGCTTCCAGTACTTGGTCTTCTGCATCGTTCGCACCTGATTGTTCATGCGCGGCGCTATCTTGCGTATTACGATATTTCTCTTTTAAAGAAGCAACATTACCAATTTGTGGGTGGCCATCGAATGCCTCAATTAAATTGGCTTCGCTGGTTTGCGCTTGGTTCCAGGCCTCATCGCTAGAGGCAAGCAGAGCGTCGATATCTGAAAAGGGACGCGCGCTAGCAAGATTCCGTGCCCAGCTGGCGCTGGTGCAACAGGTTAAAAGTTGCACGGTGGCATCTTCTTGGGATAGGTTGTTAAATTGGGGTAACGTTAAGCTCATGAGGACATCCTTTTCTTTTGATATAAAAGCCTGCCTCGTCTAGAGGCTATCAGCAATGATGATATAGCAATCCCTTTACATAATGCTAGTCGCATGTAAATTAATATTATCTTGTAAACTAATTTTATTATGTGGCGACGTTCTTTATTAGGAGACAACGTGTTCTGTAAAACAGTCTTAGAGTCTAACCTGATAAATCATATGCTAAAGTGATACTAATTAAGAACCAATTGGTTTATATTACCTATTGTGCTAAAACCTGACCAGATGGTCAACTATTTTATACAAAATATTTCAATTTGTCGTGCTATGTTCCATAAAAAATAGTATTTATTGTAATTACTAGCAGGAATATGGCTTTTTTTTACTAAAAATGCCGAATGGCCTAAGTTATGACCATTATGAATGAAAATGAACATGCCAATACTACAAGCGCTTCTGCTTCTGCTCATCGCAGTCAGCCAGAGATTCGTGCGCATAATCAGACTATCATCTTAATCGCTGCAGAAGAAGAGTTTGTCTTACGCAGCTATCGCGGCGCGACCATGCAAGGTATCGCTGATCGAGCTGGACTACCAAAAGCCAATATTCACTACTATTTTAAAAATAAAAAAAATCTATATAAGGTAGTGCTGCGCTCTATTATTCAAGAATGGAATGAGGGCTTGGTCACAATGACCGT
Organism: Psychrobacter urativorans; assembly: GCF_904846675.1. Lineage (GTDB taxonomy): Bacteria > Pseudomonadota > Gammaproteobacteria > Pseudomonadales > Moraxellaceae > Psychrobacter > Psychrobacter urativorans_B. The sequence continues at coordinate 190,301 of NZ_CAJHBT010000003.1, read as the reverse complement.
CGATAGTGATCCTAAAACGGTCATTGAAAAGTTCGTGCGTACCAAACTGCATCAAGCCTTTGCTCATCCCAATCGACATAAACTATTTGCCGTTGAGGTCATCGGCGGTGCGCCGCATTTGCATGACTTTATGTCCACAACCATGAAAGAATGGGCGCTTGATAAAGCAGAAGTGATGAAAATATGGCACCAGCAAGGTAAAATAGGTATTACTGACCCCCTACAACTATTGATTTTAATCTGGGCCACCACCCAGCGTTATGCTGAATTTGAAACAGAAATCGTCGGCTTAATGGAAAAAAAGGCTTACGATAAGCAAGATGAAGCGCGTGCTGCTGACTTTTTAGTGCCCTTTATTTTACGCGGTTGTGGACTTGAATAAAGGAGTATTGCGTCAAGTAATGCGCCAACTTTTATAATGTCAGTTATTTCATAGCTGTCAGTTCGCAGTGAATTTTAGTTTATAACAGTTCCCTTGTTCATACCTATCTAACTTCCAGCTTATAAAAATACCCACATAAAAACGCCTTAATCATAACAGTCGTATTAGGGTCTGTATCGATAGGCCGTATATAAAGCGCAGTAGCATCAATCTACTGCGCTTCTTCTTTATAAACCAATTACTTAGTTTATTAACTATTAGTTAAGTAATAAGCCTAAATTCTTTAAGAAGCTTTTTTAACCAATACGACACCCTCTTCTTCATTTTGCTCTGGAGTATCATATTCAGCGCCATAGTTCTTCGGTAAAATAATATCAAGCGTGATAGCGACGACACCTGCCATCGTTACTGCTGAACCAAAGATGTTACGGAACAGTTGTGGCGTTTGTGCCAGTACATCCGGGACAAAGGCAATACCCATTGACAGACCTAGCGTGGTCGCAATAATCAAGATATTACGATGGGTAAAGTTAACCGTTGATAAAATGCGAATACCAGCGGTTGCTACGGTTGCGAACATCAATAGGGTTACGCCGCCAACGACTGGCTTCGGCAACTGGGTAAAGATGGCACCAAGGATGGGGAACAGACCCATAGTGAATATGATAGCAGCCACATAAAGGCCAACATAGCGACTGGCGATACCAGTCATTTGAATCACGCCGTTGTTCTGGCTAAAGGTGGTTACTGGGAAAGTATTAAACGTGGCGGCAATTACTGAGTTGACACCATCGCCTAAAACACCGCCTTTGATACGTTTTTCGTATATAGGACCTTTAATAGGCTCGCCTGAAATCATTGAGGTCGCGGTTAAGTCACCTGAGGTCTCAATACTGGTAATGACATACATAAAAGCAATAGGAATAAAAGCCTGCCAGTCAAAACCAAAACCAAATTTAAAAGGGACTGGTATAGTAAATATAGGGGCTTCAGAGACTAATGAGAAATCAATACGTCCCATAAACATGGCTGCAATTAAACCTAGCATCAGACCGATAAAGATAGCACTCGAGCGAATTACTTTGTTATTGATGATACTGATCAGTACCACACTCACCAGTACACCGCCGCCTAGTAATAGGTTCTCCATACTACCGAAGTTCTCAGCACCAACGCCGCCCGCCAAATCGGTCAGACCGGTTTTGGTCAATGACAGACCAATGGTGACAATGACGCAACCGGTAACGATAGGGCTCATCAACGATTTAAGTCTGGTAATAAATTGACTTAAGAATATCTCAATGAATGCCCCAAGAAACGAGACCCCAAAGATGACAGAGAGAATCTCTTCAGGACTACCGCCCTTATTTTTTACTACAAAACCGGCGGCGAGTACCGCGGCTAAGAAACCAAAGCTGGTTCCTTGCAGTGCCATAAGGCCGGAACCCACGGGGCCAACCTTGCGAGTCTGGATAAAGGTAGCCACCCCAGATACCATCAACGACATGCTGATGAGGTAGGGAATGTGTTCTCCTAAACCTAAGGCACCCCCAATGATTAACGAGGGGGTAATAATACCGACAAAAGCGGCAAGTACGTGCTGTACTGCCCCTAAAAATGCTTTGGCAGGGGCGGGACGGTCATGCAGTCCGTATAATAAATCCGGATTTCCTTGAGCTTTTTCGCTCATGACTTCTTACTCCTAAGATAACTTTACAGTCCTATCTATGCTGAGGGTCTCAGGCAACATGGTAAATGCGAAGGTTAATATTAATTCCGTTTCAATATTCAACCTACCGTATTGCCTATCCATCTAATCTTATAAATTCAGCAAAAATACGCACGTGTCCTTGTGCTAATTAATAAAAATAATGAATGATTATTGACTATTTTTATTGATCAGCGAAGATTAAAACCTGACTAATTGGTCAGCTCTACCTAGGGTATAGTGAAAGGGTGAGCTATTGCAATGCTTATTTTAACTTCTAAGCCTTTAATCGCCAAAAATGCAGCGTTCATCACCGGTAGTTATTGAGTATAAAACTCTATATATGAAATATTATAATCACTATATATTCTGCAAATAAATGAAAAGTACACTATAAACGAGAGTATGAACAGGGTTGAGATAATCGGCTAACTATTAACATAAGAAATTTGGTTCAATAAACATTGAGCTTGGCCAAGATAATTGAATATACCCCACGCTACTGAGTAAGCTAATAATAGTTACATCGTCAATAATAGGTTTCGTCTAAGCGTCAATCGCTAAGTAATTACTATAGAATTAAATTTTTTTATTTCAAATGTTGCTAATTTATTAACAATTCGTTATTATGTTTTTTTCAAATGCTAACTATTATCATTTGTATTCACAATAGCGTTTACAGTATTTAATTTCATCCCTTAATTTGCAGGTCAATACTCAGTAAAGATTTTATTGAGTAGCCACATTGTAAAAAATTCTTAGGTTTTTATAGTCATATAAAGTGAGTATGTTATGCGTGAAGCAATATTTTCTAGTCGATTAACCGTACTGTCAGTAGGTATAGCCGCTGTCTTAGGCTCACAAGTAGCTAGTGCTGAAGAGGAGATGCACACCTCACTGCAAACGATTACGGTTACGGCAAATAAGTCGGCTAGAAAAGAGGTTCAAGAAGATCAGGTTTATATCGATGACTATACGCCCGCTCAGCAAGCAGATCATTTAAGTGACTTTTTGAACGTGGTTCCAGGGGCCTCAGTAGGTGGCACTTCGGCAGTCAATCAGCGTATACGGGTTCGCGGGCTTGATGATACCAATCTAAAGATAACGATTGATGGCGCCCGTCAAGAAGGGGCTATGTTCTACCATATGGGCGATGTCACTATTGACCCAGATTTATTAAAACAAGCTGATGTATCAGTCGGTAATAACTCCGTCACGCTAGGTAATGATGCCTTAGGCGGTGCGGTTGCCTTTAAAACCGTCGACGCCGCAGACCTGCTTAAACCAGGTCAGAAAATTGGTGCCAAGGTACATGTTGGCTATGCTAGTAATAATGACGAGCTGTTGACATCAGGAACCGTTTTTGCGGCACCAACAGAGAATATTGACCTATTGGCTTATTATGGTAAGCGTGATGCGAATGCTGGTGAAGATGGTGATGGTCGCAAGATTCAAACCGAAGACAGTAAGGGTGAGAATATCCTGTTAAAAGCCGGTGCCTATATTGAAGATGATCATCATGTTGGTGCCAGCTTTAGTAGTACCGAAAATAAAGGAAGATTCCCGCTACGTCCAGATTTTCCAGCGAGCCCCGGTCTTCCCGGTCCTGATAGCTGGAACCCAATTCTCCCGCAAAAGGTCAAACGTGATACTTATGCGCTAGATTATACCTATAACCCAATAAATAGCTTAATAGATGTCGATGCCAATGTGTATCAATCAAAAACTCGAATTTCACGAGACACGGATTACATTGAAAACCCCGGTTTTGATTGGGAGGCGGGGGTCAAAACCACAGGCGCTAAAATCCAAAATACCAGTGTCATCGATAGCAGCATCATCAATGGCATACCCGGCACGCACAAGCTGATTGCTGGTGCTGAGCATTATAAAAAAGAGTCTGAGATGTCGCGAGATTTCATTAAGACGGGTACTGATGAGGCAAAAAACACTTCAGTATATTTAGAAGATCAGTGGCAGATGGGTAAATTAACTTTGACCCCTGGCGTACGTTATGACCGCTATGAGTCCCCTGAATTTGTGTCTGCTGGAAAAACTTATAACAATGTCGTAGGTGCACTGGCCGCCAGCTATGAGATAGCGCCACGCACGCAAGTATTTGCCAGCTATACCCAGTTATTTAATGGCCCAGACTTAAGCCAAGCTATTTTTAACCAAGATGGTAATGATACCTATGTAAATAGTAACTTAAAGGCAGAAGAAGGCGATAACGCGGAAGTAGGTATTGCGACAACTTTGCGCGGTCTGACCACCGCCGATGATGCCCTACAACTGAGTGGTAAATATTTTGAGACTAATATTGAGAACTACATTGAATTTGTTCGAGAAGGTGGTCGTCACCCTGGTTTAGATTGTAATACAGGACAGCTGAATGGCAGTTGTCAGGGTGTTATCAATAAAGACGAAGACTATAAGATTAAAGGGGTAGAGCTCGCAGCCGATTATAAAGTCGATAACTTCAGTATGGGTCTAAGCTATGCAAGAGCACGCAGTAAGGGCAAGGAAACTGGCTATAGTATCTCTTCAGTGAGCGGTAGTAGCTCTGACTCTGGTGATAAATATATGGTTAACTTAGCTTATGAGCCAACGGATACCACCGAGCTTGGCTGGCGCAGTACTTACGTCACCGCGCTGACACCTAATACTGAAAAAGTAGAACTTAAAAAGCCTAACTATGATGTGCATGATATCTTTATGAGCTATATGCCAAAACAAGTTGATGGCCTAAAGGCCACGCTTGGGGTATATAATATCTTTGATGAAACTTATGCCAGCCACGCGTCACGCATCATTGAGCCACGCCCTGATGATGGTTACTTGCGTACTGACTTTGAGCCAGGCCGTAATATTAAAGCGTCTTTAACCTATCAATTCTAAACGACACTATTTTGATTCTAGGTAATAAAAAGACCGCTTATATTTTATAGGCGGTCTTTTTATGTGGGGTTTAATACTGATTTTTACTTATAAAAGGTTAAAAGCTATCGACAATAACCGGACGACCTTGATGCTTAAGAACGGTGATGTCCACGTTGTAAAGCTCTTTCATGGTTTCTTGGGTGATAACATCAACTGGACGTCCAGTTGCCATTACTTGACCGTCTTTCATAGTCACTACGGTATCGGCAAACTGTGCGGCTTGATTAATATCATGCAAGACGATCACCACCGTTTTTTGTTGAGTATGACTTAACTCACGTAGCTCACGCATCAAGCGTCCAGAGTGATACATATCCAAACTATTAAGCGGCTCATCGAGTAGTAAATAAGGCGTATCTTGACAGACAATCATCGCAATTAGTACTCGCTGGCGTTGTCCGCCAGATAGAGCAGATAAGAAACGATCGGCTAATAGCTCTAATTCAAAGCGCTCTATAATCTCATCGACCTTTTGATGGTCGTTGGCAGTCGGGCGGCCTTGATGATAAGGGTAGCGCCCAAACATTAATAGCTCATGAACGCGCAGTCGCCCTTGGACTTGGTTGTCTTGGCTCAGCGTAGCGACTGTAATGGCAAGGGTACGCGCATTACAGCTGACAATATTGTGCTCAGCAAAGCTAACTTGTCCTGCTTGCAACGGTTGCAGGCGGGACATCACCGAAAATAAAGTAGACTTACCCGCTCCATTAGGGCCAATAAGAGCAATTACTTGTGAGCTTGGCAACGATAAGCTGATGTCGTGCAGAATTTGCTGCTTACCGATATGATGCGATACGTTGTTTATTTTAATCATAGTCGCTCTTATTTTAAGCTGAATTTTTAATACGTTTTAAGCGGTTTCTTATTGATAATGTCAAGTACGCCTATTTATAGTGCCAAATACGATTAATTAAGCGCTAGCGGCGATGGGTCATAAATATTAATACTAAAAATACCAAACCACCTGCTAGCTCAATGACTACTGATAACACCCCAGCCATACCTAATACTTGCTCGAATACCGTTTGGCCTAATACCAAGCAAATCATGGCCACTAAGCTGACCAGTATTAGCCGCTCACTATGATACATATGGCGGGCGAGTCTATTGGTCAAGGCGCAGACTAATAGCCCAAAAAAGGTCACTGGACCGACCAATGCCGTAGCGGTCGCTACTAAAATAGCGATAACGGTTAATAGCCCAAAAGCCAAGCGTTGATAATTAATACCTAAGTTAATCGCTTGGTCTTTACCTAGCATTAATACATCAAATTGATAACGCCAGCGCCAGACAAACACAGCGCTAATCGCACAAATTATGACGCTAATACTAAGTAGGTCAGGATTAACCGTATTGAACTGCGCGTAACTGGCCGATTGCACAACCACAAAGTCATCAGGATTAATCAGTCGTGCAATCAATGCCGATAGGCTACGAAATAGCACCCCAAAAATAACACCCACTAAAATGAGCCGTGTTAAATCTTGACTGCTCTTCGAGAACAGTAGTTTAAACAGTAGCAACGACGCGCCAAACATCAAGACAATCTCAAGCCCAAACTTTGCTATCGGATTAATACTGGTATAGCTTATGGAGCCTAAGAAAAATACCAATAAGCTTTGCAGTAATACATATAGCGAGTCAAAGCCGAGTAAAGACGGGGTCAAAATAGGATTGTGGGTTAAGGTCTGGAATAGAAGAGTTGACACCCCAATCGCATAGCCAACTACCATTAATGCCAATAGTTTTTTACCACGTAATGGCAGTGCAAAGTCCCAATAACCATTAACGTTAACAGTCAAAAATAATATGGCTGAGATTAATAAAATAACGCTAGCAATTGATTTTGGATGTTGAGTGATTGCCAACCACAGCCTTGCCCAAAATCCTAATAACTTGGCATGCTCAGATGACTCAATATGAGTATCCATATCTGTTGTAGTAGAGGCAGAAGGTGAGCGCATGCGCGAATCCTGTAAGGCTGATGGTATAAAGCTAGTCTTATAAGAATATAGGACAAATAAGGCGACGAAAAGACGATAAATAGGCCATTAACGCCTGTATGGCTGCCTGGATAAGTGCTTATTAATTTACTGCTAGATAATACCAAGCCTCTAATAACTTATCGCCGATTTTATGGCTTTTATGGCTCCGCAGGCGCACGTAATAACAGCCATAAAAACACCACCGTACCTACCACACCAAAGACTGTCGCTACAGGAACTTCGAAAGGATAGCGAATAGAGCGACCAATAATATCGCAGAGCAATACTGCTGAAGCCCCCAGTAAGGCAACCGCTGGCAAGCTACGTCTGAGCTTATCGCCCATTATTCGACTGACGATATTAGGAACAATCAGACCGATAAAAGGAATGACTCCAACAGTGACCACCACCACCGCGCTCATCATTGCAACCATCCCAACACCAATCCACGTCACATGGCGCTTACTGATACCTAAGTTCAGGGCAATATTGTCGCCTAAGCCAACGATAGTCAGCTTATCAGCAATAATATAAGCGATGACACACAGACCACCGGTTAGCCACAGCAGCTCGTAGCGTCCTGCTAATACGGCTGAAAAGTCACCGAATTGCCAAACGCTGAGCATCTGTAAAGTCTCAGTTTGATAAGCAATAAAGGTCGTTATGGCATCGATAATCCCACCAAAGACAATACCAATAAGTGGAATCATCAAAAAGTCAGTCGGCGGAATACGGTGAATAAGCAGCATAAACAGCATCATGCCGAACACCGCAGTGATAGTAGCTACACTCATCTTGATAATAAGCGCGCTGGCAGGAAAGAAGAGACTGACCACTAATAAACCCAGTGCCGCGCTCTGAGTGGCGCCAACCATTGACGGTTCAACGAAACGGTTTTTGAGCACTACTTGAATAATCATGCCAGCAACGGCCATCGCAATACCGGTCAAAATAATAGCGATAGTACGCGGCAAGCGGCTGACCAGCATCAGCGAGCTGTCTGAGTTAGCGCTCCCATTAATCAGACTATGAAAGATACCAGACCATGAAAAGTCAGCTACCCCAATAGATAAACTTAGCAACACTAAAAGCCCCATTACAATGAGGCTTCCTGTGTTTATCAACCATGGTGGTAGTGTAGCGCGGCGGCTTTTATTAGCGCCACTGCTGCTAAAACCGCGCCGCCGCCATGTTGGAAGAGCTGGCAAGGAATTGCTATCGCCAGGCTCAGCAATAACGCTATCATTGCTACGATTAGAAAATAACGACATAACTATTTATAGCCTACATAATTCACGACTATAACGACTACTGAGCAGCGCTAAAGGCAGTTTTGATAGCCGTCAAGTCTTGCATCCACTGCTGATAGCCACCAAATGCTAAATAAGAATCTGGGCTAAGATAGACCACTTGGTCTTTTTTCCAGGCGGTGGTTTGTGCCACTAATGGATTATCTAATACTGCTTTGGCACCTGCGCTGTCTTCACCGATAGCGGCGCTGCGGTCAACCACAAATAACCAGTCTGGATTGGTCTTTTGCAAGTATTCAAACGAGATTGGCTGACCATGATTGGCATCTTTAATTTGATTGTCAACCATCGGTACGCCAAGTATGGTATGTACAAAGCCAAAGCGTGACTTATCGCCGTATGCTGACAGCTTGTTACCGTTAACCATCACCACCAAGCCATCACCTTTATTTTTGGTTAACTTTTGATTTTGATCAATGAGGCCATCAATATTTTGTTGTAGCTTTAGCGCTTGATCACTTTTACCAAATAAGGCACCTAAGTCATGTAAGCGTTGCTTGCTAGATTCATAAATATTGGCAGTATCGATACTCATATCAAGCGTTGGCGCAATGTTTGATAGCTCATTGTATTTTTCAGCCATACGCGAACCGACTAAAATAGCTTGCGGCTTCATAGCATTCAGTGCTTCAAAATCCGGCTCAAATATGGTACCCACCTCTTTTGGATCGGGTTGTACTTTTGATTGTAAGTTATTTAAATGTAGACCGCTTGGTTTACCATCGATAGCCACATCAAGCGCTGCCAAATCCTGCATCAACGTCATGTCGTACACCACAATAGGCGATGGATTCATCGGTAAGCTTACCTTACCTTTAACCGTATCAACCTCAACGGAGGCAATAGAGACCGCATCGTTATTAGCAATATTATCTGACACATTAGGGGTGTCATTTTCCACCTTAGTCTCTGCTGGTGTAGAATCGCTAGATTCAGGCGATGAGCAGCCCGTCAAGCTAATACTGGCGAATAATGCGGCAGTCACTACTGTTAATAGAGGACGTTTGAATAACGAAGGGCTTGCTGAATTAGCAGTGGCTAGGGTATTGATCAACATAAAACACTCGGTATATTACAGGTTATAACCAGTACGCTTATAAAACGCCGGCAAGGTATAAAAAGGAAAAGAGCCCGCTTAGCATTATAAATAGGATGCTAAAACAATGCTCATCGGCTGTTATTAATGCTATAAACTAAGCTTGGTTGGTCATGGCTGACATCATGCATAAGAGTAAACTGATATTGCCTATAATAAAGGAAATAATAATTTTTATCAATGATAATGATAACGATTGCCATTAATAATAAGGTTTGTGTTTATAATAAAAGCAGTGTTTTACAGGATAGATAAACGGTGTGCTGACCATTTTTAAAAGCTTTGAGAGCGTTTTTTATAAGTGAATAAGTACAAAGATCAGTAATAGTTTTATTATTTTATTGATAATAGTTATCGTTTGTATTAATATTAAGCCACTTTGATTTCAGCTAACTGTTAGGGTGTTATGGGCTCAACCAATTTTAACGCGCCGCCACGTAAATTGACATTAATAGCGATTGGTGCCGTTGTGGGGCTACATTTGCTTACCGCGATGGCATTAGTGGCCATGAAACCACCATCACCTATAGATGAAGTGCACAATACGCCGGCCCCTATCGAAATACAAATGGTGACGCTACCTGCCGAAGTACCACAAATTGAACAAATAATACCTGAACCAGTAGAGACAGAAGCTGTAGAGTCTGAACCAGTACAGACTGAGGTTGCAAAGGTTCAACAAGATGTTGAAGAGGTTCAAGAAAATATAGAAACCGAACCACTTTCAGCGTCTGAGCCTGAATCTAAGGCTAGCCTAGAACCTAAAACCGAGCCTGAACCAGCGGTCGAACCTAAACCAGAAGCCAAGCCTGAACCAGTGGTTGAAGCCAAGCCTGAACCGGAAACGCCGCCCGTTGTAAACACCACAACAAAAACGATAGTGAAAGAAACCAAGCCTGAAAAGCCTAATACGGTATCAAAACCTAAAGAAATAGAGTCAGAGCCTTTCGTCAGTCAGAATCAGCCCAGTCAAAAGTTTTCACAAGAACCTAGAGTCGGTACGACAACTACTGATGATCAACTTAGGTCTTTGGCAGCACAAGAGCAGGATGCTGCTAGAAACGCCGCTAGAAAACGTGCTCGTGATGCTCAAGCCGATGCAGATGCTAGAGCGAAAGCTGATGCCGAAGCGAAAGCCGATGCTGATGCCAGCAATACACCGGTCAACTTCAATGCCAGTAATGCCAATTGGGCCGCCGCGCCTAACTTTAGCTTTCCTGATCGTGCCAAACGTAGCGCACGTTCGGGCGATACCTTTAACCTTGTATTGGTACTACGAGTGAACAAGCAAGGTGGCATCGATAGCGTTAGTTTGGCAAAATCTTCTGGTAACGCTATTTTAGATAGGGAAGCGCAGCGTCAAGTTCGCTCTGGCAAGTTTAGACCCTTTAAGAAAAATGGGGTGCCAGTGGTCGGCAATGTGACTTTACCCATCAGCTATGCAGTGCCCTAATAACTGTTTATTAATTCTTTATTTTGTTTTTATTAATTTTTTAGCAACTTTATTAAAAAACATTCATTTATAACTTTTTCATGATAAGAGCAGATGCGATAGTCGCAACGTCTTCATGTGATTGTACAACTCATTAAGGAGTCTGACATGGACTTTGCAAGCTACTGGCAATTAAGCGATATTGTGACCAAAGGGCTGTTTTTTATACTGCTGGTATTGTCGTTACTCTCTTGGGTGACAGGGATTATCCGCGTACTACAAAGCCGCAAGCTTGCAAGCCAAGTGGCTGATGACTTGAGTCAGGCTATTCAACAAAAGCGTTCAGCATTAGCAGGATTAGATACGGCAGCCCGGCGTTTGGTTACCGAGCAAGCCTTACTGCAACATATCGGCCGTTATCGCTATAACAGTGAGCGTGGTTTGCCTATTTTAGGGACGACTGCTGCCATTGCGCCATTCATCGGACTGTTCGGTACAGTGTGGGGTATTTTTCATGCGCTACATAATATCGGTGTTAGCGGACAAGCAGGGCTTGGACAAGTGGCCGGGCCAGTGGGTGAAGCACTCATTATGACGGGTTTGGGGATTGCCGTGGCTATTCCAGCGGTGGTGTTTTATAACCTTGCCGTACGTATTAATCGTAGTGTCATGTACCATGCCAATGATAGAGCCCATGAGCTATTGGCAAAAACTGCCGAGTTAACAGAAGCTCAGCAGCCAGCAGTTAAGCCGCAGGTGGCAGCCAATGTAGCAACGGCTAATGTGAACAATACTAAGCAAAATGCAGGCTATCAGAACTCGGTGACCTCACGCTCATAAGGCTGGTTCAGGGCTATTGTCAGCTGTTATAAGTTAATAGCTTTATAATTAATTGTGCTAGAAATAGTTCTATAAGCAACCCTTTATACAAGCTTAAATTCATATAGAAAAATGACCCACGATTGAGACTATTATGGCATTTCAGTTAGGTGATGATGACGCGCAAAGTATGAATGAGATGAACCTCATTCCGCTTATCGATGTCATGTTGGTATTGATGATTATATTTCTATTGACCGCTACCGTTCTAAATCCTACCGTGCCGTTAGATTTGCCCAAGACCAGCGCAGTAGTCAACGAGCAGCCGCCAGAAGTGATTCAAATCAGCATTGACAAAGATGCCGGTATCTTTTGGGATAGCGATCCTATTAGTATCGAAGAGTTAGATAGTCGCTTGCAGCAAGAGAGTGCCAGTGGTAGCGACCCTGCTATTCAGCTGCGGGCGGATAGAGAAAGTAAATATGACGCGGTGGCACAAGTATTGGCCTCTGCCAGTCAAGCGGGACTTAGCAAAATAGCCTTTGTAAATGAGTAGCTTTTTATATAAATAAGCTGGTCACATAAACCAGCCCTGCTATTAATAAAAAAATAACTAAGATAATAAGAAGAACAAATAAAATAATAAAACTTACCTCCAGCCTTGCAAAGTCTACTTTGCGAGGTTTCCTTTATTCTATTTTAGGCTTTCACCAATTTAGTTTTTACCAGCCATAGCCAAAGGGGTGATAACCGTAACCAAGACGCCCATGCCCATAACCAAATGGAGAGGGTGAGCGTAAGTTATCGAGGTCGCGTTGGCGGATATAATAATAGCGTCCCTGCGCATAGGCTTCTTCTAACTTATCGATGCCTTCGAGTGGACAGACTGGCTGCCAATCATAGCCTTCGCGGCCATGCTTATAAGCACTCAGCTCAGTACAGTAGTTCTTCTTGAGCCCTTGCTGGCGCCCTTGTTCCCACAGCATACGATTGGGCGTTGCACCGGCGACACTGGCACAGCTATTGGTATAGTGCCCAAAGTATGCGCCTGAACGTCCACGCGAGCCATCATTATAGCCGACTTGTTGCCAGTTGCTGGCTTGACACTGCTCTGGGGTTAAGCTTTGAGTGGTGGCACAGCCTGATAACGTCACTAGTGCTGCCGACATCAAGCTCAACGCGGCAGTTGATTTGACAGTAGGTTTTTTCATCATAGGCTTGAATGATGAGATTAGTTGAACAATATAAGTCATAATAAACCTGCGTGCGTTTAAAATTATGATTTATCATAGCACTTTTTGCGCGTAGCAACTTTTTGCATCTTGTTATAGTAAGAAACTATTTACGCTTGCTAAGTGACTGATATTGAACTGTTAATAATGGTGCTTTTATTATAAATGAGAGAGCAACGCTTGATTTATAATCGTTTGTGCTCATTATGAATACCTGCTATCTTCTTTTACCCGCAACATTTTAATCCAGCTAAAAGGCCAAACTATCATGGGTGTATGGATTGTTATTGCCATTGTACTATTCGTATATGGGAGTATGATGGCGCTCAAACCTAACGGCATTGACCAGCGCTTGGATAAGCTGCGTATGACTGCGCGGCGCTTACAGCTCAATCCGAAGCTGGTTGCCTGTCCGGATTGGGTAAAAGGTAAAAACAATGAATATGGTCGCGGCATGCTGGGGCAATATGGCCTAGTGCTGGACAATGTACAGATGCCTTATACGCGCTATCGGGTGATTGATGGCCAATGGCGTCCGGATAGCGATGCTAGTATTAATGGCATTGCCAATACTACTGCTATGTCGTCTGCCAGTTTTAATTTGGATAAAGTAGCATTGGAGTTGCCAGCGTCTATTGAACCCTTTATAAAAGCCTTATTGATTAAAGCCAATAGTATTGTGGTGTACTGGGAAGATATCGCTTATGTGCGCCCTTTGACCAATCCTAACTATAAGACCAGCGCTATTGAAGCTGATTTATTGGCACTTAAAGTGCAGATGGAGCAGTGGGCTTTACAGATGCAGACCAGCCCGCGCTATAGCGCTAACGATGATAATAGCATTAATAACAGTATTGGCAAAGCGACGGCTTATTATAATAGTGGCGCTAGTAGTAGGATGCTCAATAAAAGCCTTTAAGTAATACTTGGTTAAAAAATGATAAGAGTCTAGGTTATTGATATTTATTAGTCGCACTTACTATCCAGAAGTAAGCTATTTTGGGCCATCTATAATTATTTACGGTTGACATCTCAACTCTTAGCAGTGTAACGTCTTAATGAATTTACCGCTGTTGTATAGTAATTCTATAGTTATTGCATGCTTTATGACCAATTTTTATTAGCAGTTGCCTTTATAATAAAATGTTTAGCGATAATAATTGGCAACGCTAATACCTCCTTATTTATATTTAATCCATTCATTATGGTGTCGTCACACATGGCAAAAACCACAAGTAAAAAAAGTTCCGTATCTGCAGACTCCGCCTCCAAGAATCCTAAAGGGAAATCCTTGGTGATTGTCGAGTCACCTGCCAAGGCAAAAACGATTAATAAATACCTTGGCGATGACTTTATCGTACGTTCCAGTATTGGGCATGTACGCGACTTACCGGTGGGTGCCAGTAAAGGCGCTAAAAAAGCGGCAGCGACTAAAAAAGATGAGAGCCTGACCAAAGAACAAAAAACGCAGCAAGCACTAGTACGGCGTATGGGCGTTGATCCTGAGCACGATTGGGATGCCGTCTATGAAGTACTTCCCAATAAGACTAAAGTGATTAAAGAGCTAAAAGCCTTAGCTAAAAACGCTGATAAAATCTATCTGGCAACGGATATGGATAGGGAAGGGGAAGCTATTGCTTGGCATCTCAAAGAAGTTATTGGCGGCGCGGATAGTAAATATGAGCGGGTGGTTTTTAATGAAATTACCAAAACAGCCATTCAAAATGCCTTTAAGCAGCCATCCAAACTTGATATCGATCGCGTCAATGCGCAACAAGCCCGACGCTTTTTAGATCGGGTCGTTGGCTTTATGGTGTCACCTCTACTTTGGCAAAAAGTCGCTCGTGGTCTGTCCGCAGGTCGTGTACAGTCGGTCGCTATGCGTTTAGTGGTTGAGCGTGAACATGAAATTCGCGCCTTTATCCCTGAAGAATACTGGCAGATTTTTGCGGATACTCATATCGCAGACCTTAACAACAACAGTGCAAAAGACGCTGAGCAAATCGGTATCCGTCTAGAGGCGACCAAGCAAGCTGGCAAAACCCTTAAGCTGGGTAATAAAGAGCAGACCGATAAAGTACTAGACGTTCTGAAATCAGCAAGCTATTTGGTCAAAGAGCGTGAAGAAAAACCAACCCAATCGCGTCCCAGTGCGCCATATATTACCTCGACTTTGCAACAAGCAGCCAGTACGCGTTTGGGCTTTTCAGTGAAAAAGACCATGATTTTGGCGCAGCGGCTGTATGAAGCGGGTCATATCACTTATATGCGTACCGATTCTACCTTTTTATCTGGTGATGCATTGGCGGCGGTTCGTGGCTATCTAGAGGACAGCTTTGGTGCTAAATATGTGCCAGAAAAGCCGAACTTCTACGGTAATAAACAAAATGCTCAAGAAGCGCATGAAGCCATTCGTCCGTCCGACGTTAATATGAAATCTACCCAGATGAAGGGGGTAGAGCGTGATGCCATTCGTCTTTATGAGCTAATATGGCGTCAGTTTGTCGCTTGTCAGATGCCGCCAGCAAAATATCTATCGGTTAATTTATTCGTAACTGCTGATGATGTTGAGTTAAAGGCTCGTGGGCGTACTATGACCTTTGATGGTTATACTAGAGTACAAGCGCCAGCAAAAACTGACGACAGCTTGTTACCTGATGTCAAAAAAGGTGATGAGCTTATTTTAGACAAGCTAGATCCTAGCCAACACTTTACCAAACCTGCACCGCGCTTTACTGAGGCCAGTTTGGTTAAAGAGCTTGAGAAAAAAGGTATCGGTCGTCCGTCCACCTATGCCTCAATTATCTCAACCATTCAAGATCGCGGCTATGTGAAGTTAGAAAACAAACGCTTATTTGCTGAAAAAATGGGTGATATCGTCACCGATAGATTAACGGCAAGCTTCCCAGACTTGATGGATTATACCTTCACCGCCGCGTTAGAAGACAAGCTGGATGGCGTCGCTGAAGGTGAAAAAGATTGGAAAGATGTTCTAGATAACTTCTACGGTGACTTTAAAGTTAAGCTTGAGCATGCTAAAGATAAAGATGGCATGCGTCCTAACGATCCAACCGATGTGCCTGATGTTCATTGTGATTTGTGCGGTCGTCCGATGCAGCTACGTACCGGTTCTACTGGTGTATTCTTAGGCTGTACGGGTTATAACTTGCCGCCAAAAGAGCGCTGTAAAGGCACCAAGAACCTCATGCCGGTCGAAGCTTTTGCCAATCTTGATGACGGAGAAGGCGATGACGAAGCTGCGGAAGTCAAAGATTTGATGGAGAAAAAGCGCTGTCCAAAATGTGCAACGGCAATGGACGGCTATATCGTCGATGGCGGGCTTAAGCTCCATATCTGCGGTAACAATCCTGATTGTGACGGTTATATTTTAGAAGAAGGCAAGTTCGAAATTCCTGGCTCAGATGCGCCAACCATTGACTGCAATAAGTGTGATGGACAGATGGAACTGAAGACCGGACGCTTTGGCCCGTACTTTGCTTGCCAGAAATGTGATAATACCCGTAAGGTTCTCAAAACCGGCGAGCCTGCGCCGCCACGTATGGACCCAATCCACATGCCAGAGCTAAAATCAGTTAAGCATGAGGATTACTTTATCTTACGCGAAGGAGCGGCTGGCATGTTCTTAGCGGCGTCTAAGTTCCCTAAGGTACGCGAAACGCGTGCGCCAAAACTGGCAGAAATGCGAGTTATTAAAGATCAGATGGAAGATAAGTTCCAGTATCTGTTTGAAGGGCCGGACGAAGACCCTGAGGGTAACCCAACTATTCTGCGATGGTCACGTAAGAAAAAAGAGCAGTATATTGGTTCTGAGAAAAACGGTAAGGCATCACGTTGGGGTGTGTACTGGCGTAAAGGCGAATGGGTAGAAGAGTGATTCAAGAACAGCCTAGGCCCTTCTGTTATAAGTAATAATTGATTTAAAAATCGCCCAATAAAAAACCTCTTAGATCATCTAAGAGGTTTTTTTAAGTCTAATTATATTAAGCTAGCTTTTATGATAGGTTTGCTTAGATAATTAGTTTGCCTCGATGATACCGCAAGCAATACGGTCACCTGCTGCGCCTGCTGGTTGGCTGGTGTAGTCATCGGCACCGGCATGAACGATAAAGGCACGACGATAAACACTATATTTACCTGCTTGAGCAGCAGAGATTTGCTTATTCACGTAGTTAATAGTCGCAACACCCTTATCATTAGCAGTCAAGTTTGGTAAGTCGCCGGCATGACCATTCATGTCATCTGGGTTAGAGTGGGGATGGTTGTCTGGATTAAAGTGACCACCTGCCGCTTTACCCATAACATCACAGCTACCCGTTTCGTGAATGTGTAGTGCCACAGTCTTACCTGGTGTCATATTCATGAGCTTACCATAGACCTGTACACCGCCATCAACTGGACGTAGATAAACTTGTCCGACTTCTTGATTGCTGTCATCGGTAGTTTTGAGTGTTGATTTTAGGGCTGGCTGGTTAAGTGGGTTGCCAGTTTTCAGCTGACCTTCGGTGCTTTGGCAACCGGTCATCGCCAAAGCCGAACCACATAATAAAGCACTCGCAAGCATAATTTTTTTCATTGTTGTCTCCATTAATATTTTTCCGTCATCGTTAACGGTTGTATTTAGCTTTCTTAGTTGTCATTAAATGTATTGCTACAAATATAGCTATATCTAAACTCGCTATATTCTTTATTAAACTCATAACCAGTATAGCTAAGCATGGATGATAGATATTCATTAGAAGCGCAACAAAGCGTTAATATATGTAAGTCACTGATAACATATCTTATATAATACAGAAGGAGAGTCCCTTAACAAAGGCTTAAGATAAGCTAACGAAATAAAATGGTTAAGTGGGTAGCAGTAGTGCAGAATAGCGCTTATACAAAATATGATTTTTGATAAAAATAACGGCTATTACAATAACTGCTATAAGGAATTAATATGAAATCATTGGTTACATTAGCTGGATCGACTGCACTGGCTGTAGGAATGATGAGTACTGGCATAACGACGGCTTCGGCTGCTAGCCAAAGTGGTGACTTGCATTACACGGCAGATTGCGGTGTCAAAGAGTTGCGCATGGCAAAAGGCAGCTTTGATGTGAGCCGAGCTGGGGCAATCAAAGGCAGTAAATACTGTGAATACCAAATTTATGCCAAAAAAGGTCAAAAAGTAAGTGCTACCATTGTTGGTAGCGATGACTTATATCCTGTACTTTATGGTACTAATTCACCAGATTTAAGCACTGAGACAGTAACACTCGATAAAACGGGCGAGCATACCATTCGAGTGTTACAACCACGCAACCAAGCGCGCGAGGGCAATACGCCAAAGCCTTATTATATGACGGTTACAATTAAATAGATAAAAAAGTAAACTTAAATGATCAAAATTTAAAGAAGTAAAATATACTTCAAATACCAACCACGAAAAAAGGCCGCAATCATAATTGCGGCCTTTTTTATATCAATCATCTATCCATATTAGACTTAGTTATGTAGCGCTCTCTTAGAGGTTGTATCTACAGTTACTTTAGCGGGTTTCAATGGCGTTGGCATACTTACTAAGGCGACTTTTAATATCTCATCAATCGTCGCGACTGGTTGAATGGTCAGACCGGCTTTAACGTTATCAGGAATATCAGCCAAATCACGCTCATTGGTCGCTGGAATCAATACATGCTTGATGCCACCGCGATGCGCTGCTAATAGCTTCTCTTTAAGGCCGCCGATGCGTAGTATTTTACCGCGCAGGGTAATTTCACCTGTCATGGCAATATCTGGGCGAATAGCAATACCAGTCAAGGCCGAGACTAACGCTGTCGTTAGCGCACCACCAGCGGATGGACCATCTTTTGGTGTCGCGCCTTCTGGCATATGCACATGGACATCCGTAGTTTTAAAGGTTTCGTAATCGATACCTAAGCTGTCACCACGCGCTCGAACGACACTCATGGCAGCGCGAATAGATTCTTTCATCACATCGCCAAGGGAGCCGGTAAATGCAAGCTCGCCTTTGCCTTTCATGGCTACCGCTTCGATGGTGAGTAACTCGCCACCAACTTGGGTCCAAGCCAGTCCAGTAATACGACCAACCTCAGGCTCTTCTTCCGCCAGACCGTAGTCATACTGATGGACGCCAAGATAGTCATCAATGTTAGTATCGTCAACTACGACCAGCTCGCGCTCTGCTTTTTTCGGAGCCCGCGCGCCATGACTTTCGACCGAGCCACGGACGACTTTACGGCAGATTTTATTCACTTCACGCTCAAGGTTACGTACGCCCGCTTCGCGCGTATAGCTACGCACGATGCTATGTAATGCCGCTTTTACTATCTCAATCTCGCCTTCTTTGAGACCATTTTGTGTAATGGCTTTTGGCACTAGGTATTTTTGCGCGATATTGACTTTTTCTTCTTCGGTATAACCTGGCAAGCGAATAACTTCCATGCGGTCAAGGAGCGCCGGCGGAATATCCATACTGTTAGCGGTACAGATAAACATGACTTGTGATAAGTCCAAATCCATATCTAGATAATGGTCATTAAAGCTGTGATTTTGTGAAGGGTCTAATACTTCAAGCAAGGCTGAAGCAGGGTCGCCGCGGAAGTCTTGCGCCATCTTATCGACTTCATCTAATAAGAATAGCGGGTTCTTGACTTCTACTTTCGCCAATGACTGCACGATTTTACCGGGCATTGCCCCGATATAAGTACGGCGATGACCACGAATCTCAGCTTCATCGCGCACGCCGCCTAGTGCCATACGGACGAACTTACGACCAGTTGCTCGCGCAATTGATTCACCCAGTGAGGTTTTACCCACACCTGGAGGGCCAACGAGACAGAGAATTGGACCACGAAGCTTTTTAACCCGTGACTGTACGGCTAAGTATTCTAAGATACGGTCTTTTACATCTTGCAGGCCATAATGGTCTTCATCCAAGATAGTTTTGGCTTTCTCTAAGTTGATTGTTACCTTAGTCGTCGCATTCCACGGCGTATCCAAGATCCATTCAATATAGTTGCGTACTACTGAAGACTCAGAGGAGGCAGGCGGCATCATTTTTAGCTTTTTAAACTCTTGCTCTGCTTTTTTGCGCACATCGTCTGGCAAATCAGCCTTCTCTAAACGTTGTTCAAGCTCGCCAACATCATCTTCACCATCAAACGCGCCGTCACTCATATCTGACAGCTCGTTTTTAATGGCTTTCATCTTCTCATTTAAGAAGTATTCGCGCTGATTTTCTTCCATTTGCTGACGGACAGCGTCTTGAATATCTTGCTCAATATTTTGCTCAGCGCTTTGTTTGACTAAGTATTCGGTCAAAGTATTAATATGCGCTTTGATGTCGTTGTTTTCTAAAAAAGACTGCTTAACATCAAGGTCCATAGAGACGCGAGTTGAGATGAAATATACCAGCTCAAGCAAGTCGTCGATACGTTTTGCCACACGGGTTAGCTCACGCGCATTTCGCAGACGCGCATCGGCATAGCCTTCGAACAAACCGGTTAACGTTTTTACCGTGTTTTTTTGCTGGCTGTCATCCATGGGAACATCAAGGTCAGCCCGCTCAAAGCTCGCCATCAGCAGCTCATCATGGTTCTCTATGGTATCGACACGCGCCCGATATTGACCTTCGATAAGGACTTTAATGCAATTCTCATCGCTGTCATGCGGCATGGTGCTAACGATGCGACAAACAGTGCCGTATTGATATAAGTTGTCTTGGTCAATATCTTCTGTTAGCGAATCTTTTTGGGCGACGACCAGTACTTTATTGCCATATTCGGCTTGTGCTAGCTCAACGGCTTTTACGGATGGCGCACGACCAACAAATAACGCAATTTGCATGTGCGGATAGACAACGACATCTCGTAGTGCCAATAACGGTAGATAGCTATCTACAGGGTCATCTGAAGCGCTATCCGTCTCAGCGTCGTCCGCTTCTACAGGTGTGTTCTCAGGATCAGTATTTTCTTCTTCAACGCTGTCTTTTTCTACGGTCTCTTGCTCAAGCGTTTCTGTCTCGCGGGCTTCTTGCTCAAGATCATTCTGCTCGATGTTATCATTTTCGATATTAGTTTCGTGTTTACTCATAGGTACCTCTTCCTCGTTAACCAGACTTGTAAAGTCAAGTTCGTGGTTCATGTTTAGATAAATGGTGCTCTCATCAAAAATTACAAGGCTTAAGGTTTAAGAGGATAGAAAATATTGCTTATGTGCCTGAAATAAGCAACTTTACACAAAACCCGCTACATATCGCAGCCCCTTAACCATAAATGTGACATTTAAAATAGTGCAATCATTTTCTTTAAGCAAACTTTAACCTATGCCTGCGAGGTTCTGCGCATAGGTTTTAGCTATAAAATCAGGTAAACTGGCGCGCGTCTTAAACGCGTGCTGCGCCATGCTAAAAAGTTAGTGTGAGTATTCGTTTTTGGCTCTAAGGCAAGAGTGTTGAAAAGACAATAGTAGTTAAACAATAAGCTAAAAATGCAAGGGAAGAGGGCGATAACATGACAATCAATGCGGTGCTACTGGCGGTAGTCATTATGCTGGGGCTGTCACTGGCGCGAGTACATGTGGTGCTAAGCTTATTAATTGGCGCGATGGCGGGCGGGCTGATAGCGGGTCTCGGGATGACCGATACCTTAAATGCCTTTCAAGAGGGAATTCGCAATGGTGCACAAATTGCGCTGTCTTATGCGTTGCTTGGTGCTTTTGCGGTGGCGATTGCTCATTCAGGGCTGCCACAGTCGCTGGCAGGTGCGGTCATCAAGCGTATCGACGCTGGCGGCACTAGCGGTATGATTAAGTATATGCTGTTTGCCGGTCTCGTCATGATGAGCTGCTTTAGCCAAAACTTAATCCCCATTCATATTGCCTTTATTCCCTTGTTAGTGCCACCGTTGTTATTAGCGTTTAACCGCATGCATATTGATAGACGGCTGATAGCTTGTTTAATTACCTTTGGTTTGGTGACCACTTATATGTTCATTCCTTATGGGTTTGGTGATATTTATCTCAATCAAATCATGCTCAAAAATGTGGGTGAAGCTGGGATTGATGTCAGTAATATTTCGGTTACTAAAGCGATGGCAATTCCGGCAGTGGGTATGTTCGTGGGTTTGTTGACTGCGATATTTATTAGTTATCGTAAGCCGCGCCAATATCAGCAGCTTACAGTCGATAAAGAAGCGCGTGATGCCGTGGTAGAAGGTGATGCGCTAAGCAAAACGGCTGCTGAGGCTCAAAAACAAAGTAAGCTTAAAACACTGGTAGCGTTAGCAGCGATTGTTACTGCCTTTGTAGTACAGCTTTATACCGATTCGCTATTGCTCGGTTCAATGTTTGGTTTCGGGGTGTTTATGGCGACCGGCGTGGTCAAGTGGCGTGATGCCGATACCGTCTTTAATGATGGTATTAAGCTGATGGCGATGATTGGCTTTATCATGATAACCGCGCAGGGCTTTGCTGAAGTGATGAAAGCGACGGAGCAGATTCAACCGTTAGTTGATGGGGCTACCTCATTATTTGCTGGTAACAAAGCTATAGCGGCCTTTATTATGTTGTTACTTGGTCTCATCGTGACGATGGGGATTGGCTCGTCGTTCTCTACCATTCCTATTCTGGCCGCGATTTATGTACCATTATGTATTTCGCTGGGTTTCTCACCCTTAGCAACCGTTGCGATTATCGGTACGGCTGGCGCGTTGGGGGATGCAGGTTCTCCTGCTTCAGATTCAACCCTTGGGCCGACTTCAGGTCTAAACGTTGATGGACAGCATGACCATATCAAAGACAGTGTGATACCTACTTTTCTCCATTATAATATTCCGTTATTATTATTTGGTTGGATAGCGGCGATGGTGTTATAAGTGCGTAGATGATAAATTCCAGATAAGTTTTTTGGGTAAGGTAAAGGTTTTAAAGTTACTGACAGCTACCAGCAGGGCAAATGAATGATGACCTATGTAACAAACTCTTTATTCATCACTGCCTTCATCAAAGCCATTTATCTCACCAGATAAATGGCTTAAAAACTCATCGCTTTGATTAAGCAAACTTTGCAATTTTTCGTTATTTACAAGGCGAGCCAGCTCAGCGTCACTAAAACTTTGCTCCTCAATTTGCAAAATTTCAAGGTTTTCATTATTACTATTTTCTAACTCTTGCAAATGCCGATTAACGCTATCAGCGCTGGAGTCTTTTTGGGTATCCGTTTCGGAGTGTTCTGCTTTAGAGCTTTCTATTCCAGAGACTTCTTTCGTAGGTAATAACCGTTTATCGTCTGTCATCAAAACCACCGTATGCCACTAGGCGTAATCAAGCCATCAAGCGGCACATCCCAAGGTTGGCGCTGGAGTTGCTCGACTACTTGAAAGTCATAGCACCAGCCAATTTTAAGGGGTTTCTTAGTGCCAGACTGATAGCTCTTAGCAAGGGTGGTGTCATAAAAACCGCCGCCCATTCCCATACGATTACCATCATTATCGACGGCAGTTAATGGACAGATAATGACATCCAATTCCCGCGCCCATAATAACCTGCGATGGTGGTTTTGCTTCATGCCCAAATTATGTATACGTGTGGGTACATTTAATAGTTTCTGCTGATAAATCGGTACAAAACGCAGGCGCTTATCGTCATTCCCTAATGAGCCGACCACTGGCAAGTAAGGCTGATAACTCAACCTTTGACACCAGTCCAATAGCGGCTGGGTGGGTAGTTCACCAAAGCCATCATAATATAAGCCAATTCGGGCGTTAGCTGGCAGCCGCTGCTGTAGTTTAATTAAGTGTAAACTGGCATCACGGGCACACTGTTGACGTTCACTAGCAGTGAGTTGTCTGCGCTGACGGGTAAATTGGCGTCTGGGCGGATTGCTCGCTATGGTATTTGGAATTAATTTTTTCGTATCATCAGCGTTATTACTGGCTATCATACTTTCAGTAACATTTGCGCTAGCGTTGCTAACAGGAGTAGTTGAGTTATTTGATAAGCCTTTTGCAGTAGTGGTTTCAAGCTTTTTAGTTGATGATGATGTTTGCTGGTTGGACATCCGTGCCCCTCGCGGTCTTTGAGAAATTTATAATAAGTCATGCTATCATAATGGCGCTTTACATCCTATTTTCCTTATGTGCAGCGGGTGTTGCACTTTTTACGGATAAATCATTCGTTAACAAACCATCAGAGAGGGTAGTTATGTCGACACAGAATCAGGCGACTCGTACCGAAAAAGATACCATGGGCAACGTAGAAGTGCCGGTTGATGCTTATTGGGGCGCGCAAACCCAGCGTAGCCGCGAGAACTTTAAAATTGGTGGTGAAACCTTACCGCGCCCGATGATTGAGGCGATGGCGCTGGTCAAAAAAGCCGCAGCGATTACCAATGCGAGCCTAAAGCGTTTAGATACTGATAAGCGTGACTTAATCATACAAGCCGCTGATGAAGTGATTAATGGCGGCTTAACCGACCAGTTTCCGTTAGTGGTATGGCAGACTGGTTCTGGCACGCAGTCAAACATGAACATGAACGAAGTATTGGCCAATCGTGCTAATGAGATTGCCGGTTCTGAGCGCGGTAGCTATCAGCCGATTCACCCCAATGACCATGTGAACCATGCGCAATCAACCAACGACAGCTTCCCAACGGCTATTCGTGTGTCTGCCGCTCGTCAGATTAATAGCTTGTTGATTCCAGCAATCAAAGCCTTACGAGATACCTTGGACAAAAAAGCCAAAGAGTTCGATAGCATTGTTAAAATCGGTCGTACGCATTTACAAGATGCCACGCCTTTGACCTTAGGCCAAGAGTTTAGCGGCTATGTGAGCCAACTTGACCACTCACTAGTACGTATTGATAATGCGCTACAAGGCTTATATGAATTGCCACTCGGCGGTACTGCGGTTGGTACGGGTCTAAACGCCCATCCTGATTATGCGGTAAAAGCCGCTGAGCAATTAGCCACCTTGACTGACTTGCCATTTGTGACCTCATCAAATAAATTTGAAGCACTAGCGGCTCGTGATGCCGAAGTATTTGCCTCAGGCGCATTAAAAACCTTAGCAGGTAGCCTAAATAAAATCGCTAATGATATCCGCTGGTTATCATCAGGTCCACGTTGCGGTATTGGTGAGATTACTATTCCAGAAAATGAGCCGGGCTCATCAATCATGCCAGGTAAAGTGAACCCAACTCAGTCAGAAGCGATGACGATGGTTGTCGCCCAAGTCATGGGTAATGACACTACCATCAATATGGCTGGCGCGTCTGGTAACTTTGAGCTAAACGTCTTTAAACCGGTGATTGCCTTTAACTTATTGCAGTCTATTAAGCTGTTGGGCGATGCGTGCAATAGCTTTAATGAAAACTGTGCTGCGGGTATTGAGCCTGTTAAAGAAAAAATAGACTACTACCTACATAACTCATTAATGCTAGTAACCGCATTGAACCGTCATGTTGGTTATGAAAACGCAGCTAAAATTGCTAAGACGGCTTATAAAGAAGACAAAACCCTTAAGCAAGTGGCCGTTGAAATGGAGTTAATGACCGAAGCTCAGTTTGATGAGTGGGTAACGCCTGCTGATATGGTGCATCCTTCTTAAGCTATCTAATAGTTTATTAGAGCAATAAAAATACCTTGTCATGTAATGTGGCAAGTTTTTTTTTACATTAGAAGTTTTAGGAGCTGTTCCTGCTTTTTGCTAATATTTTGCCTGCGATTTCTGTTTTTTATTTAAAGTTTCTAAAACTTCAACTAGCTCGTGGATTTTTGTACTTGGATTATCAGTTTGATTCTTTATAGCTGCCATATTTGCCTTATTGGCATTTCTTTTTGCTACTTCGAGATAGGGTAATAACTCACTATAAATATTTTTGTTTTTCTTCTCGTAGAGAGGTAAAAATATCTTTAAGTCTTGGCTAACCTCTCTATAGTTATTATAAGACTTAGTTGTATCTGTAAAGTGCAATAATATCCAGTATTCAAAACAGGGTATTGACGTAATAGCTATAAAAATTTCCAAAGGCAGTATTTGTTTTATTATATTTAATGTTTGTAAGTAAGTCGAGTGACTGTCTTTATCAAATACACAATAAACCTTGTCATATGGAATAGTATCTTTAGATTCTTCGTATAGTTCTTTCGCACGCTCTAATACTCTTATAGGGGCTGAGTCACAATCACCAACAACATTAATATTAGCTGTATTAAGCTTGTGATAGTTAATTAAGTTATTAAAGTAATAAGGCTCCGTTTTTTCACCTTCACATACGATTAAAATTTTTTCATAGTCAGATTTTTGAGCTTGTTTTCTTCTTAAGTCTTTATTTTTTCTAGCTTTACGTTTGTGGTGTAAATTGTCAGTTCCCATTTTTACACCTCTTGATTTAATGTAAGCGGTTGAATAAATGGAAGTGCTCCATACAAACCATCTAAGTAAGCAAACTCTAAATTAATCTTATCTTTACGAATATGAAAGTCTGTCAGTGGGTAAAGTCTAGTTGCCTGCGAAGTATCTTTTTCACAGAACCAAACCTGATCTCTTCTAAAGACTTTTTGACTCAAAATAGATGTTTCATGAGTTGAAAAAATTAGTTGTGCATTCTTAGGGTTTGTCTGAGAGTTATTAAATAAATCTACTAAATATTTGACCATTTTGGGGTGTAAGTTGTTATGAAGTTCATCAATAACTAGTACGTACCCTTTTTCTAGGCTATCAATCCAAGGTCCAACAAAAGAAAAGAATTTTTGAGTACCATCAGACTCTTCATCAAAATCTAAAGAGACTAATTTGCCTTCTTCAGTTTTGTGAACTGCTTTAAGTTCGATAACTTCCTTATCTTTCATTCTATCTACAATCTCTTCTTTAAATAAAGAAGGTAGGTTATCAGGCAAAAGATCAGCGGTAAATTTTTCTTTTTCAACTTCAATGTCATGAATACTAAAGTCAGCAGAATTCAGGAATTCTAATACTTTATCTTTATTTTCGCTATCACATAGGGATGCTGTAAATCCTAATCCATAACCACTTGTTCTTGTAGGGCGTAGAACGGATTTGAACCAGTTAAATACGGGTTTTAACTGTTCGCTATTCAACTGTACTGCCGTTGATAAGAATAAGGCGTTGTCTCTTGTCGCATCTTGCCATATAACTTTTTGACCTTTTAAAAGTTTACCAAATTTAAAATCATGTTTCTTTGTGTCTTCGTTATAAAGTCTTTCAAACCATGTTTGGGCTACACCTTTTGGGAAAGCAAAAAGCCATTCACTAACAATTTTTGAATTTGTTGTACTAAACCCATATTGGTATTTAACATTTTCACTAATAAAAATCATTTCAAATAATGTGGGCTCATTGCTAGATTGGCTATTGAATAAGAAAGGAGTAACTCCGATATCATCACCTTCCTGGCTAGCAGAAGCAGAATCTCGGATAATTGACTCCATCGTCATAATAGCTTTTATCACATTAGATTTTCCAGCCGCATTAGCACCATAGATAACAGCTGATCTCAGTAAAGGTATACTAGAATGAGTTTCTGGAATAAAACTATTTGTAGTCTCAAGTTCTTCTCCATTATTTTTAACCATACTCAAAGTTTGCTCTTCTTTGATAGATCTATAATTTTTTACTGTGAACTCAATTAGCATAGAACCCCCTTTAGGAGTGTTTTTCGAGAAATATTCACAATAATAGCACCTAAAATTATACAGGTATACATTTATAGTTCGCTTCCGAACTTAATATTTGATTTTATGAATTGTTAAATTTTAAAAACTAAGAACATGTGGTCTTTTCATTTTGTAACAAAAAGACCTCGACATGATAAATGAGCAAGGTCTTTTTTTATCTATCACTTAAAATACTTTAGAATTTATACAACAACCCAAGTGTCGTCGTTGACTCAGTACGTGAGTCAACCATCGGACTATCGTGTTGCTCATTCGGTAGAACACTTAAGTTTTGATTGGCAAATCCTGCCCACTTATCATTAAAGTCGTAATTGGCGCTGATATTAATATAAGGGTTTACACTATTTCTAGACTCATAAGCATCAATGTCTGTACGCACCGACTCCTCATCACTAACGCCATAGTAATAATTGTTGTAATCCTTATCATAAAACTCAAAGCCTATGCTTGGATAGACGGTTAGCTTGTCTTTGCTGATTTTAGCAAGATAAGTCAAGCGGGCAGTATTGCCACCACTACGATCTAAGATATCGGTAGCTATTTGCGCACGGAAGCCACCGACAGGAGTGCGGCGCAAGTAGCTAAGGCCTGCCGCTGCTGACCATTTACGCTTATCAAGTCCTGCCAGCGCGCCATTGGCATCATCAGGATCAAACTCATTGCCAGCAAGTTGCGCGTAGGCGGAGAGCTGATTGGTGCCATCATTAATTAAATAGGCGCCGGCTTGTGCGCCGCGAGCGTAGAACTTATTATTGTCATAAAAAACACCAGGCAATGCGCGAACTTTAGTACCGTCATCCAAATCATAAGCTGAATTGTTGATTAAGACATTCAAGCCCAAACTTAATACCGCATCTTGATCCGCCGGTAAGTTTTTAAAGGGCGCAGCATTTGCCATACTTGCCACGCTCACTAGCATCGTTGCTGTTAAAGTGCCAAGCAAGGCGCGCGTACTAATAATAGAGATTGCAGGGTTTTTTAATGTTGATTTTTTGAAGGTAGGAAGGTTTGACATAAACGGGTCTCATAAGCGAGTAAAGAAAGGTTGGATTAAGCGGTATTTATTGGGCAGCTAACACTTGTAATATTTGATTATGAATATCTTGCCACCACCAGATAAAGACAATGGTCACCAGTAACATAACTATCCACGGTAATAACTGCCAAAGAAGGGTAGGCTTAGCAATAGCGGGTTTAGTAAAAGGAGCGCTGCTATTATGAATACTGGCATTTATATTGGCTGTTTGGCTATTGCTATCAACAGTACTATCGCTTGAATAGCTATTATAATCGGTTTGATGGCTCGTTTGGTTACTAGATTGATTGCTTTTATAGTCCATCTGATAGTTGTTAGGCGGAATGGCTGGTGTCGTTATTAATCGCTGACGATGTGCAATACCTATGGCTAGTGCAATCACTAAGCCAGTAAGCGCGCCGCCGATATGTCCGGCATTATCAATACCGGGTACGGCAAAACCATATACTAAGTTAATGGCCATAATAAATACTAAGCTTTTGAGATTTAGCACCATGTTATTAACGGATATTTTAAACAACGCCGCTATCAATAACCCTGCCCCGATACCCATAATACCACCAGACGCGCCAGCAGATAACCCCGGCTGCGCAGTCGCATCCAAAATCCCTTGCCAGGTAATATGGTTATTCAGTAGGTTACCGCCAATGGCAGACAGGATAAATAGTGCCAAAAATTTAGTCGAACCAAACATGGGCTCTGCAATCTGGCCAAAAAAGTACATAGCAAAGCCATTAAACAACAAATGCATAAAGCCAATATGTAAAAAAGCACTGCTGACCAGTCGCCATGGCTCGTAGCCCATTGTATAGGGCAATGCATTCGCTCCCCATTTTAGCAGTGCCTCGGTCGATGGGTGATTGGCATCAACGCCTGATAGCACTTGCAGTACATACAATCCAATGAAACAGACCAGTAATACCGTGGTGGCCGGAGCCGTTTTTAGCAGTTGTTGAATAGTCATAGCGCTATATATTAATTAAAAGGTATGGGTAGATTATAAAGGGTATGGGAGGTATAAAGAAAGCTATCTTCTCTTTACCTACCAAGGCCTACCAGCGCATCGGTGCGACATAAGGTAGCGCAGATTTAAGGTGTTCGTACGTACCTTTAACTAAAATATCATCGCGCACTTGATTGATATCCGTATGACCGCAGAATGCCATGCTGATATCACACTCATTATAAATGAGCTCAAGCGCACGGCGCACCCCATCTTCACCATAAGCACCAAGTCCATAGAGAAAGGCGCGTCCGATAAGAGTCCCTTTTGCGCCTAATGCTATGGCCTTGAGCACATCTTGACCAGAGCGAATACCACTGTCTAGCCATACCTCAATATCACTACTTTCGGCGTGGACTGCTTGGACGATATCAGCGAGGGCAGCGATAGAGGAAGGTGCACCATCAAGCTGACGACCGCCATGGTTTGAGACCACCAGCGCATCAGCACCGCTACGGGCAGCCATTATCGCATCTTCAGGATCCATAATTCCTTTGATAATTAGCTTGCCGCCCCACATATCCTTGATGCGCGCCACATCGTCCCAACTGAGTGCCGGGTCAAACTGCTCACTCGTCCATGCTGATAGCGAGGAGAGATCCTCGACATTTTTAGCATGACCGACGATATTACCAAAGGTTCGGCGCTTTGTACCCAGCATATTCATGCACCATTCCGGTTTGGTCATCAGGTTTAAGATATTGGCAAGTGTCGGTTTTGGTGGCGCGGATAGACCATTTTTGATGTCTTTGTGGCGCTGGCCGAGCACTTGTAAGTCAGCGGTCAAAATTAACGCTGAACAATTAGCCGCTTTGGCGCGGCGAATGAGATCGGCTATAAAGTCTTGATCGCGCATCATATATAGCTGAAACCAAAATGGTGCACTGGTATGTTCCGCGATATCTTCAATGGAGCAAATACTCATCGTTGATAGCGAGAATGGCACACCGAATTTTTCAGCGGCACGTGCAGCAAGGATTTCCCCATCTGCCCACATCATACCGGTAAAGCCAGTGGGTGCAATGGCGACCGGCATATTTACTGGCTTGCCTAGCATCTCGGTGGCAAGTGAGCGCCCTTCCATATCGACCAGCACCCGCTGACGCAATTTGATGCGATCAAAGTCGGTTTCGTTATTACGGTAAGTGGTCTCAGTCCACGAGCCTGAGTCCACATAATCATAAAACATGCGCGGTAGCTTACGCTGAGCGACTTGACGAAGATCTTCAATTTCAGTAATTTTGCTCAAATCTTTCATGGGTTTCTCTCTACTGCCTGGATTGCTGAGTCAGTAATTGGTCATTTTTATACGAGTTGCTGCAAATCCATTACCGAAAATGGATAGTTTAAGCGTCTATATGGCGTCAGTAATACCGGAATAGTGGTGGCAAATTCCATCATTAGTGTTTCATTAAAGTCTGCAATATCAACATGCTGATAAGTGATAGGCTGCACCGCCTGAAAGCGTGTTAGCAGCTTTTCGGCATCGGTACATAAATGACAGCCAGGCGTGCCCAGTAACCACCATTCGTCGTGATATTCAGGTTTATTAAAATTAGGAACCGCATTAATAATACGCGCCCGTAGCGCTTTTATATTGTCATTATTAGGCATCGCTGTACTCGTATTTTCATTGTCATTATTATTACTGCTATAACTACTACTAAAACAAACACCGCCACTATCACTCATATTTATTTTAGGTATTACTGTCATAATAACGCATTGCAAGATTTATGTTTATCAGCATTAATCATACTGGCCTATTTCTATATCATAAAGAAACTGTGCAAATAATGACAGCGATTGTGAGATTAGGATAAGATAGCCTGCTCCTTATCACCATAGTCAAACATCGATATTTCCGCTACGGTGGCACCTTTAACTTATTCACTCTTTTAATCACTCGGATATTGCACGCATGACAAGTATTGGCAAATTTATCAAACGACTGTTTTTGGCAGTGATGCTATTGGTCGTGGCTTTTCATGTGTTAGTAGCAGGTTTGCTGATGATTTGGAAAACCCAACCCATTAATAACAGCATGTTTATGCTGACTCATCGGCTGACGGGTGGGAGCGTTACCCAACAGTGGGCGGAGTACGACGCCATTGCCAAAACTGCTAAGCAAGCTGCGATTGTCAGTGAAGACTCGACGTTTAGTCAACATAATGGTTTTGACATTAAGGGTATTGAGGCGGCAAGGAAAAAGAATGAAGCCACTGGCAAGATGTCTGCAGGCGGCTCTACCATTACCCAGCAGCTGGCTAAGAATCTATTTTTAACCTCCCATCGCTCTTATGTGCGTAAAGGCGAAGAAGCTATTATTACCGTTATGATTGAAACTTTATGGGATAAGCCGCGTATTTTAACGGCCTATTTAAATGTCGCGGAATTTGGCAACGGTATTTATGGTGTTGATGCCGCCGCGTATCACTATTTTAATAAGTCTGCTGCTAAGCTGAATCGTGACGAGTCAGCGCTACTGATTAGTATGCTAACCAATCCGAAATACTACGAAAAAAATCGTGGTGATAAACGTCTACGTAATAAGCAACGTATTATCCAAAAACGTTTGAATAATGCCGTATTGCCGTAAGCAACGTAGGCGCTGTTGAACTGATTGCATTTTAGCAAAGGACAAAGCTGGCAGTTAGGACTAAGATAAACAGATTCTAAAAAATTACTTTAAAGAAATCAATAGCAGAACTAATACCAGTAATATCGTTACGATGATAGGGGAGTAATTGTATGACTAGCGCAAATAATGACCAAAGTGAAAGTGTTATTAATAATACTACCAATAGTGAATGTAATAACAGCAATCAAGCTCAAATAGCTGATGAGCCGACAACAACAGTGACGAGCACTGAAAATCCTAAAGCCGTCAGAAAACCTAGAGCGTCTATTGAGAAGCCCACAGCAAAAACGACAGTGCCAACTAAGGCATCAACCCACATAAAAGATACCACTACCACCATGACTCAAATTGGGTGGCAACGCTCAGAAGATGGTAACTACTCTCCAAGCAGTTATATCAATCGTGACCTGTCCTTATTGCAGTTCCATCTGCGTGTTTTAGCACAAGCGGCCAGTCCGCACCATCCTTTATTAGAACGGCTGTTCTTTTTGATTATCTTTTCATCAAATATGGATGAGTTTTTTGAGATTCGCGTCGCAGGGATTATGCAAAAGCTAAATTTAGGGGATGTAGTGACCAGTCCACATGGTATGCGTCCTAGTGAGATTCTTAATGAGATATCAGCAGTGACCCATGAGGCTATTGCTGAGCAATATCGTATTCTCAATGAAGACATTTTGCCGGCGCTTGCTGAGCAGGATATCCGCTATCTAAAGCGCGATGAGCTTAATGCCGAGCAGTCAGCGTGGATGAAGCGCTACTTCATAGAACAAGTCTCGCCTGTATTGACCCCTATCAGTATTGATCCGGCACATCCGTTCCCGCGCTTAGTGAATAAGAGCCTAAACTTCATCGCCAGCTTAGAGGGCAAAGATGCCTTTGGTCGTGATATTAATCTGGCTATTGTTCCTGCCCCGCGCAGTCTACCGCGTGTCATTCGTCTCCCCGATGAGCTGACTGGCGGCAAAGAGCATCATATTATGCTGTCGGCTGTTATTCATGAGCATGTCGGTGAGCTGTTTCCAGGAATGAATGTCACCGGCTGTCATCAATTTAGATTGACCCGTAATGCAGATTTGGATTTGGCAGATGATGTTGATGATATTGCAAAAGCGTTAGAGGGCGAGCTTGAAAACCGCCGTTTTGGTGACAAAGTACGCTTAGAGGTGACCACCGACTGCCCAACGCCTATTAGCGATTATTTGTTGAATGAGTTTGAGCTGCATAATAACCAACTTTACCGCGTTAATGGGCCTGTGAATTTAACGCGGCTATTATTTGACTTTAACATCCCAGCGTTACGCTATCAGCCCTTTACCCACATTGTACCCAAGCCATTCCGCCGTGATATCGATAAGCTGGATAAAACCACCAGTATGTTTGCGGCCATGCGTAAGCGTGATGTGCTGGTACATCATCCGTTTGATTCGTTCGCCCCAGTCATCAACCTATTATGGCAAGCCGCTAATGACCCAAAAGTATTAGCAATTAAACAAACCTTATATCGCTCGGGCACTAACTCTGAAGTTGTCAAAGCGCTGGCTGCTGCTGCACGTAACGGCAAAGAAGTCACCGCCGTTATTGAGCTGCGTGCGCGCTTCGACGAAGCCTCCAATATTGCAGTCGCTAACTATCTCCAAGAAGCGGGCGCAGTAGTGGTTTATGGTATCGTCGGCTATAAAACCCACGCCAAGCTGATGCTTATCGTCCGCCGTGAAGATGACCGCATTCGCCGTTACGTGCATTTAGGCACCGGTAACTATCATGCTGCCAACGCCAAGGTCTATACTGACTACGGCTTATTCACAGCTGACCTTGATATCTCAGAAGATGTGCACAAAATATTCCAAGAGCTGACGGGAATGGGCAAACCTGCCAATCTCAAAAAACTCCTTCATGCGCCGTTTACCTTGCATGATAAGCTCATGAGCTTTATCGATGATGAGATTGCCCATGCCAAAGCAGGTAAGCCGGCGCATATTATTGTCAAGATTAACGCTTTGACCGAGCGCAAACTGATTGATAAGCTGTATGATGCCTCGCAAGCAGGGGTTAAGATTGATCTGATTTTACGTTCCATGTGTTGCCTGCGTCCGCAAGTACAAGGCTTGTCTGAGAACATCACTGTCCGTTCCATTATTGGCCGCTTTTTAGAGCACACGCGCATCTATTATTTCTATAATGATGGTGATGAGCGCATGTATTGCGGTAGTGCCGACTGGATGGATCGCAATTTATTCCATCGTGTAGAAGTGGCATTTCCAATTGAGGATAAAGCATTATTTAAACAAATCTATCAAGACGGACTGCTGAATTATTTACAAGATAACGTCCAGGCATGGACACTGAATGGGGAAGGGCGTTGGACGCAAAACCAACCAGTAGGGGATGCGCCGCTGCATATTGCCCAAGATCACTTATTAAAAGTCATCAATAGCGTCGGTAAGCCAGGATAGGGTATGGAGCTGGCTAACATTAAAATGAATAGCTATTTATTTTAATGTTAGTGATAAAAAACCAAGTGCAGAGCAACTTCCGTGCTTAGTTTTTCTTTTGTCTGGTTACAAACTGTCTTTCAACCTCACACATACTCACATATTGATACCGCAGTACACTGGTGCAGTGGCCAATAATTTATCTATAATTAATATAGGAAAAGCAATTGCTATTAGATAAATAAAATCCGATTTAGTAACTAGTTAGTTTTATTAACGACATTAAATTTCATCCACTATAATAGTAAGAATCAGCGAGGAGTTCCGACATGAGCACCCCTAGTAACGGTAACTCAGATATTAAACAAGCCGCTGAGCAAGTAGATGTTCAGCAGATTGAAAAAAATTTAGAAGATAATAAACCAACTGATGTACCGGAGCAATTAACCGAAGATCAGCAAGTTCCATTCATTGATGAAGAAGTACGGACCGATAAATAGTCGCTAAGTAATAACTATCTAACCTTTTATAATATAAACGCGAGGTATACGTTATGACAAATCATGCAGCCAATCGTAAGGGGCCGAATAATGAAGAAGAAGTGGAGGTTCATGACTCAGCAGCTTTAGCACCGAAAAATACAAAAGACAGCTACGAGGGACGCAAGTATGATCCAGATATAGATGGCCCTCAGCAGGCGTCACAAGAGACTGATGAAATATACACAGATCCACGTAAAGAAGAAAATCTGCCGGCGGGGGGCAAAAGTATCGGAGATCTAAGTGCTCACGATTTAAGCCGGAAAAACAATGAAAAGTAAGTACAGTTTTCAGAAAAGTTATTATAAAAGAGCTGGCTATTAAATATAGGATAGAAGCCCGTATTCAGCTTCTAAAGACAGTTGTTTAGATATTTTGAAGACACTATTTTAAGGATAACACTATGGAAACCAAAGACCCTGCATTGACCAAAACTCGTATTACTGATGCTAATACTAGTGATACAAACAACTCTCATAGCCACGTCGATCTCGAAGACAATAATGAGAATAAAAATACTCAAACTCTGCAAGAGACGGTGATAGGTAGCAGGTATGTTAGTGACGATGACGATCATAGTCATGGAGATATCGACCATAATCATAATAATGTTATGTCTACTAATAATGATATTGAAGAGTATACCACCATCAATAAAAGCACCGATACCTTTCAAGAAACGGTAGTAGGTTCAGAACATGTTGATGATGGTGATATTGAAGACCAAACCACTGTTAATAAAGGTACAGATACCTTCCAAGAAGGCATAGTAGATTCAGAGCATGTTAATGAGGGTGATAATCCTGCCCGTCAGCCCGATCCCCGTGATCAGGAAGGCAGTACCCCATTTGATGAAGGCATTAACGAAGATACTGTTGGTAGTGAAGAGCCAAAAAGCGACGATATTACTGATATGAATCGTTATTCTACTCTCGATAACGCCCAAAGCCGTGTTCTGACTCCTGATGAGGAAGATTAAATTCGCATACTCACTCTATTGTAATCTACCTCGTCCATTCTTTAACAATTATTATAATAAGGAATAATTATGAGTACGCCAAAAGATATTAATAGTGATCATGAAGATGACCAACAGGGTAATAGTAAAAATTATAAGTTAAAGGACGCGGCAGATAATAAAGGTGTTGTTCCTGACGAAGCCCTACAAAACGTCAATCCAGCTGCAGCTGAACGCGCAACTAATGACCATGACCCGCACAATGTGGTCAAAGATCATAAGCAATTCGATAGCTCATTGTCGGAAGATAATAAATAGCTCATTAATGAGAAGTGATAAATAATTTTAAGTATGTTGAATACTAACAGCTTAGTATTAACAACAGGGCCTACTATTAATAGTAGGCCCTGTTGTTGCAGTATGAGCATCACCAATAGGTAAGGAGGCTAATAATCACTTCTAGGCTGGCATGCCGCTATGAAAGCGCAGCTCGCTATCGGGATTGACTATCAGTTCAGCCTCCACGTCTTTAAAGAACGCCACGCGCTCATCAATATTATCTTCAGACAAAGACTGCGCTAACGCCAGATAATCCTCAAAATGCCGACTTTCTGACTTGAGCAGATAGCGATAGTATTTTGCTAAACGCTCATCATCAATCCCCGCCGCTAGTGCTGCAAAGCGTTCACAAGAGCGAGCTTCAATAAATGCCCCAATAATCAATATATCGACCATTGCTGCTGGCTCATAAGTACGCTTATGCTTGAGCATGCCTTTAGCATAACGCCCGGCACTCAGATACTCCCAATCTTGCCCACGCTCATTCATAATGCCAAGCACTTGCTCATAATGCAGCATCTCCTCACGGATCAACTGCGCTAGCTTACACTGCAAGTCATAAGAGAATTCATAGCGAAAAATTAAGTTCATCGCGGTACCGGCTGCCTTTTTTTCGCAGTTGGCATGGTCTTGAATAATTAATGACAGATTATCAAGTGCAGCATCTACCCATGCTTGCGAGGTCCTACTGCCCAAAAAATTATAAATAGCAGACAGATCTACCTTTATGGGAGTACGGAGCTTGGCAGTATCGATGCTGTCTTCTTGCTGCGACTCTATTTCTGAGAGTTTATTTTGATGCGTGGTCATAAGTTCATGAGCCTGTATTGAAGGTCATATTAAGGTTATTATTTAGCTTACTATATCTAACAGTATGAAGCATTATTTAGTCTATCTGCCTAGAGAGCAGCATTGATAAAGGCTATTAGCGATAACGAGTAAAAAATTACCATAATAGGTGACCGTTAAGTACAAATAGATTTTGTAATGATTACTTACAGTTTAGTCTTACTCTCTAGTCATGTCACTGAGCAGTGGCTATTATACTGTTAAAGGCCGATACCTTATAGGGTATCATTATTATAAAACTTCATTATTTATTTTGTGAATGGCTATTTCTTGTTAATTTTATTATTTGATAGTAGGATGCGTTTTGCTTTTGGGACGTTTTGTCATACTATTGATTGTCACCTGATTGTTACTAGCTTTTTATTAAATGCTTTACTAATAGCTTTACTTTATTAATCTCTCTATTAATAACTATCTAGTTATAAACAGTCATCGGTAATAGATGGCTACTTAATTAACAGTCAGGCAGTACCCAGTTAGCAGTACCTAACTAGAAGACAATTATTGAGAATCCTCAGGGTTAAGTATTACAGTTTTTAAGCTGATAACTATAGATTAATAATTAGATATTACGGGTTGGTAAAATTGGATGGTTCAATACAGCTAAAGTTATAATAGACAAATATATTTTTCATTATAAGTGTCTATTATAAAGCGTAATATAGCCATCCGTTTAGATTAGCGTTCAAATTTGGAATGAATGCTAGGCGCTAAACGTTAATTAGTTTAAACAGCCGACGCAATAAACTAACGTTGACATCTCTCACAACAGATAAGGACACCACTATGAGCCAGGCTTCTCACACTAATCGCATCCAAAAAGGAATTCTTGCAATCGACCCACAGATGTATAACTTTATTGAAAATGAAGTGCTACCGAAAGTTGATGTGGATTCAGATAGCTATTGGTCAGGTTTTGAGAAGATCGTTAAAGAGTTTACGCCGCGCAACAAGGCATTACTGGCCACCCGCGCCGAATTACAAGCAAAAATTGATCAATGGCATTTAGATCATCCTGCCAAGAATGGCAAGATTGATTACCCTACTTATAAGCAGTTTTTGCAAGATATCGGTTACTTGTTACCAGAGGGCGACGACTTTAAAGTCACTACAGAAAACGTCGATGATGAGATTGCGCGTATTGCTGGACCGCAGTTAGTGGTTCCGGTACTTA
This sequence comes from Psychrobacter urativorans, assembly GCF_904846675.1. GTDB lineage: Bacteria > Pseudomonadota > Gammaproteobacteria > Pseudomonadales > Moraxellaceae > Psychrobacter > Psychrobacter urativorans_B. The sequence continues at coordinate 151,703 of NZ_CAJHBT010000003.1, read as the reverse complement.
ATGCCCGCTATGCGCTGAATGCGACCAACGCCCGTTGGGGCAGCTTATACGATGCCTTATATGGTACAGACGTTATCAGCGAAGATGATGGTCAAGAAATCACTCGTAGCTATAATACGACTCGCGGCGAAGCTGTCGTGGCTTATGCCAAAAACTTTTTAGACGAGAATTTCGCGCTAGCATCAGGCTCATATAACGATGTTACTGGTTTTAGTGTGGTTGATGGTCAGCTTGAAGTTGCTCAAGGCGATAACCGTACTCAGCTGCAAGACACTAGCAAGTTTGATGGCTATAAAGGTAAGGCAAGTAGCCCTACGGCTATCTTACTAGAGAACAATAACTTGCATCTTGAGATACAGATTGACCCCAATAGTCCGGTTGGTAAAGCTGATCCAGCTGGTATTAAAGATTTATTGATGGAAGCGGCGTTAAGTGCCATTCAAGATTGTGAAGACTCCGTAGCCGCTGTGGATGCTGAAGAAAAAGTTGAAGCCTATCGCAATTGGTTTGGCCTAATGAATGGCGATCTCGAAGAGACCTTTGAGAAAAATGGAAAAGTGCTCACTCGTACGCAAAATCCAGATCGTAAATACACCTCTCCGGATGGCGGTACGCTTATTTTGCCAGGACGCGCACTGCTCCTAATCCGTAACGTCGGTCACTTGATGCAACACCCTTCGATCTTAGTTGACCTTGGTGACGGACAAGAAGAAATATTTGAAGGCATCATGGATGGTTTAGTCACGCCGCTACTAACTATAAATGATATCAAAGGTAATAATAAGCTATCTAACTCGCGCAAAGGCTCTATGTATATCGTGAAGCCCAAAATGCACGGCCCTGATGAAGTAAAATTTACCAATGAATTGTTTGCCGCCTCCGAAGATAATCTTAATCTACCGCGCAATAGCATCAAGATGGGCATAATGGATGAAGAACGTCGAATGACGGTGAACCTCAAAGAAGCCATTCGTCAAGCGAAAGAGCGTGTCATCTTTATTAATACCGGCTTTTTAGACCGCACCGGTGATGAGATGCATACCAGCATGAATGCAGGACCGTTCGTGCGTAAGAGCAGAATGAAGTTGCAAGCATGGCAACCGGCTTATGAGCAGTGGAACGTCGACATCGGTCTTGAAACTGGTCTGCAAGGTCACGCTCAGATTGGTAAAGGCATGTGGGCACGGCCTGACAATATGAAAGATATGTTAGAGACCAAAATTGCTCACCCACAAGCTGGTGCCAATACCTCTTGGGTCCCTTCACCGATAGGGGCAACGCTGCATAGCATGCATTACCATGCGGTCAACGTTCATGAGGTTCAAGACAGTCTAAAGTCACGCGAACGTGCCAATATTGACGACATCTTGACCATCCCCCTAGTGCTAGATACCAACTGGACAGAGGAAGAGATACAGCAAGAGCTTGAAAACAATGCTCAGGGCATCTTAGGCTACGTTGTACGCTGGGTGAATCAAGGCGTTGGTTGCTCCAAAGTGCCTAACATTGATAACGTCGGGTTGATGGAAGATCGTGCAACCCTGCGTATTTCAAGCCAACACATCACTAATTGGTTACATCATGATATTGTCAGCGAACAACAAGTTATGGACGCGATGAGACGTATGGCTAAAGTTGTCGATGAGCAAAATGCCGGTGATGAAGATTATATGCCGATGGCGACTGATTTTGATAACTCATACGCCTTTAAAGCAGCTTGTGACTTGATATTTAAAGGTCGGACGCAGCCGAATGGCTATACTGAGCCATTATTACATAAAGCGCGTCGAGATCTAAAAGCCAGCATCTAAGTCAATACGTTAAGGTGACAATACGCTAACTTAAAGACTAGGCACTATTCATCAAGCGATTGATGGATAGTGCCTAGTTTATATTTTTAAATGGTTCAAAGAACCTAAATAGCTATAGCTATAGATTGCTTTCTATAAATTTATTTTTATCAATAAATAACGATCTGCTTCAAATAGACAGTTTCACTAACTAGTCTTATAAAAAAACACCATCATTCGCTAAAGCAGATGATGGTTTTTTTTATACCTATGGCTATTGTAAATATCAGACATTGACTAAATTTTTACTTAGATTCCGTTGTTATAGAGAGCCTATAGATAAATATAAAAAATTGTTGCAAATTATGTCAAAGTTGTTATGATTGTAAGCGAAGTATGAGTTTGGTAACGGATGTTACGCACTAGAGCGCAAAAGACCTAATTTTACATGAGGGTTACATCTATAGTGGATGTTATGTAAGTCAGGGTTCTTTTCATCTTACGGTAATAGCACTTCGCCACACTTGTTTCTGACTAATCTCGGTAGCCAGTTACACATTATATCTCTGAGGATTTGTGACGATACCATTATGAGCACCGGCTAATCTTAGCTAGCTTATTACTAAAATTGTAAAGTGGAGATACCCCCATGAAAAAACTACTTTTAGCTACAGCAATTGCTGCCGTATCTGTATCTGCAGCCCAAGCAGCACCGACTTTCTATGGTAAAGCGTTCGTTACTGCTGATTATGTCAACGTTGAATCAGATATGAATCTTAGAGCGTACGAAAAACCAAGCAATGCTTTATCAGATTATGATGAAAATACAGTAGAGATTAACTCACATGGTTCAAAACTAGGCCTCAAAGGCTCTGAAGCCCTATCTGCTAATACTGATCTAGTGTATCAGTTGGAGTATGGCATTGGTGTGGATGGCGAGAACAATACTTTTAAAAGCCGTGACACTTACTTAGGTGTGGTTAACAAAGACTTTGGTCAGTTCCGCGTTGGCCGTAACTCATCAGTCCTAGGTTATGTGAATAACGTTGCGCTAACTGAGGGTTACTGGGATAACCTAGGTGAGAGTAAACTTGACTCGGAAAATGAACTTAAAGCGCTAAATATGCTTGATGACTCACGCCAAAACAACTCGATCGTTTGGATCGCCCCTAAATATAACAATCTACCACTAGAGCTGGCTTTACAGTATGCTTCCGACGAAAAGTTTACCGATAGCAAAAACGGCTTTGGTGCGTCATTGATGTTTGACCAAGGTACTGGCATCACTGCGGGTCTTGCTTATAGCAAAGATATGGATGTTAATGACGAAATTAGACTGTTAGATACTACAGCAGAAAACGGTTTCCGTGATATAGAATATGGCGGCGACGTTATCCGTGCTACGGTTAGTGCTGATTTAGCTAAATACGTTTCTTATCCAGTAACTATGGGCGTGATGTATCAGCAAGCAGATTATGACTTTGCTGGTTCTAGTAAAGAAAAAGGTCTGGTAGTTAGTGGTGAGATGGGTCTGAGCAACTTTGCTAAGCCTGCGTCTGTTTACTTACAGTACAACAAAACTGATAACCTAAACGGTTTTGACGATGCTGAATCAGATCAAATCGTTCTAGGCGGCAAATACTTGTTTAAGAAAAACATGATTGCCCATGCTTATATTGGTAAAAACTCAGCTGACTATGTACGAGTTGGTGAAGTTGGTATCCTAAATGCAAAGGGTGACGTTGTTGATGCAGAATACCGTAATATCAAATCAGATATCGATGTATTCGCTATCGGTGGCGGTCTAGAATACCTTTTTTAGTCTCGCAACAGTATAGACTTATAATAAAAGACTCATCCTTCGGGGTGAGTTTCTTTTGTTATAGCCATTTTAAATAGTTAGCATGGCATAATAAACAAACGCTAAAAACCAATAGTTTAGGAGAGTTTGAGTATTGTCCTATATCTTATGATGCATTTTTAGTAAAATTCTCTTTTGCCAATTACCAATAAATTACTATAACCACGCTTATAGATGAGTCATGGCAACAACTTTACTAGTTGTCGCATTTGTCGGACAGTACTGAATAAAAAGAGTCTGGTAGTACGGTGCAGGTAATCCCGCACCGTATATTAAAGCACGGGGAGGACTAGAGTTAAGCCTACTCAGCAACCAGTTACCCATCACAAATTTGAGTTGTTTGTAACGACACCATTTTAGGTTTTAGCTTATTCAAGTCGCCCATCATTAAAATTGTAAAGTCGAGATATACTCATGAAAAAATTACTTTTAGCTACAGCAGTTGCTGCTCTATTTGTATCTACAGCGCAAGCGGCACCAACTTTCTATGGTAAAGCCTTCCTTACTGCTGACTATGTCAACGCTGAACTTGATAGTCAATCTATGGATTTCCCTAATGACAATATCAACGAAGATAATAACTCAGTACAAATCAACTCAAATACTTCGAAACTAGGTATTAAAGGCTCTGAGGCGATAACTGCTAATACTGATGTAATCTATCAATTAGAATATGGTATCGAGATTGATGACAGTGGTGACGATAACATAGGCTTTAAAAGCCGTGATACTTATTTAGGTTTTACCAATAAGGACTACGGTCAGTTCCGCTTCGGCCGTAACTACTCAGTCACTGATTATATAAATAATGTAACGGTCAATGAAGGTTATTGGGATAATATCGGCGCAAGTTCTCTTGGTAACAACGATACGTTTACTAATGCTTTAACCCTAACTGATGGTGGACGTGTCAATAGTTCAATCGTATGGATTGTCCCTAAATATAAGGACCTGCCATTGGAGCTTGCCCTACAGTATGGCGCTGATGAAGCTTTTGTATCTGACGATGATGTCCGTGGTAATGGCTTTGGTGCTTCATTAATGTTCAACCCAGGTACAGGCTTCACTGCTGGTATTGCTTATGATAAAGATATGTCTATTAGTCTTGGCGGTGATATTCTTCGTGGTAGCGCTACTGTCGATCTAGGTGAGTATATTGCTTATCCTGTAACCTTAGGCGCTCTATATCAACAAGCTGACTATGACGGCGATAAAGTCTATAATTCTGCAATAGAGAAAGGTTTAGTGGTGAGCGCTGAGATGAGCCTAACGAACTTTGCCCGTCCAGCTTCTGTTTATCTTCAGTATGACAAAACTAAGAACTTAGGTGGCCTTGATAACAATGATTCAGACCAAACCGTTCTAGGCGGCAAATACAAGTTTAAAGATAATATGATTGCTCATGCCTATATTGGTCAAAATTCTGCTGATTTGGAGAATGATTTTTATGTTGTGAGAGACGAAGACGGCGATGCTAATAAATTAGTTCGCGCACGTGGCGATGCTGATGTCTTCGCTATCGGCGGTGGTCTAGAATATCTTTTCTAAATCAAACCATCGCGTAGACCTTATGCTAAAAGACTCATCCTTCTGGGGATGAGTTTTTTTGTTGTAAGCATTTAAAAGGTTAAGACGATATGATAGCTGGGCACTAAAACCTAAGAGTTTAAGAGAGTTTGGCTTTTGCCCTATATTTTGTGACGTATTTTTAGTAAAATCCTCCTTTACCAATTACCGAAGAATACTATGACCAAGTTTATATTTGTGACCGGTGGGGTAGTGTCCTCACTAGGAAAAGGTATTACCGCAGCTTCCTTAGCTGCGATACTTGAAGCCCGCGGTGTGAATGTGACAATGACCAAGATGGACCCGTATATCAACGTCGATCCAGGCACTATGAGTCCATTTCAGCATGGTGAGGTATTCGTCACTGAAGATGGCGCTGAAACCGATCTTGATTTGGGTTACTACGAACGTTTTTTACGTCATTCAAAGATGAGCAAAAGCAACAACTTCACTAGTGGTCGCATCTATCAGAACGTTCTGAATAAAGAGCGACGCGGTGAATATCTTGGCGGTACGGTACAAGTCATTCCGCACATCACTGATGAGATTAAAAGTAAAATTATCGCCAGTGGCGCAGGCTACGATGTTGCCATTATTGAGATTGGCGGTACGGTCGGTGATATTGAGTCTTTGCCGTTTATGGAAGCAGTACGTCAAATGCAAGTAGAGCTGGGTCGTAACAACGCCATGCTCATGCATTTAACGCTCGTCCCTTATATCGCTAGTGCTGGCGAGACCAAAACCAAGCCTACCCAACATTCGGTTAAAGAGCTGCGCTCTATCGGTCTGCAACCTGATATCTTGATTTGTCGCTCTGAGCACCATATTTCACTTGATAATCGCCGTAAGATTTCGCTATTTACTAACGTTGAAGAGCGTGCGGTTATTATGTGTGAAGATGCCAAAAGCATCTATCAGATTCCGCGTACACTCTTTGAGCAAGACCTTGATGATCTAGTTTGTGAGCGTTTTGGTCTTGATTTGCCTGAAGCTGATTTGAGTGATTGGGACAAAGTAGTTGCCGCCCAGCTTAATCCCGAGTCGACCGTGACGGTCGCGATGGTGGGTAAATATGTTGAGCTGCCTGACGCTTATAAGTCTATTAACGAAGCACTGCTCCATGCCGGAATTACGCATAAAGCGGCGGTCAAGATTGACTATATTGATGCCGAGCGTTTAGAAGACGATGCTACTTTACTGGCGCGGCTAAGTGATGCCGATGCAATCTTAGTACCCGGCGGTTTTGGTGAGCGCGGTACGATGGGTAAAATAAAAGCCATTACTTATGCGCGTGAAAACAACGTACCATATTTAGGTATTTGCCTTGGTATGCAGCTAGCGGTAATCGAATACGCGCGTAATGTGCTCAATATCAATGCCAATTCTTCTGAGTTTGATCGTAAGACTGCTGAGCCTATCATTGGTCTGATTACTGAATGGTTGGATGAGCGCGGCGAGTTACAAATTCGTAGTGACGATTCAGATTTGGGCGGCACGATGCGTTTAGGCGCGCAGCAAGCAGAACTGGTCGCTGGCAGCAAACTTAGCCAAATCTATGGCGCAACCACTATTACTGAGCGTCATCGCCATCGCTATGAGATGAACAGTCGTTATATCGAACCATTAGAGCAAGCCGGTATGACCGTATCAGGCTATTCTGCCAAGCAGCATTTGGTTGAATCGGTTGAAATTGTTGATCATCCTTGGTTCATCGCGGTGCAGTTCCATCCTGAATTTACCAGCTCGCCACGTGGTGGTCATCCGCTATTCAATAGCTTTGTGAAAGCAGCAAAAACCTATAGCGCGAGTAAGTAAGAATCCAATTAGATATTTTTTGACCAAGTAATATAGCCAAGTGAAAAAAAAGACCAATTCTTAGATTGGTCTTTTTTTTGTCTTTTAGATACAGTTATCCTAAATAGGAAGATTACGGTTACTAGGCGGTTTAAGCTATTGAATGACTAGCGTTAAGTTACGTCTATGGTCTTTTTTTTATCACGGTATCGGTTACAATATATTTAGTAGCATCAATAACGAGATTATCAACAACAAAGCTATTAACAACAAAATCATCAATAACAATAAAGAGGGCAGCACTTTAATGGATAATTTATTAACGGCACAATCGCATATTCAGCTTGATACGCCTCATAGCAATAATAATGGTAGCAGCAACGCCACCATCAATATCGGTAATGACCAACCCTTTGTATTGTTTGGTGGTATGAACGTCTTAGAGTCAAAACAATTAGCCTTTGAGATTGCTGAGCAATATATCGATATTTGTAAGCGTTTGGGTATTAGCTATGTGTTTAAGGCCAGCTTTGATAAAGCCAATCGCTCAAGTTTGCATTCGTTTCGTGGCCCTGGTTTAGAAAAAGGCGTCGATTGGCTCGGGCAAATTAAAGAGAAGTATCAAGTACCGATTATCACTGATGTTCATGAACCGTATCAAGCCGCACCCGTTGCTGAGGTTGCCGATATTATCCAGCTGCCTGCTTTCCTCTCGAGACAGAGCGATTTAGTAGAAGCTATGGCCAAGACTGGTGCAGTTATTAATATTAAAAAAGCCCAGTTTTTAGCGCCGCATGAGATGCGCCATATTATGAATAAATGCTTAGAAGCTGGCAATGATAAGCTGATCTTATGTGAGCGTGGTAGCGCCTTTGGCTATAATAATTTAATCGTTGATATGCTTGGCTTTGATACTATGAAGCAAATGAATGTGCCAGTTTTCTTTGATGTGACCCATAGTTTGCAACAGCCGGGCGCGCGTAGTGATAGTGCTGGCGGTCGCCGCGAGCAAATTACTACGCTTGCACGGGCTGGTATGGCAACCGGTTTGGCAGGGTTGTTTTTAGAAGCGCATCCCAGTCCAGAAACTGCAAAATGTGACGGTCCATGCGCATTACGGATGAATCAATTAGAGCCATTTTTGCAGCAGCTAAAGCAAATTGATGACTTGGTTAAAGGTTTTGATATTCTAGATACTCAATAGTTATTCAATCATAATAAGAGGATAAGATAATGGCGATTAAAATTGCAAAAGTGAGTATCGAAAATATTGACGATGCTGAAGGCGTTGATAGCGTAATGACCGCGCTCAAAAATATTACTGGTGTGACGGCTATTGAGCTTGATCCTGCTACTAGCACCGCTTTGATACGCTATGATGACACGGATACTACGATCCATGCGTTTACCGCCGCGATCAGCATGGTTGATTATGTCACTCAGCCCTATCCTATCGATGCACCGCAAAATCCACGCTATCATTAATTGCCTAAACTACTAAGAATTATTTAAATAGTTACTAAAATTGTAATAAAGCATCTACTAAACTGACTTGATGTTAAGGTTGATATCACTTAACGTATAGGTGGTTAATTCACTAATAGTGGTTAATTCACTAATAGTGGTTAATTCACTAATAGTGATTAATTAAGCTATATATTATTAGTAAGACTATAAATAGAAACTTTTATAAACAACAATAAGGACCCTACCATGGCCAATCAAACGCGTATTATTAAAATCGATGGTATGACTTGCGAAAAATGTGTTGAAAGCGTACACAGTGTCACAGGTGACATTGATGGTCTAATTAGTCTGACTGTCGAGCTACCAACCAATCAAGCCACGGTGACCTTTGATGATAGCATGACAAGTGCTGAGAAAATTGCTTCAGCAATTGAAGATGCTGGCTACGAAACCAGCGTTGCTAACTCATAAACTAAGTAAACCCAATAAAAAGAACCAGCTATAATAGCTGGTTCTTTTTATTGGAGTTTTTTAAGAGGGATTGTTTAACAGTGTTCTTTACATCTGACAGCTTCTTGAAATTATGGGCCATAAATATAAAGGCCATTTTTAAGCTTAGTCTTAAAATTGACAAACAAAATTATCGGACTTATCGATGCCTTCATTTGATTCTAAAAGCCATATATTGTCCCTGTTCTTAATGGACTAGTTAGTATGTTTTTTAGTATAATAACCTCAGTTTTGACGCTCACCTACTTGAAAATCCAAACGAAAGCCTAATCTCAATGCAAGCTTGACCTGTATTGTTATCTGTATGAATAAACTAACCGGATGACATGTTTTTACCCTGTTACACTCCTATGATTTTATAAATACCATGACGAGTTTTAGTTATGAATGATGCTCCACGCACTACTGAACCATCCTATGATGTAGAGACCGATATCCAAGCCAATACTCAGTTGCGGCCGCAACGCGCACATTTGCAACTGGCGATTGATGGAATGTCGTGTCAGGCGTGTGCGTCGCGAATAGAAAAAGTGTTGAACAAAAAGCCGTCTGTTTATGAAGTAAGCGTCAACTTCGCGGGTGAGACGGCCAATGTCGATTATAATCCAACTGAAACAACGCCGGAGCAAATCACTGAATGGGTTGATAAAACAGGCTTTGTGGCAAACTTGCAAGCTGCTGATAGTTTATTTGCGCAGACGGATGAAGATACTGCTACCCGTTTGCCGTGGCGACTGATTGCACTGTGGATCTGTTTACTGCCGTTTTTAGTGGGTATGGCTGGCATGCTGATCGGACAGGGTATGGCGTGGATGCCGCCGGTTTGGATACAGTTTGTGTTAGCCACGATTGTACAGTTTGGCTTGGCATTGCCATTTTATAAAAGCGCATGGGCATCAATCAAAGGTGGTCTGGCTAATATGGATGTGCTGGTAGTCATCGGTACGGTGACTATTTGGGCGTATTCGACTTATATTTGGCTCACTCATGGCGACAGTAGTATGGGAGCTATGCTGCAAGATGCGGTTAATCATGGCCCTGAGGTATATTTTGAAGCCGGGGTGATGGTCATTGCCTTTGTGCGCACCGGTAAATATTTAGAGGATCGTACCAAGAAACACAGTCTAAACAGTATCGATTTATTGCTATCATTGACTCCAGATAAGGTTGAACAGCAGCAGCCCAATGGCGACTTTCATAATGTCTCGCTACAAGACGTACAGGTAGACGATATTTTGCGAGCCAAGCAAGGCAGCCGTGTCGCAACTGACGGTGTGGTCATTGATGGTAGTGGTTGGTGCGTTGAGAGTCATTTAACGGGTGAGTCGGTCCCCCTTAAAAAGGAGGAAGGCGATGAGCTATTAGCAGGGGCATTGGTCGAAAACGGCAGCTTATTATACCGTGTCCGTGCTAAAGGTAGCGATACCAAACTTGGCGATATGGTACAAGCGCTTAGCGATGCCCAAGGCTCAAAAGCTAAGTTGGCGCGCCTTGCCGATAAAATAACCGCAATTTTTGTGCCAGTGGTAGTCGGAATATCATTGCTCACCTTTGGGCTGACGTGGTGGCTCACCGGTATGGTCGATACTGCCCTCATGCATGCGGTATCTGTACTGGTTATTGCCTGTCCTTGTGCCCTTGGGCTAGCAACACCCGCTGCCATTATGGCGGGTATGGGTGTGGCCGCGCGTCATGGTGTCTGGTTTAAAGACGCGCAAAGCTTGGAGGCCGCAGGTGATATCGATACTGTGGTATTGGATAAAACGGGTACTTTGACCATAGGTAAACCTGCCATCGTTGAGCAAATGATGGTTGATAAATCAATAGCCATTAATGACGTGTTACAGCTGGCCGCCAGTGTCGAGGCTCATGCCAGTCATCCACTAGCGACAGCCGTGGTCAATGCTGCTAAAGACCGTCGCTTGTCATTATTAGCGGTTACTGATATTAGCGTTATTAAAGGTGCTGGCATTCAAGCAAAAATTGAAGGCCTTGGCATAGTAAAAGTCGGTACTGCAGAATTTACGAATTTGACCCTACCAAAATTAATGCCAAAGGTATGGCAAATTGCCAGTACCGTTGCGGTTAGCATTAACGATGAACCGTTAGGCGCTTTTGCTTTAGCAGATGATTTAAAAGCCGATACTGCGCAAGCGATTACTGCGCTGCAAGATGGGGGTCTAAGTGTGATTTTAATGAGTGGCGATAAGCAGTCGGTAGTCGACCATGTTGCTGACCATTTGGGTATCACGGCGGCCTACGGTAGGATGAGTCCGCGTGATAAGGCCAGCCAAATCGCCAAATTACAGACAGCAGGTCATAAAGTAGCCATGGCAGGGGACGGCGTTAATGATGCGCCCGCGATGGCGACGGCTGATGCTAGCTTTGCGATGTTCGAAGGGACAGATGTCGCACAGCACAGTGCTTCTGCACGCTTAATGGGTGAGTCGCTCATGCATATCGATGCGGCGCAAAAGATTGCTCACGCGACAGTGCGCAACATCAAACAAAACTTATTCTTTGCCTTTGTTTATAATTGCCTTGGTATTCCGCTTGCCGCTTTTGGTTTCCTAAACCCAATGATTGCGGCGGCAGCAATGGCGCTTAGTTCCATCTCAGTATTGATGAATGCATTGCGCTTAACTACCTTTAAAACGGATGTCGAGCTAGACAACACGGTAACCATGACTGAGTCTGATACCAATAAAAACAGTACTGTTAACGCTTGATTTAATCCATAATGCTGCGCCTTAAGATGGGCGATGTTTTATGAGATTTATGCTATGATGCCAAGCATTGTAGCTAAGTATGATCAACAGCCCAAGCGCCTCTATAACCTGCTTTATAAGCCAGATTAATTGACTGTTTGGTAGTAGACTGACTATACCATGATTTGATTTTTTTTATTTTACTGTCCCTTTTTTATCCCACAAACTTGGCATGACCAAAGGAATTAATAGACACCATGTACGCTGAAGAAACCAAGAACGTCACCCAAATTAAAGACATTCGCGCTCGTGAAATTTTAGACTCGCGCGGTAACCCAACGATCGAAGCCGATGTTATTCTCGCTGATGGAACCATTGGGCGTGCGGTAGCCCCTAGTGGCGCATCAACAGGCTCACGTGAAGCAGTTGAGCTACGTGATGGCGACAAAGACCGCTACATGGGCAAAGGGGTTAAAAAAGCGGTTGCTAATGTTAACAGCCAAATTCGCAGTATGTTAATGAATACCGACGTGACCGAGCAGCAACGTATTGATGACGCGATGATTGCGCTTGATGGTACGGATAATAAAGACAGCCTTGGTGCTAATGCCATATTAGCGGTGTCACTGGCTGCTGCCAAAGCCGCCGCAAAATCACAAAGCCTACCACTACATCAGTATATCGCTAACCTACGTGATCAGACTTCGCTGACTATGCCGGTACCGATGATGAATATTATCAATGGTGGCGAGCATGCGGACAATACCGTAGATATTCAAGAATTCATGATTACGCCAGTTGGTTTTAATAGCTTTTCAGAAGCGTTACGTGCCGGTACTGAAGTTTTCCATAGTCTAAAGTCAGTATTGAAGTCGCAAGGCTTAAATACATCGGTAGGTGACGAAGGCGGCTTTGCGCCGAACTTACGGAGCAATGAAGAAGCCATCACTGTCATCCTACAGGCGATCGAACAAGTCGGCTATACATCAGGTGACCAGATTCACTTAGCCCTTGATTGCGCTGCTAGCGAGTTCTATAAAGATGGAAAGTATATCTTAGCGGGCGAGGGTAATAAAACCTTTGACAGCCAGAGCTTCTCGGATTACTTAGTTGGACTTGCCCGTCAATACCCTATTATTTCTATCGAAGATGGGCTTGATGAGTCGGATTGGGATGGCTGGGCATATTTAACTGAGCAGTTTGGCGATAAAATACAGTTAGTCGGGGATGATTTGTTTGTGACCGATCCTGCTATCTTACAAGAAGGTGTTGATAAGCATATTGCCAATGCTATTTTGATTAAATTCAATCAAATTGGTACGCTATCAGAAACCTTAGATGCTATTTATTTAGCGAAGGAAAACGGCTACGCTACTATTATCTCGCATCGTTCAGGCGAAACTGAAGATACGACTATTGCAGATCTTGCCGTTGGTACCGCTGCCGGCCAAATTAAAACCGGTTCGCTATGCCGCTCAGATCGCGTTGCAAAATACAACCAATTGCTACGTATCGAACAGCAAGTACGTGCAAGCTATCGTGGTCGTGAAGAGTTTATCGGTTTACGCAGCTAAGAATTTTAGGCTGCTTAGAGTCCAATTTAATTAACCTAATTTTAGCTATTATGGCTAAAACTAGATTAATTATCCAGCTAGGTAGTATAGAATTATTTTTATATACTGCCTAGCGTGTTCAGCCGTTCTATATCTTCTTATTGCTATCTTGTTTGGCGTCATTATTATATGAGACACGTTGTTATTATATGAAATACTTTAGCCAGTTTATGTTATTCGCCTTAGCGGTTGCAGTATTATTAGGTCTGCAATATCAATATTGGCTGGGTGAAAATGGGCGTTTTGAGCATAATAAATTACTGACTCAAATTGAGACGCAGCAACGTTTAAATGGCAATAAAACTTCTGTAAATAACTTACTGCGTACTGATGTTCATGATTTAAAAAATGGTCTAGAGGCGGTAGAAGAACATGCGCGTTTAGATTTAGGGTTAATTAAACCTAATGAGACTTTTGTGCAAGTGTCTACTGCACCTACGACCCATAGCCGTTAACCACCTTTAATAATTAGAGTTTCAGTTTTGTTATTTATGACTTTATAGTAATAGTTTTGATTTCCTATTTTCTTCTTATTATTTTCTATTACCTTTTATACTTCTCCCTTTTGTACGATAAAATAAAACTTACCTCATAACTACTAAACTATAACTATCAAGCCGCAGCTAGCTAACCATGAAAACTAATCCGCAAGTGTACGCCATGATTGTCGCTGCCGGTCGCGGTAGTCGCTTTGGTACATCTATACCTAAGCAATATTTGGCACTTAACGGTCAAACCTTATTGCAACATAGTGTCGCAAGATTGGCAGGTAGCCGTTATATCGATGATTGCTTACTCGTTATTGCCGCAGACGATAAAACCGCGCAGAAGTTAGATTTTGCGTTACCTATTCATTATACCTTTGGTGGCGCTGAACGCTGGCAGTCGGTACGAGCGGGGCTTGAGGCAATTATTGATGCTGGTGCTAACGATACAGACTTAGTGTTGATTCACGATGCTGCGCGCCCAGCCGTACCTCATAATGATATTGATAATGTCATTACAGCGGCAATGTGTGAGCCTTACGGGGCTATTTTAGCCACACCGGTTGCTGATACCTTGAAGCAGGCTAAATCTAATTCTACTCTCTGCCCCAATGATAATGTTTATCGCTATGCCGCGCGAACCATTGATCGTACCAATATTTGGCAAGCGCAAACGCCGCAGGTATTCCGTGTGCGTCAGTTGCGCAAAGTACTGTCGTATGTTGCTGCGCGTGATCTGTCTATTACCGATGAAGCCAGTGCTTTTGAACATTTAAACCTGCCTATCCGTCTGGTCAGCGGCAGTCGCCAAAATATTAAGCTCACCTATCCTGATGACGCCATTTTAATAGCAGCGATTCTTGAAGCCCAACAATAACCTCTTTTTTTATAGACAGAGCACTATGAATTTCGCTTCAAGGATATGACCTCATACATAGAGCCACTTTGAGGTTGCTTGTTTCTATGAGCGGCTTTTGGTATATTTTTCCATCCCCGAAGACTCTTCCACAAGCTATCCTCTCACGCCTACCATTATCAAAACCTTCTCTACAAGTAACTATTATATTGCCTATTATAAGATATCAAATTATCACGCGCCTTTTCTATTAGCGTTGGTGGCTCTACATTGTCTGGATATCCCACTCAGCCATAGGACATCATATATTCACTTTTATCCATATAAATAGACGAATAAATTTTGTTTGGTTACAATAAATAATTGTTGTATTATCGTAATAATTTGCTTTGTTGACTGAACTAACCTATGATGTAACTAAGTTAATACAATAACTATAATTAGTTATAAAAACAATAACATACCAAGCCATTTCAGTACTGCGCCTGCTACGTTATTTTCTGATAGCCATCAGCTGACTTGCTTAGCCAAGTTTGCCTAATAATAAGGAGAAGCTGATTGTCGACTCTCATTGATAGGACCCGTCCAGAAGTGATGGATCTTTACCAATTTGTATATATAAGCCGAATCACCTCAAGTGGCTTATCAGGCGCTAGCACGCTCAATGATATTGCCGAAGTATCTATAAAAAATAATAAAGAAAATAATATTACTGGCATTCTTTGTTATGGTAATGGGTATTTTTTTCAGTGTGTTGAGGGAACTGAGCAGGCGTTGACCAATCTAAAAAATCAGTTGTTGATGGATGGACGACATAAAGATTTACAAACGTTAGACTTTTCAGCGATTGAAGCGCGTCATTTTCAAGGCTGGTCGCTACGTTCTATCGTTCTGGAACGGTGGTTAATCAAAGATCCTAGAGCCAAAGCTTTGATGCCATTCAAGCCCTATGTTTGGAGTGAGGAAGAGAGCCAACAGTTCTTAGAATTATTACAGCACCACTATAAAGACCAAGAACGATTAGGTGAGGTAGATACTCAGCCTATTAAGTATAGTGCTTTAGGTCTAACCCTTACCAAAGTAGTCGGCGAGCACCAAGCGTTTTTCTTGATTCAGACGGTGTTAGGCGCGCTCATTGTACTAACTCTACTGTGGCTTATGTTGGCAGATAAGCTTATCTAAGGATGTTTTAATTTAAGAGTTAAAAGACTCGAAGGTTTTATAATTTAAGTCAGCGCTTTGCTGGCTTTTTTGTGTTCTATAGCAGTCAAATACTAGTGAGGCAGGCTCAGGTTGATCTAAAAATCAGAGTGCTAAAGCATAGTAGTATAAGTTAGAGGATATATAAATTTTGCGGCGGGCTGAAAGCCTGAGAGTATGTATAAAGTCAAAAGCTCACAGCCATAAAAAAACCCTCAAAATCTTATAGACTTTGAGGGTTTTAAAAAAGCTATTATTAACGCTGATAACTATTATTACTAACACCTATTAATAGCTTTTTAATATGTGGCGTCCCCAGGGGGGTTCGAACCCCCGTTACCGCCGTGAAAGGGCAGTGTCCTAGGCCACTAGACGATGGGGACTAGTGATACTTCAGCTAATTTCACTGTTTACGCTGAAGTGGTGCACATAATAGTGGCAATCTTAAATACTGTCAAGCTATTTTCGATTTTTTTTTGAATTTTTATACTTTTGACGTCTTTTCGCAGTTAAATAATTTTTTCTAATAGCGCGACGTGGGTGCAGGTCATTGTTTTTTAAATGATGACGAATCCATAGGGAAGTGCAAGCGCTGATGGTTAAAGCGAGTAGCATATAACCAAAAATTGTTCCCCATAATATGTGATGCGGTTCCAGTTCCATGGTAAAGTCCCTCTTATTAGGCCTAGAATAGCATGGTGCATGCCATCGAGGCGGGGTGAGCAACTTAAATCATCGACAGGATATCAGGGCGTCATCTAAGACGAGAACAGTAACAAGTGAGTGAACTATCAATTCCATTTAGACAGTACATCAAACCAATTTGGGCTGACAGTTGACTTGCTTATCATCGTATCAATCATATCCTTATTGATTGCGAAATCAAGATGGTAAAGTTAGTTGGTTAGTGAGTTAAAATTTATTAAATGAGCAAAACAGTATTATTGTCTTTTATAATTAATGGTCAGTAGACAGTTATCCATAAATCGCTACTGACCATTAATTATAAACGAAATCTCTTTATTTGTTGTTTACTTATTATTATTGTTGTTGTCAGTTAACTCTACCGTGCTTGGTTTAGTATGTAAAGCGTTGGCCAGCATGGGGTAGCTATTCAGAATATGACAAAACAGCTCTGCCGTTTTTTCAGTGTCGTATAAGGCGGAGTGGGCATTATTACCATCAAAATCAAGGCCAGCAGCCTTACAAGCCCTTGCTAGTACCGTTTGCCCAAATGCCAGTGCGGCTAAGGTGACGGTATCGAATACCGAAAACTGATGGAAAGGGTTGTGGTTTTTACTATTAGTACGTAACACTGCTGCATTCAAAAAGCTTAAATCAAAATGGGCGTTATGGCCTATGAGGACACATTGGCGACATTCTTCAGCCTTACGTACTTCTTTTAAACCCTTAAATATTCGTCGTAGTGCGGTTTTTTCGTCCTCCGCAATGGCTTTGCGCATCGGGTTATTAGGATCGATACCAGTGAATGCCAAAGCGCTAGGCTCTAGATTTGCGCCTTCAAAAGGCTCAATATGAGCGTTCAAAGCTTCGCCTGGATAAAATACTCCATCTTCATTTAATAAGATAGGGATACAAGCAATTTCTAACAACGCATCAGTCTGCGAGTTAAAGCCCGCAGTTTCGACATCGACGACCACTGGCAAGAACTTGCGAAACCGCTCTTTTAAGGTCATCGGTGCTAACTCTTCGGTATCAGTAGAAGTTTCACTATTAGGAGTGCCTTCATTATTAACCGTATTACTATTAACCCTATGACTATTAACGGTATTGTTAGAATTGGTACTGGTCTTTGGATTATCGTCTTGATTGGTTACTGGCTGATTTTTTGCGTCGGTTAATGTATCAGTTATTAAATCATCAGTAGGTAAGTCGGTGCTATTTGGGAAGGTCATATCAGATCAAATCACTTTTATCGGTCGTACAAGATATATTAAAAATAAATAAGTGCAAGATGGTATAGGGTGATTAGTGACGTCAATGATCTAATCATATAGTTCAATCATGTCGCCTACACCATCGGGTCAAACCAGCTGTTCTTTATGTTAAGGAAACACACAGTAGCTAGATTATGCCTTAATAGACCAAGGTAACGTCTCGCCAGCCATCAGCGGTGTGAGCGTTGAGCCATCAAAATAGGGATAGTCTGTGGGTACTTGCATCGGGGTCTTGATTATAGTTACAGTATTGGTATTAACCGGTAGTCCATAAAACTCTGCGCCAAAGCGGCTGGTAAAACCTTCTAACTTATCAATTTTACCGATACTATCAAAAGCAGTCGCATACAAGGGCAAGGCAGTAGCTGAACTGTAGCAACCTGCACAGCCGCAAGTGGCTTCTTTTTTATCCGTCGCATGTGGCGCTGAATCGGTACCCAAAAAGAATTTTGGACTGCCGCTGGTTGCTACAGCCAGTAGCGCCTGTTGATGGGTAGCACGTTTCAAAATTGGCAAGCAATAAAAGTGCGGCTTGATACCACCTAGTAGTAGATGATTGCGGTTAAGCATCAGATGCTGCGGCGTTATCGTAGCAGCAACTTGACTACCCTGAGCTAAGACAAAATCTGCAGCATCACTGGTAGTGATATGTTCCAGCACAATTTTTAGGGTGGGGAAATTAGCAATAATTTGCACCAAGACTTCATCCAAAAAGCGTTTTTCACGGTCGAAAATATCCACATGGTCGTGAGTCACTTCACCATGTAGCAATAGTGGTAAATTATACTTTTCCATGGTTGCAAATACCTTGGCGCGGGCATTAATATCAGTCACGCCATCAGCAGAGTTGGTGGTGGCGCCGGCAGGATAAAGCTTAACCGCTTGCACGATACCAGATTTTGCGGCCATTTCGATATCATGGATCGAGGTGTGGTCAGTCATATATAAGGTCATGCGTGGGTTAAAGGCAGCTTTGCGTGCGGCACTCACGTCACTAGCCTGCAGGTGGTGCAATATACGCTCACGATAAGCGCGGGCATCGTCAGCATTTTTGACTGGCGGCACCAGATTTGGCATACAGATAACGCGGTTAAAGTTCGTCGCTGCGTGTGGCACAGTGGTCGCCAGTGCGTTGTCGTCACGTAAATGGATGTGCCAATCGTCAGGTTGCAGAAGGGTTAACTCTGTAATTGAATCAGTCATAGGGGTCACAGTGCTCTGTATCGTCAATACGGGAATAAAAAGAAGGGGTAGAAGGCGGATATTGATAGCCTTTGATCTATAGCTATAATAACAGATTTGCTTGTCTGACTAAATATGTGGCTGAATATGGGATTAAATGATTGTGAGCTGAGTACTCGTACACTTAAACAATAGGTGAAACTGTGATAAATCCTAGCGTCACGCGGTGGTTACACTTTTGCCTATCCCAAATATGATGTACACTGAGTAGGCACTCTATTTTTTAATTTATTCTAATCAGTATTTTTATCACTAAATTCTAATATGAGGAGTTATTTATGGCTCAGCTCGACCCAAAAAATATTAATAAAATTGTTTTGGCTTATTCTGGTGGTCTCGATACGTCCATCATCGCCAAGTGGCTACAAGATACATATGACGCTGAAGTGATTACTTTTACCGCTGACATTGGTCAAGGCGAAGAAGTTGAGCCGGCACGTGCCAAAGCGGAAGCCATGGGTATCAAGAGTATCCATATTGAAGATTTGCGCGAAGAGTTTGCGCGTGATTATGTGTTCCCCATGTTCCGTGCTAATGCCATTTATGAAGGCGAATATCTACTAGGTACTTCTATTGCACGTCCGCTTATTGCCAAGCGTTTGGTTGAAATTGCTGCCGAGCATGGCGCGGATGCCATCAGCCATGGCGCAACCGGTAAGGGTAATGACCAAGTACGTTTTGAGCTTGGCGCTGTTGCTCTATCGCCTGACGTAGTAACCATTGCTCCTTGGCGTGAGTGGGATTTGTCTAGCCGCGAAAGCTTGATGGAGTATGCCAAAGAACATGACATTGCTATCGACTATGCTGGTAATAAGACCAAGTCTCCTTATTCAATGGATGCCAACTTATTGCATATCTCTTATGAGGGCGGTATTCTAGAAGACCCATACGCCGAAGCAGAAGACGACATGTGGCGCTGGACAGTCAGCCCAGAAGAAGCGCCAGATGAAGCACAGTATTTAGAGTTAGAATACGAGAAAGGCGACATTGTTGCTATCGATGGCGAGACGCTTAAGCCGTATGAGATTATGATTAAACTGAATGAAATCGGTGGCAATCATGGTATCGGTCGTTTGGATATCGTAGAAAACCGTTATGTTGGCATGAAGTCACGCGGTTGCTACGAGACTCCAGCAGGTACGATTATGCTAAAAGCGCACCGTGGTATCGAATCACTAACGCTAGACCGAGAAGCGGCGCATCTAAAAGATGAGCTTATGCCGCGCTACGCAAAGATTATCTATAACGGCTATTGGTTCAGCCCTGAGCGTCTCATGCTACAGGCCTTAATTGACAAGTCACAAGAATATGTCAATGGTACTGTGCGTTTGAAACTATATAAAGGTAGCGTGAGTGTGGTTGGTCGTAAGTCAGATGATTCATTATTTGATGAGAAAATTGCTACTTTTGAAGATGATGCTGGCGCGTATGATCAAAAAGACGCGGAAGGTTTCATCCGTCTAAACGGTCTGCGTTTGGCAATTGAAGCCAGCCGTGGTCGCGACTTATCTAAATAAAAGATTTAAGCCGTTTATTTAAATAAGCTGAGCTAAAAAAAGTAATAAAAAGCAGAGGCATGATGTCTCTGCTTTTTATTGTCGAACGCTTTTAATTGGTTGTGGGTTTTTCTTGTTTATCTGTATCATTAGCTGCAGCTGCTTCTCGTCGGGCGCGCTCTTGGGCAAGGTCTTGCTCTATGACCGCTTCAGTTGCGGGTAGTACTCCGTTGGATTTTTTCGTTTGGTATTTGAGAGTAGCTAGAGCGCTAAGCGTACCAAGCACTACAATAATAATAAGAATAATCGGGTTTTTCCAAATAGGATATGTTGTATCGTGTTTAATAGTAGTCTCACTGGCAGGCTTGGATGGATTGTCATTTTTGTTACCAATTGAGCGTAAATTAACCAGCGGTCGCGTCGGTGGGTTTATCGGTTCGGAGGTGATACGCAGACGATTACGGCTAAGATAAATGTCAGAAATTTTTGCCAATTGTAGCAACCAA
The DNA here is from genome assembly GCF_904846675.1 of Psychrobacter urativorans. Lineage (GTDB taxonomy): Bacteria > Pseudomonadota > Gammaproteobacteria > Pseudomonadales > Moraxellaceae > Psychrobacter > Psychrobacter urativorans_B. Next base: position 130,651 of record NZ_CAJHBT010000003.1, on the reverse strand, counting down.
CGCTGATGAGGCAAGTAGATAGCTGGCATCTGCGAAAATACCAACATATCATTGTGGGAGCCGCTTTGCATATTTTCTGGTGAGCGGCCAATTGCTTTTAGATAGTTAGAGGTGGCCTGCTGCATGTCTTGTATGGGCACGGTACTCTTGGGGGTAAACTTGTTCAGCTCGTACCAGTAACGGTCGAAAGGTGGCGGAGTCAGATCCATAACTGTAGCATGAACGCTAGCCTCTGCTGGATTTGTAGTTACCACTTCAGGCAGCATTGTGCTTTCTGAGATGTTATTATTAATGTCCGTTTTACTGTTGGTGTTTTTATCAGCATTTATTGATTCGGTATTTGTTGCTTTAGCGTCTATCGACACCATAATCGGTATTACGGAGTCGGTATGAGCAAAGCGCTCGGCTGATAAAAATTGCGGTTGCAATACGAACCAGTTATCAATTTCTTCATAATCTAGCTGACTATAATCGGCTAAGATAGCCAATTCACGTAAGGCAATCACACATAGAGAAGTAAGCAGGATTTGCGCTTGTGGCGCTGTGGTCTTGATCTGTTGGGCAATATATTCGCTAGTAGTAATGACCCGTGCACTATTACCAAATAACGCATCTGCCACATCATGACGATGATATAAGATAGCATTCGTGGTCACAAAGTTCATCGAGTTATATTTGCGTAGCTCTTTGACGGCACTACGGGTAAATAACTTTTTGCTAATGGCTTGACCTTGATAGTGCTGCTGATAAGCGAGTAGAGCGCTGACGATAGCCTGCAAGCTGTGACTTATCGCTAGATGCGTTTGTGGCAATGACAGCTGTGCAGCATCGGCTAATAGCGATACCATCGGCTGGATATCTTGATATAAAAAATCATACATCGACACACGTGTCGGTGAAATAGTCGTCATAATCTGCTAGCATCAAAAAGTGTGCACCTATATTACGGTGCCAATTGCCTCGATACAATCCCTTAAAGTTAGAATTTTTCTTATAAACAGCCTGTTTATAACTTATTTACAAACTATTTTGTGGCAGAAAACCTACAATAATCGGACAATAAAGCCTATGACTGACAATCAGAAACTAGCCTCAGAGCTACTGATTAATATTGCTGAGCAGATACTGATTTTATACCAACAAGGGATAGAAGTTTGCCGCTATGGTATTTCTACCGCTAAGAACGGCATCGGTAGTCAGCAAGATAGCGGCTGTACACCACTTGGTGCTCATATTATCGCCCAAAAAATAGGTGGCAGTCAGCCTATTAGTTCAGTATTTGTTGGGCGCGTGCCAACCGGTGAAATCTATAGCGCTACTCTTGATGCACAAAACCCTGAACGCGATTGGATATTAAGCCGGATTTTATGGCTGGCAGGTTTAGAAGAAGGCAGCAATAAAGGCTGCAATAACCAAGGAGGCTGCGATACTTATCAGCGTTATATCTACATTCATGGCACACCTGATAACCAACCGATGGGGATACCGCGCTCACACGGCTGCGTGCGTATGCGTAATCAGGATATTATTGAGCTGTTTGCACAGGTAGGTGAGGGTACGCCAGTCACTATCGTTGCTGATTAAAGAATAGTAACGACTAATAGCTAATTTCAATATTTGAAATGCTGAACAGACAAGGTTACAAGACTATTTATAAAATAAATTTAATAATAACGCGGTAACGCTAAGGCGTTGTTATAATAGTTATCGTATTTAATAGCAGCAAATCAGAAGCACGATTAGATGATGCTTGATGAGCTATTAGATACCTAAATAATCAAACGACAGAATGAATAGATAATAAAGATAAACCATAGCAACGAGGATAATAATAATGACGACAGCAACACTAGTAACGGTGCAACAGGCTTTTGATGAACGTCGTACAATCTATGAGTTGGGTAACGATTTGCCAGTAGATCCACGGGCCATTGTCAATATTGCTGAGCGCGTACTTCTACATACTCCCTCTGCCTTTAATTCTCAATCGTCGCGGCTGGTCGTCTTATTTGGTGAGCAGCATCAGCAACTGTGGGATATTACCGAAGCTCAATTGCGTAAGCAAGTGGGTGACGGCGATTTCTCGGGTAGCAAACAAAGGATGGACAGCTTTCGTGCAGCGGCGGGGACGGTACTGTTTTTTGAAGATAAAGACGTTGTCAAATCGCTACAAGAAAAGTTTGCGCTATATGCTGTTAAGTTTCCTCTATGGGCGCACCAAACTTCAGCCATGCATCAGTATGCGATGTGGATAGAATTGAGTACCTTAAATGTTGGAGCGAGTGTGCAGCACTATAATCCCCTGATTGATAACGATATTGCCGCTACGTTTTCTATTCCTGATAACTGGGAATTGGTCGCGCAAATGCCATTTGGCAATATCCTAGAGTCCGCTGGAGAGAAAACTTATCAGCCGCTTAATGAACGTATGAAAGTGTTGGGACTTGATAGCTAAAGAGCGCAATACGTTAAAATCTATTAAGTTAAAAGCCAATAAATTCAAGATCAAAAAAAGACAGCCCATATTAATGGCGCTGTCTTTTTTATAGCCATTTTTTCTTAGCAAGGTACTATTACCAAAAAGCAGCATTATCTTGGATACGATTTAAGTCCTTTTGACAACGTTTATAATCATTTTTTAGCGTCACAGTAAACCATCCGGCACCATACAAGGCGTTAGCGTCTGTTGCGGCCTTTTGCTGATAGCGCTGTTGGTATTGCAGATGGTCATAGTATTGGCCCAGTGATTTTTGTGCTTTAGCTAAATTCTTAAACCAACGTTTGCTTTTCTTTTTGGCATATAACGGTGCGGCAAACTCGCTGATGTAGCATAAGTCTTTTAAGTGACTGTGGGTCTTCTGCAAAATACTACCAATTGAACAGCTATGATTTGAATCATCATTTCTTAGATTAACAATCTTAGAGCTTTCAGTCTCCCTGTCATCGCAACCCCAGTCATCACAATCCGAATTATTATAACTCCAATCGTCAAAATTTTGTTCAGCTTTGAGTAATTTCATATATTTTTTGGATAAGATTTTTGCCAATTTATCTATTGCGAGCTTATCTGCTTGCGATTCAGTACTCGCATCACTCATAGTAAAGGCAATCAGCTCTAATAAAGTCAGCTGGAAGTCATTGGCACCTACCGCATTAATAGGGGTCACTTTAATTTGCTTAACGTCAGCCGTCCAATCAATACTAGGCGCACCATGCTGCTCTAACGTTGGCTCAATATGCGATGCTAGATAAGCAAGCTCGCGGTAGTCGTCAAGTAGGGCAGCAGTTTGTTTGAGTATGGGCTGCCATTCAGGATTCAGCTGCTCTGAGAATTTGTTAAATGTATCTAGAGCGACCGTCAGGCGGCGCAAACCAATACGCAGCTGTAAGAGATGACCATTATCTTCGCTACCAGCGACAATGGCGCTACTGTTCGGTAGTATTTGGAGTAGACAGTTGTGCACAGTGGCACGTATAAAGGCAGAGATGCTGCTGTCTTTATTGACGTTCAGCAGTTGCAAATCAGCTTTGACTGCTGGGCTATAGTCTTGCCTTTTGATGAGCAAACCGCCACGTTCCGCTTTGGTTACGGTAGACAAGCAGAGCTTATAGCGCTTACACCAGATTTTAGCGGTCGCAAATAAAAACTCCAGATCACCCGAAACCAGTTCAAACTCAATTTCTTGAATCGCTTGCCGCTGGCTGTCATCATTACCGTGGATAAGCTCGCCAGAATCATAAGCCATTTCAATACTATTGTTATTTTCACTGCCGTCGTCTTTACTGCCATCTTCTAGTAGGCGCGTGGTGCGCTGTACATTGGTTACGTACTGACGAGTTAAGGCTTTAGTTAGTTTTTTTAACTTAAAATCAGCCAGAACGGGCGCGATTGAAGTTTCTTTATAAATACTTAAGTCAGGCATTAAGCTATCATTATCTAGCATGGTTTGTATATGTTCGTTATCAAGACCCGCATTATGCTCTAAGCGCGCTGCAATACCATCGCCGCCTGCTTTAATAGTCTGTACCCACGTATCACCTTCTTTACGAATACGCAGACCAATGCCCGCCTTTGCTAACGTTTGCTTGGGGGTATCGAAATAGTGGGCTGCCATGTGAATATCTTGCGAGGACTTAACCTTTGCTTGGCGTATTAGACCCTTTAATCGTGCCTCTGGTACTAAGAACTTCAATTCTATTTCGTGCATGACTTTTCCCCTCAATTTTGAATAATAGTTTTGAATAATGATAATTGATTCTATCATCCTATAAGGGGCGTTCGTTATAGAATGATAAGCAGAACTATTTTAAAGACCATTATTTTAAACACCATAAAAAAACCGCCCTACCTAGAGTAGAGCGGTTTTTTTACTTCAAGCTGTATTTAACAATACATACTTGTGGTCTAGCCGAACTGACCCATAGTATTTTTGCCGCCGCCAGCTTTTAGCGCGTTTTCACCTGAGAAGATCTCTTTATGATCATCACCGATGTCAGAACCAGCCATTGCTTGGTGCTTAACGGCGGATACGCCTTCACGGATTTCTTTACGCTGTACGCCAGCTACATATGCAAGCATACCGTCTTCACCGAAGTAACCTTTAGAAAGGTTATTCATTTCTAAAGCAGTGGTGTGATACGTAGGTAACGTAATGAGGTGATGGAATACACCCGCTTCACGTGCTGCGTCTTTTTGGAAGTTCTTCGCAAGCTTGTCAGCTTCTGTATTGAGTTCAGTATTGTCGTAATCAGAACTCATCAAGTCGTCTTTGTTATATTTAGAGATGTCATGGCCTTCTTTTTCCCACTTAGCCATGACTTGCTTACGGAAGTTTAGCGTCCAGTTAAACGATGGGCTATTATTATAGACCAATTTCGCTTTAGGCTGCTCTTCTCTAATACGATCAACCATCATTTTGATATGTTCGATATCTGGTGTTGGCGTTTCGATCCATAGTAAATCAGCACCATTCTCTAAAGCAGTTACGCAGTCAAGTACAACGCGATCAACGTTAGTATCTTCGCGGAACTGGTATAGACCGTTTGCTAGGCGCACTGGACGAACTAGTTTACCGTCATGCTTAAGTAAGCTGTCATTCTCGTTTGCAGTTTCAAGAGTAACTTCTTCCATATCGATAAAGTCGATATATTTAGAGGCCAAATCACCAGGTTCATTTGATACTGGGATTTTTTGGGTCAATGATGCACCCTCAGAGTCAGTACGAGCAACGATGATACCATTTTCGATACCAAGCTCTAAGAAGGCATAACGGATAGCGTTAAGCTTTGCGATATAGTCTTCATGCGGTACAGTCACTTTACCAGCCTGATGTCCACACTGCTTGACATCAGAAACTTGGTTCTCGATTTGTAGGGCACAAGCACCCGCTTCAATGATCTTTTTAGCCAATAGATAAGTCGCTTCTTCATTACCGAAACCGGCATCGATATCAGCAATAATTGGCACAACATGTGATTCAAAGTTTTCGATTTTGTCTTGAATCTCTTTAGTATCTTTACCAGCTTCTTCCGCAGCATTCAATTCACGGAAATAGTCATTCAATACTTTAGTATCCGCTTGACGCAAGAACTGATAAATCTCTTCGATAAGATCTGGTACCGCTGTTTTTTCGTGCATAGATTGGTCAGGTAATGGACCGAACTCTGAGCGAAGGGCTGCAACCATCCAACCTGATAGATAAATGTAGGTTTTTGATGTAGTGCCGAAGTGTTTTTTCTTAGCATACATAGTTTGTTGGGCAACAAAACCATGCCAAGCACCTAAAGACTGAGTGTACTGAGAGCTATCTTTATCATACTCTTCCATGTCTTCGCGCATGATATCTGCAGTATATTGAGCGATATCTAAGCCAGTTTTAAAGCGATTTTGTACCATCATACGAGCGGCATCATTTTCGCTGATATTTTCCCAATTGCCATGTTGTTTCTTTAGTTTACGTACTAATTCTAACGCAGATGTATAATTTGACATCTAGACTTCTCCTTGGTGGGGTATAAAAAATTAACGCACAAAAAATCAAGTAATAAAGTGATTATAACTATGTTGTATTGGAGTTGCGGGGGATTGCGATTACATTGGTTATATCGAAACTTAATTGTTGCTGCTATGGCTAAGAGGGTATTGGAGTTCTATCCGTAAACGACAACCAGTGATTGTCCAATCCTCTTAGGCCTATTACCCTAAACAAACCTGTCGAAAAATACAAGTGTTTTGCGTGAGCATATTGCTAAAAATCAGCAATCAGCGCATAAACAGGCAAGGTATTTACTTAATGCTTACAATGTGATCAACTTTGAGTAGTTACAAGACGGCAGTTTCGCTACTTACCGATAAGAAATGCTATAATAACCAGTTGAATATTGCTAGTTAAGTTTCAGGTAGGTTATAGCTAATTATTGATCGCTACCTATTGTAGCAAATTCAAATTCTCATAGTGTTACTGAGTTCAGTTAATCTAAAACCAAGTAAATATTTAATATGAATGTAGCTAATAAATAGTCAGCAACCCTAACTTCGTAGTGATAGCGTCATACTTATAAAGTTTAGTATTCCAATATTATAAATCAGTGGTGACTATCTCTTATCTCTCGCCTTTATTGTATGGCCTTTATATAAATTATATAAAACAGCTTGTGGCTCGAATTGAGATTTAAAGTATGTACTTGATTGATATATAGTACTCACTATAACGGTCTTGCCAAGATTTATCTAGTTCATGATCTTTATCTTAGACATTTTTTAATTTGATAATGTAGTAAAAACAATATTTTGAGTATAATAAGTCACATCATAATACAACTGGATAAATAGAATCTAAATGAAAAATAGTCCTATCGTGCTATTTTAAGTCGCATTTGGACAGGAATAGCACATAAAATTGCCAAGATTTGAGTGGCATTTATTCTAAGGCAAAGAGACATACATATGAATTTGCAGCGGGTTGATTTGAATTTATTGGTACATTTAGATGTATTGCTTAGAGAAAAAAATGTTACACGGGCAGCGGAGCAATTGGGAATAACCCAGCCTGCCATGAGTAATATCTTGCGGCGCTTGCGTAAGCTATTCAATGACCCATTACTGGTGCGCTCGTCTGAGGGCATGACGCCAACTGAGCGCGCGCTTGAGCTGCAGCCACGCATCCGTGAAGTACTCGCTGACTTAACTCAAGTCCTAGAGCCGCGTACCGAGTTCCGTCCTTATAGTACCTCGCGCGTCTTTCGTATTATGACCTCAGACTATGCCGAAGCCACACTCGTCCCTAAATTGGTCAAAGCATTACGGTCGGAGGCGCCAAACATTATCTTGGACTTCCTAACCCCGTCTGATGTGTCTTATCGTGACATGGAGCAGGGGCGCGTTGATTTGGCTATTAACCGCTTTAATGAGATTCCCCAGAGTTTCCATCAAGTTTTGGTTTGGCGCGATACCTTTAGCTGTTTATTATCGGCTGACAGTCCTTACGCCAATCGCTTTAACCTAAAAAACTATCTAAAAGGCCAGCACGTTTGGGTATCTAAGACCGGCATGGGTGTAGGCTTCGGCGTTAATCCAGAAAAGTCTGGCGGTCTTGGGTCTATTGATCAAGCCTTGCAGCGTCTGGGTCAAAAGCGGAAGATTAGCGTCTTCACTCGTCATTATCAGATGCCTGCGATGTTGGCTGCAAACAAAGACCTTATTGCAACCTTGCCGACCCGTGTTGCGCGCATGCAAGCGACCAATGACAGCATTATTATGAAAGAGCCGCCATTTTTTATTCCTGAATTTGAGCTAACGATGGCATGGTCACCGCTGTTGCAACACCATCCTGCACACAGATGGTTACGCCAATTGATTATGCATGTGGCGCGGCAATTGGTGGCTGAAGAAGAAAACCAAGAGCAAGATATACCGATTATTAATCACTTGTTTTAGGGTGTTGTTTATATAACAACGTACTAACTATTAACTATTAACTATTAACATAAACCAGTCATTGTGCTGGTTTTTTTATTATTTCGATATTTAGTAAGTCGTTAACATGGTTAACAACTCAAACACATTTCACAATATCTTGTAAAACTTTAAGGGTAATGCTTCTGCTATATTAGATAAAGATTAGTGAATGCGTAGAGATAAATAATACTAAAATTCTAAGTAAATCAATAGTTAGTAACGAAGATGAATAGTTTAAAAGATAACGTTCGCTAAGAAAATTAGAGTTGAGTAGAAATAACTAAAACTAGATTTTACTAAAAAAAGGATAATTATCATGGCAGATATTACGACCGTGAACCCAACGACGGGTGAAGACATCAAAGATTATAGCTATATGAGTGCAGAAGAGATCGATAAAATAATTGATGCTTCTCATAAGGCCTTTTTAGAGTGGCGTGGGGTTAGTCACGAAGAGCGTGCAAAAGCTATCAACTCTATAGGTGATTCTTTAATGAAGCATAAAGAAGAACTTGCCAAGCTGATGACCGAAGAGCGCGGCAAAACTTATGAGGACAGCTTAGGTGAAGTTGATTTATGTAAAGGTATCTGTGATTACACGGCTGGTAATGGTGTAGCCGCCCTAGCCGAAGACGAGCGCGATATTGCGGGTATAAAGAAAGGTTTAATCAGCTATGAGCCTATTGGTATCATTTATGGTATCCAACCATGGAACTTCCCAGCCTATCAAGTGTTTCGTTATACTATCGCGAACTTAATGGCAGGTAACAGCATTTTATTAAAACATGCCTCAAACGTTACGGGTTCTGCCTTATTGATCGAAAAAATACTCCATGAGTCTGATTTACCTAATGATTTGTTCCAAGTACTAATTATAGGTCATGATCAATCAGAAAAAGTTATTGAACATGAAAAAGTACGCGGTGTGACGCTGACAGGTAGTGATGTAGCCGGTAGAGTCGTAGCCCAACAAGCGGCTAAAGCTCTGAAGAAAACAGTCATGGAGCTTGGGTCTAATGACGCATTCATCATATTAGAAGATGCAGACTTAGATTTAGCTGCCGCAACTTGTGCCCATGCTCGCTTATATAATAATGGCGAAACCTGTATTGCTGCCAAACGCTTTGTGGTAGTGGATAGTGTCTATGATGAGTTTCGTAAGCTAGTCATTGAGAAGTTCAATAACTATAAAGTGGGCGACCCAATGGACGATTCAGTTGATATAGGCCCACTATCGAGTAGCAAGCAACGTGATGATTTGCACAAGCAAGTCCAAGAAAGTGTCAGTAAAGGCGCAACCATTACCTTAGGCGGTGAAGTACCAGATGAGCCCGGTTCTTTTTATCCACCAACGATTTTGGAAAACATTACACCGGATCAGCCTGCCTATAAAGATGAGTTGTTCGGCCCTGTGGCATCCTTAATTCGTGCTAAAGACCAAGATGATGCGCTGCGTATTGCTAATGACAGCCGTTATGGACTAGGCGGTGCTATTTTCTCCAAAGACGAAGATAAGGCTATCGGCCTAGCCCAACAGTATTTCGATACCGGTATGGTTTATATCAATGGTTATGATTTGGTTAATCCGGGATTACCATTCGGTGGGGTCAAAGACTCAGGTTATGGTCGTGAGCATGGTGGCTTTGGTATAAAAGAGTTCGTTAACATCAAATCGGTACATGTAGTTGGCAAAAAACCTGCTTAGTTTTTATATTTGCTCTTAAGTTTTTGAGATTACCTTATTTAAGATAGTAATAAAAAATACCCCGTTGCTCAGCAGCGGGGTATTTTTATATCTGTAGCTTACAGCGCTTCTGTTTATTTTGGATAATAAATCTTAATTATCTAAACAAAGCCGTAAGGGTAAAATCGGTAAATGAGATATTGTATCTGGCAGTTTATCATTAGCGTTGAGCGGTAGAACGCCTTTTGCTAATAACAATATTGTCCACGGTAATAACTGATGCTCCAGCACTTGCACGCGTGTTTGCAAGCTATCAGCGTTATCCTTTGCATTTACATTGAGCACGGCTTGGGTTAGTACTTGACCTGCATCAAGCTCAACAGTGACCACATGGACGCTACAACCATGATAACGCTCACCAGCTTGTACAGCGCGCTGATGGGTGTTCATTCCCTTATAAGCAGGCAATAGCGCCGGATGCAAATTAATCATCGGCGCTGGCGTGCTGTCAATAAATGCGGCACTTAATACCCGCATAAAGCCGGCAAGCACAATCAAGTCCGGTTTCCATGTTGCAAATTGCGCACTGGCATGAGTCTCAAAAGTTTTAATTGCCATGCGTTTGCCGTTGGCAGTATGGGATAGCACGGTCACTGGGATATTGGTTTGCTGAGCACGAGTGATAGCATAAGCATCATCACGATTGCTAATAACGCCAACGATATTAATCGGTAGCGCACCAGCCTGCATGGCGTCTATTAAAACTTGTAGGTTGCTGCCGTTGCCTGATACCAAAACGGCAATGCGTAACGGGCTGGTTTGCTGTTGCTTGCTTGGTTGCTGTAAGTTATCAACAGACATTAGCGATATACCACGGCGTCTGCATCTGTATCTAAGTCACGACTGACCATCTCACCGATTTGCCAAGCGTGTTCACCAGCATCATTCAGAGTTTTAATCGCAGTATTCGCCTGATCTTTAGGAACCACAATCACAAAGCCTACGCCGCAGTTAAAGGTACGATACATCTCACTTTGGTCAATATTACCTTGAGCTTGTAGCCAAGTGAACAGCTCTGAGAACTGCCAGCTCTTAGTATCGATACTGGCTGCTAAGTTATCAGGGAGGACGCGTGGTAAATTGTCCGTTAAGCCGCCACCGGTAATATGCGACATGGCATGAAGATTTTGATTACCAAGGGTATCTTGTAGCGCTTTAATGGCTTTAACATAGATACGCGTTGGTGCTATTAGCGCGTCTTGGATAGACTGGTCATCTAACTGTTCAGTGCTATTAACCACATCAATGCCGCTGACGTCAATGACCTTGCGTACCAATGAATAACCGTTAGAATGCGCGCCACTTGAAGCTAAGGCAATCAGTACATCGCCTTCTGCTACATTTTCGCCAGTGATGACTTCCGCTTCTTCGACCACGCCGACGCAAAATCCGGCCAAGTCGTAATCGTCGTCTTGGTACATACCTGGCATCTCAGCCGTTTCACCACCGATGAGAGCGCAATTGGCAAGCTTACAGCCTTCACCAATGCCAGTTACCACAGTCGCGGCAGTATCGACATCAAGTTTGCCTGTCGCATAATAATCTAAGAAGAATAAAGGTTCAGCGCCGCAAACCAACAAATCATTGACACACATGGCGACTAAGTCAATGCCGATAGTGTCATGGCGATTGAGCTGTAATGCTAATTTTAGCTTAGTGCCCACGCCATCAGTACCTGAAACCAGTAGCGGTGAGGTATAGCCGGTCGGAATACGGCATAGAGCACCGAAACCACCAAGTCCGCCCACCACTTCAGGACGAGTAGTGGCTTTTGCCACGGATTTGATGCGCTGGACCAGCGCATCGCCGGCATCAATATCAACGCCAGCATCTTTGTAGCTTAAAGAAGGCTTGTCACTCATGGTCATCTCACAGTTAGGGTGGGTAATTGGAGTCAGTGATCGAAATCAGTGTAGAAGGATTTGATTACAGTGCGTGCATTATACCCAAAAATAGACCGCACTCGCAAAGCGACTTGTCCATATTCGATTAACATGGTCGATAATGGGGCTAACACTAAAAATAAATGCTAAATAAAAAAGCTAGGAAACAAAAAATGACTGCTTTTTTTATGTACTCTGTAATAATAAGGAATTTAGCATTGACCACTTAAATCATCGCTATCAGCTTACTCGTAGGATTGTAATTAATGATAAACCAACCGATAGATCCTTTTTTTCGGCGCTTATTCATCGTCATAGTGTTGGTGATGATATTTGTTTTGTTGCATTTGATGATGCCGGTTATTGTACCGTTCGTCGTCGCTTTTGTGCTCGCTTATTTATTCAATCCGCTGGTCAAGCATTTGTCAAAATACGTCAAACGCTGGATTGCTATTATTGTCGTTTATGCGACTATTACCTTAGGTATGGTGCTGCTCTTGTGGTGGCTGATACCGACATTGTGGTACCAACTGCAAGCTGCTTGGGAATATTTGCCCCAAGTTCTGAACTGGTATAATCAAGTGGTGCGTGAGTGGTTTGTCGGTAACACCCGCATTCGTCTGCCGCCTTTAGAAGCTAAGGGTTTTTCTGAAACGCTGGTAGAATATATGCAAGCGCATTATAAGTTTTCTGATGCCAGTACGGTGATGACGCAATTACTATCGTCAAGTATGAATTTTATCAATAGCGCTGGTCTTATTGTGTTAGTGCCGATTTTGACCTTTTATTTTTTATTCAATTGGGACAAACGTCTGTATACTTGGAAGATGGCCATTCCTAACGCCTATAGCAAAAAAGTTATCGGAATTGCGCAAGAGTGTGATCGGGCGTTGATGGCATTCATCAAAGGCCAGCTGCTGGTCATGGTATTATTAGGTATCATTTACGCAGTACAGCTGCAATTGATTGGCCTTGAGCTCGGGCTGATCATCGGTATGGGCGCTGGTATTGCCAGTTTCGTACCCTACTTGGGCTTTGGGCTTGGGTTCATAGCGGCAATTATTGCCGGCTTATTCCAATTTGGTCTTGACTGGTTACATTTATCACTAATAGTTGGGGCTTTTTTAATAGGACAGGCAGCTGAAGGCTATGTACTACAGCCTTTATTATTGGGTGATAAAATTGGTCTATCACCGTTATGGGTAATTTTTGCGGTATTGGCAGGCGCCAGTTTATTAGGCTTTGTTGGCATGCTTATTGCGCTACCAGTATCTGCCGTGCTAAATGTTTTGTTCCGGCATTTATACACTTATTACCAAGCGACTGATTTTTATAAAGGTCGTAAGCAGCTGGATTTGTTCGGGAAAAAATAATACTGAAATTAAGCTAAATTTCAGTATTATTTGAAATAACAGGTATTTAGCGCAAGAACTATTGTTATAAATGTGATGCTCAGCGCTGCTAGGCTGTAAAAGGCTTGTCAGTCATTTTGTAAACATGGTATATATAGGTCCTATGTTTATGATGTGACCGTTACTATAATGGGTTTAATAGCGTAATATGTCATTACGCTATTAAACAGACAAAAATTTTCAATTAAAAAATTAAGTTTATATAACGCAGATTTAAAGTTAGTTTAATAAAAGACAGTTCAAAAAAAGACAGTATAGAGAGAAAAGATAGTATAGAAAGTAGCCTTCTAATTATCTATTGCTTATTGCGCTACGCGAACCGAGTGGATGATTCATGGCAGAAGCACAGCTAAGTCTCAATCTAGATATCAAGCACGACGCGAGTCTCAGCGACTTTGCCGGTCCCGGTTGGATGTCGATTATTGATGCAGTGCGGCAGTTACATGTCGGCCTGATTGGCCAGCTGTACCTGTTTGGCAGCCCTGCTACGGGTAAGTCTCATCTGCTATCCGCTATTTGTGAGTCATTCATTGAGATGGACAAGTCAGCGATTTGTCTATCGCTCAACGAGCTGATACATACCGATGTCAATGTCCTATCCTCACTTGAGAACTTCGATGTTATCGCTATTGATGATTTGGAGGTGCTTGAGCATAGCAGTCAGTGGCAAGAGGCTTTATTTCATCTGATTAATCGTAGTCGCGAGGGGCAGCGTCAGTTATTATTTGCCGCCAACAAACCGGCGGGTGAGCTACCATTTCAGTTGACCGATTTATTGAGTAGGCTGTCGCAAGCGCCTACCTTTAAAGTGCCTAATGGGCGTGATTTAGCTGACCGCCAAGCTTTACTGCAGTCTATCTTACGTCGCCGTGGTTGGCAGTTTGATGAGCGTATTAGTGATCATCTGCTAAATGAAGGACCGCATCGTATCGGTGCCATGATGGTGGTACTCAACTATATCCAGCCGATGTTCTCTAATCTTGGACGTAGCAACATCTCTAAAGCGGTGATTAGTGACGCTCTGCGTACTATTGATGAGCAAACGCTTGTCGCCGAGCTCGCCGACATTACTCAAGAAACACAAGTGGACAAACGAGCCGCTGATCATGACAACCATACTATTCCATTAGACTTTTAGCCATTAGTTTTTTAGAAAATTAAAACTAACTTTCTTATAAAAAATTTCTCATAAAATTTATTATTATCAAATATTTTCACCCCCAAATGCTTTTACCATTGACAGGAATTCTTATGAAAAACACCCTCTCTGGGCTAAAAAAACTAACCGTCAGCATGCTATTGGTTGGGGGAGGGTCAGTTTCTATGCTGTCTCATGCCGCAGTCACCTTGTTAGTCGACGACAATATCAAGGTTACCGCTATTAATGGTCAGGAGCTTAAAGCAAGCGTCTTTCAGCCAATAACTAAAGAATTTACTTTGCAGCCTGGTCAGCATGTGATTACTGCTAAATATGACCGTTTATATAATTTGCGTCGTGATGAGCATGATTATCTGCGCTCAGGCAACATCAGTGTGGCCGCAGACATGACGGACAACCAAACCTACCGTTTAATTATGCCAGGTCAACCAGAAGACTATGCGGCGGCTAAAACTTATGCTGAGCGTCCAACGCTAGCCATACAACAGAACAATACCGTCATCGCAAGTCAGCAGAGCGTTAACAGTAATGATGGCAGTATCTTCTCAGGATTAGGTAAAGCCTTAGGCGGCGTATTTGGTGGCAGTAGTAATGCTGAATTACAAAACCAGCGAGCTATTGCCGCTTTAGGCCAGCCAACTGAGGCTACTAGAGCTAATCAGAATAATGTGAACTCTGGAGCAGTGTCTTCAACGAAGTATACGGTTACGCCAACCGCCACTATCAACCAGACGCCAACGACCACTGTCAGCCAGTCTAGCAAGACCCTCGATCAGTTTATGAAGCTATGGCTTGATTCAACACCGGCTGAGCGTGAAAAAATGCGTCAATGGATTCAGCAGTAAATAACTATATTTTAATAAAGCCTAAGCCATAAAAAAGCACCTTATATAGGTGCTTTTTTATGGTTTTAATTAGAGCGCTAGATAATGTTAAGCTAAAAAGGCGTTATACATCCAGACCAGTTTTTCTTGCTCTTGTACGTAAGCATCAACTAAGTCAGCTGAACCTTGGTCATCGCTTTCTGCCGCTAGGGTAGATACTTGGCGTTGCTCTTCGATAAGCTCTTGTAGGCCAGTTACTACGCCTTTTACACAGGTATTGCCATCTTTAACGTTTTTATCTTCAGAGATACCAGTATGCTGTGAGAAATCGCTATAAGCATGGAACGGTGTGCCACCTAGGGTTAAAATACGCTCAGCGATTTCATCAATTTGTATTTGTAGGGCGGTATATAGCTCTTCGAACTTAGGGTGTAGTGAGAAAAAATGCTCACCTTTAACGTTCCAATGATAACCGCGAACGTTGATATAAAACATATGGTAGCTTGATAATAAGCCATTAAGTTTGGCAATCACATGGCTCATATCTGCTTTTTCGAGACCGATTTGGTTAGTGCTGTCAGTAGTAGTGGTATTATTGGTAGCATTACTCATGATATTGTCCTTTTAGTGTGAGTAGAAAGGTTATTGTTATAAAAATAGTGGTATAAAAATTAACGTATTAATCGTCTTACCTTTGATGCTTACTATGATAACAAGCTATTAATGATAAGTTAAGTTAAACAAATCAAAACCTATGATATGTTTTATAAAACCTATGCAAACGCTTAAAGCCCCTAATGAATCAGTATCAGTAAGCTATCTATTAATCTAAATAACTAACAATCACTCCAATAAGTAAGTAGCTATAATAGCTTAGGCGGGTGGTTGTAGATTCTCAGGTTGCAGACCGCGAATAGGCACGACTTCTTGTAGATGCTGACGTACGGTATCGATAGGGAATTTCTGTGCCTTGAGGCGTTTGGGTACAATCTGGCTACCTTGCTGACCCTTCATCTCAAACATCATAAAGATATAGTCGTCAGTTTCATCCCAGCTTTTTATAGCTGTCCACGGAATAACTGCCTGTTGTGTTGCGCCTGCCCGCATTTGCATGCCACGCATCTGTGAGCTTTTCATAAGGTCTGGCTGATTGGATGGCATAGCCATGACTAAGCCGTGTTTTTGTACGCCCAATTTCATTTGGCGCATCTCATCTGGCATCTCTTGAGCCGCGACCTGTTTCTCAAATTCTTTTTTGACATACCATTTAAAACCAATCGTACGAACCAATAGATAAATCACGACTGCAACTAGCATCAGCCAAAAAATAATGGTTGAATAGCCTGATACAAAAACCAGCCCTGCCACTGCCAATATGATTCCTATCGCTATAATGATCCACTCTTTAGTCTTCAGGCTGGATAAACCAAAATTCGGGCTAGCATTGGTAAATAGCTCATATTGCGCTTGCTGAAATTCGGCCTCAGTGAGGTTTAAGGCAACAGGTTGTAAGGTGTAGGGGTACAGGGCCATAAAGGGTTCTCAAATACTTATATTAAAAGCGTTGGATTAAAAGCAATGGTTTAAAAGTGCTGATTGTAAGCAGTTACGCTTAACTTGGCTGCAAGTGGATTAAAGCTATATGCTTATCTTACCGAAAAGCGCCTCTAAAAGAAACACTATTACTCGCTGACTGCTAAGCTTACGATTAGCATCGCGCTCGAAAACGTGGTCAAATCTGCTGGGTATTGGTATCATAGTGGCTGGCATGTGTCATTAAAGCGTGGCGGGCAAACATAACGGTAGAGCAATTTTATAATTGTAATTTTTACTTTATCCTTCCTACTGTTTATACCCTTACTATTTATTTATAACTTTTATTCGTTTTCCTATTTTGAACCCCTTATTCACTTTCAATATGACAGGCAGATATTATGATTGACCCCAAACTCTTACGCGGCGACCTAGACGAATTACAGCAGCAATTGGCCACTCGTGGTTATACGCTTGATATGGAATTCTGGCAAACGATCGAAAATGAGCGTAAATCATTACAGGTACAGACCGAAGAGTTGCAGTCGCGTCGTAATGTAGGGGCCAAACAAGTCGGTGCGCTGAAGAAATCCGGTGAAGATGCTAGTGAATTGTTAGCTGAGATGCAAAGTGTCAGCGGCGAAATTAAAGCGGCCGAAGACGCGCTACGTATCTTACAAGAGCGCATCTCCAAAGCAGCCCTACAAATACCAAATATTCCTGCAGCAGATGTACCGGTCGGCAGCTCAGAAGATGACAATGTAGAGGTTCGCAAGTGGGGCACGCCGCGCGAATTTGATTTTGAAATACAAGACCATACTCATATTGGCGAAACTTTGGGAATGCTGGACTTTGAAGCCGCTACTAAGCTTACAGGTAGTCGTTTTAATGTATTAACAGGGCAACTTGCCCAAATGCATCGGGCGTTGATTCAATTTATGCTTAATACTCATACGATGAAGTATGGGTATACTGAAACTTATGTCCCTTATATAGTTAATTCAGACAGCTTAAAAGGTACCGGTCAACTGCCCAAATTTGAAGATGATTTGTTTAAATTAACCAATCACACTAATAATGATGAAATGGATTTTTATCTCATCCCAACCGCTGAAGTGCCGATGACCAACTTGGTACGTGGTGAGCGTTTGGATATAAATGAGCTGCCATTAAAGTTCACTGCCCATACCCCATGCTTCCGTAGTGAGGCCGGCTCACATGGCCGTGATACCCGAGGTCTGATTCGTCAGCATCAGTTTGAAAAGGTCGAGATGGTCAATATTGCTGCCGCTGAGCAATCTGATGATTTGTTAGAAGCGATGACTGGACAAGCTGAATATATTTTACAGCAGCTAAATTTGCCGTATCGTGTTGTCAAGCTATGTACCGGTGATATGGGCTTTGCCGCGCAAAAAACTTATGATATCGAAGTATGGTTACCGAGCCAAGATATGTATCGTGAAATATCCAGCTGTTCAAACTGTGGCGACTTTCAAGCACGGCGTATGAGCACACGCGTTAAAGACGGTAAGCAAACTAGCCTTGCGCATACCTTAAATGGTTCGGGTCTAGCCGTTGGACGAACCTTGCTTGCGGTAATGGAAAACCACCAAAATGCTGATGGTAGCATTACCATTCCAGAAGTATTGCGTTCCTTTATGGGCGGTGCTGAGACTATTCCAGCTTAAACAAGCATTTTGCCCTCATGTTTCGCAGCTAACTAATGTGAGCAGTTTGATAAAACTGATGCGAATCATTATTAAATACGAACGGTCTTGTCACGCCAATTCTTAACGTGGCCTATGCCAAACATGTTAAGATTACGCTTTGATTTTACAGCCTATTATTTAAGGGCGCATTTCGCGTCCTTATTTGCTTACCCTCGAGTAAACTCTCCTCTTATCCTCCATACTAGGACACTCTATGCCTGCTCTAATTAGCGAACGTAAATTAGCCAATGCCATCCGCGTACTGTCGTTTGATGCGGTTCAAAAAGCCAATTCTGGACACCCTGGCGCGCCGATGGGTATGGCCGATATTGCTGAAGTGTTATGGCGCAAGTTTTTAAAGCATAATCCTGCTGACCCTAACTGGTATAATCGCGACCGCTTTGTGTTATCAAACGGTCATGGTTCAATGCTTATCTACTCATTGCTACATTTGTCGGGCTATGATGTTAGTGTTGAAGACCTAAAAGGTTTCCGCCAACTGCATTCAAAAACGCCCGGTCATCCTGAGCTTGGCTATACCCCAGGTATTGAAACCACTACTGGTCCATTAGGCCAAGGTATCGCCAATGCAGTTGGTTTTGCTATTGCAGAAAAAACGCTAGCCGCGCAGTTTAATCGTGACGGTCATAATATCGTTGACCATCATACTTATGCGTTCTTAGGTGATGGCTGCTTGATGGAAGGTATCAGCCATGAGGTTTGCTCGCTTGCTGGTACGCTAGGGCTGGGCAAGTTAGTCTTCTTCTATGACGATAATGGGATCTCAATCGATGGTGATGTTGATGGCTGGTTCACTGACGATACGCAAGCACGCTTTGAAGCTTACGGCTGGCAAGTTATCAAGGTCGATGGTCATGATGCCGATGCCATTACCGCTGCGACAGAAGCGGCTATTAAAGAGAACACTAAGCCAAGCCTAGTTATTTGCAAAACGACTATTGGTGCAGGCAGTCCAAACAAACAAGGTTTAGCTTCTAGCCATGGTGCACCGCTTGGTGATGATGAAATCGCCTTAACCCGTGATGCATTATCATGGAAAAGTGCTCCGTTTGAATTAGACGATGAGATTTATGAAGCATGGGACGGTAAAACGAAAGGCACAGCGTTACAAAAGAATTGGGACGCTGACTTTGAGTCTTATAAAAAGGCCTATCCAGAGCTAGCTACTGAATTGGTTCGCCGTTTAGATGGCGATTTACCTGTAGACTTTGACCAACAAGCACAAGACTATATCCAACAAACTCAAGAGCAAGGCGGTGACGTTGCCAGTCGTAAAGCCAGTCAAAATGCAATTAATACTTTGCAGCCATTATTGCCGGAACTGATGGGCGGTTCAGCGGATCTTGCGGGCTCGAACTTAACGCTATTTAAAGATGCTAAAGGTATTCAAGAGAACGCTGCTGGTAACTATATCTATTATGGTGTGCGTGAATTTGGTATGACCGCGATTGCCAATGGTATCGCGCTCCATGGCGGTTTTATTCCTTATGTGGCAACCTTCTTGATGTTTATGGAGTACGCGCGTAACGCCGTACGTATGGGCGCATTGATGAAGCAGCGTATCATTCATGTCTACACTCATGACTCTATCGGTCTTGGGGAAGATGGTCCAACGCATCAGCCCGTTGAACAATTGACCAGCCTACGTACCACGCCTAATCTACGTACATGGCGTCCGTGTGATGCGACAGAATCTGCCAGCGCTTGGGTCGAAGCCATTAAGTCTACTCATAATCCATCAGCGCTCATCTTTAGCCGTCAAAGCTTGCCACATCAACAACGTGATGCCGAGCAAGTTGCCAATATTACCAAAGGTGGTTATGTGTTGGCTAAAGAGCAGGGCGAGTTGCAAGCTATCATTATCTCAACAGGCTCAGAAGTGGGTCTTGCTATGCAAGCCTACGAGACTTTGAGTAAAAATGGCGTTGGCGTACGTGTGGTTTCTATGCCCTGTGCCGAAATCTTTAGCGAGCAAGATGCCAGCTACCGCGAAGCCGTATTACCTGCTAACATCCGCGCCCGTGTGGCGGTGGAAGCTGCGCATATTGACTATTGGTATAAGTTCGTCGGCTTAGATGGCAAAGTCATCGGCATGACTACTTATGGCGAGTCAGCCCCTGCTAGCGACTTATATAAAGAGTTCGGTATTACCACTGAAGCTGTGATTGATGCGGTGAATAGTTTGGTGTAGTTAGTCTTTATAGAGGTACGTAACACCAGAGCCCCAATTTTATTTAATTAACTTGGGGCTTTTTTAATCCTTTGAGTTTAGGTCTGAGTCCGCGCTTATAGTAAGAGTTTCAAAAGCCGTTCAAATATTTATAACAGACCGCCTTAAAAGCAATATAGTATTGAAGTCAGTTATAATAAACAACTATATTATCTTATCCTAAAAATAAAATAGCTAATATATTACAGTCAATATGATTAACAGCTTAGGTTTTAATAAGGAATTACTTATATGTATAAATCGTTACTAGTTATAACTCTTACAGCTTTAATCAGCGGTTGCTCATCATCTGTTATTCCCAAATGCAGTGCTCCTGAAGTCATAGATACTGTAAAAGAAATAGCAAATGAAGAAATGGGTGTTCAACTGGGTAATGAAACTGCAGAAGTGTTTACATATGCTATTAATAGCATTAGAACAACTGATGAGAATGACAAGACTGGGGCTTTTGAATGTGCTGCACAGTTAGAAATCCATGCTAATACCAATGGTAATTCAACAGAGATTCCCATTACTTATACTGTTGAACAAACAGATAGTGAGGAAGATTTTTATGTTAACGTATTTGGGCTTCGATAATTGAGAGTGTTTAAGCAGAGACAGATTAAGCCAGTTTTTTTATAATTAACTAGCTGCAACAAGGTTACCCGATATTTCAAGCGGTATCATATTGCCGACTATGCTTGGAAAAGCGGTTACACCATAAGTATATCTATCAATTATGCCAGTCGCTCGAAATTTTAAAATAGGTTCTAGAGTGACGGGGTCATTTTCAACATTTGCTAGTGTCACTTTGACCGTTAAAGGTTTGGTTTTGCCCAAAACAGTAAAATCACCCGTTACATTCGCTTCTTTAGCATTAATCATGTTAACTTTTTTTGATACGAAGGTCATAGTAGGATACTGCGCAGCATTAAGCAGCTCTTTTCGGCGCAAAAAGGCATTCCTTAGACTCCCTCCTGCATCTACACTATTGGTATGCACGGTGAAGTTTATAGTTGTACCCGTTGGATTTTTCACGTCATAATTAATGGAGCCATTCATTTTATTAAACTGACCTTTGACAGTCCCACTTCCTAAATATGTTACCTGAAAGTCTACGTTGGTTTTCGGCACATCCAATTTCCATTTTTGCGGAGTATCGATAGCGGCAAAACCCATCATCGGTAATGAGATTAGTAAACAGGTACTCAGCGTTATTTTAAGTAAAGAGGTAGCAGGTGTATTCATACTTATGATCCAAAGGGCAATATTAAAGATAACGATTCGATAGCGTACTACACCTATTTGGTTAGCGTGTACTATTAGAGTTATATGTTGCAAAAATGCTTAGCATCAACATACTGTTAATAGTTATTAAATTATTGTTACATTCATAGAAATAATTGTTTATGATATCACTGCAAGAATTGAATCGGCAAGTAAAACGTGATAAAGCTGTTTCTACCGTACCTTTATATCAAGATAAAATATATCGAGACAAAAATAATGTCCCTTATGTCCAGCTTCAAAGGTATATTAGGCGAAACTGCTATCAACATTGCTACGTGGCTCAAACTTGATAAAGCCGCCTATCATCGCCTAAACAATATTGCCTTGCCATTATCTAATGGCGGCAGTACCCAAATTGACCACGTTATCGTTTCTGTGTATGGCATCTTTATTATCGAAACTAAGAATTATAAAGGCTGGATATTTGGCAAGGAAAAGCAAGCCCAGTGGACGCAAACGATAATGGGACGAAAATACAAATTCCAAAATCCATTACGGCAGAACTATCTACATATTAAGACGTTGGCTGAATTACTCGAGCTGGATATGAGCTACTTTCACTCTATGATTGCCTTCATCGGCGAATGTGAGCTTAAGACTCGTGATGAGTTACCCGAGCATGTCTTAAAGGGCGGGGCAGTATCGTATATTAAGAAAAAGCAGGATAAGATATTAACCGAAGCAGAGGTTCAATCGATAGTTGGGCAGATTGAAACCAATCGCTTTGCCAAATCTTGGCGAACCAATAGGCAACACAAAACGTATTTAAAAGACAAGCATACCGATGCAGGTAACAAGCAAAGCACGGTTTCCAGTATTAAGTCTAATACTGAATCAAATACTAGTCACAATTCTATTCAAAGCGCTAAACCAAAAATTCAAAGTAATTCTGTAGTTAAAGTATATTCGCAATGGTCTGGTCAAGTCGAACAAGCTGACTCATCGATTATGGCGTTCACCAGTAAAAACGCTGTTTTTATTACACCGTTTGGTATTGTAGGATTTGAGCCTGAGATTAATAAACCTGAGGTCAATAAAGCTAGCAGCAATGAGCCTGTTATAACCAAGCAAGTTAACGAAGCTCTTATTTCCAGTGCTATTCCCACTTGTCCAAAATGTAATGGTGAAATGATTCAACGCGTTGCCAAAAAAGGAGCGCGGCAAGGTCAGGCATTTTTTGGCTGTAGCCAATTTCCTAAATGTCGTGGGGTGGTGAATATTAGTTAGTTGCTATTCAGGTAAAGCTAGCTAATTATCTATCAGTTATTTAATCCACAACCGTACAAACCTCGGAGCGCACAATAAAGCGTTTGCCTTCTGGTATCTCTAATGAAAAGCTAGCACCACGACCATTCGTAACCTCTCTAGCATACTGAGCTTCTGTCCACACTTATAATTAATTTTCATAATATAGTATTCAGCTATATATAAATTTTAGTTATATATAGCAGTATGACGTTAATATGGTTCGCAAAGGTGATGTAGCTGTTATAATTGTTGCCAAATATTTTAGGCTGCTGTCGTTTAATCTGGTTCTAATAGCGGCTCTTAGAAAGAGTATATGGCAGCGGCAGCTCTCTTTTTTCTCATTATTCCTTTTTCTTATACTATTGGTTGGTTTGGATATATGCGTCAATCTTCTGCTCTTAATATTTTAAAAACAGGTCAAAACGTTTTTTTGACCGGCTCAGCAGGTTCCGGTAAGACCTATACTCTCAATCAATATATCAATTATCTGCGTGCCCGCCGTGTGCCTGTTGCCGTGACCGCTAGCACTGGTATTGCTGCTACTCATATGAATGGCACCACTATTCATAGCTGGTCAGGTATCGGTATCAAGGATGAGCTGAGTGAGCGTGATTTAACTAATTTATCTCGCAAGCAATTCTTAGCCGATAGACTGAAAGACACACAAGTACTTATTATTGATGAGATATCCATGCTGCATGCCAAGCAGCTGAATGCCGTTAATGAAGTGCTTAAGTATGTGCGTAAGAGTGCAGCACCTTTTGGCGGTATTCAAGTGGTGGTCGCAGGGGACTTTTTTCAGCTGCCACCGATTGGTAACAGAGGTGAGAGCAATCGGGATAAATTTGCCTTTATGTCTGAGGCTTGGCTCGATGCTAAGTTTCATGTTTGTTACCTTAGTGAGCAGCATCGGCAAGTCAGTGAAGAGGCTAATGGTGGTCTTGATTTAGACGATATCCTCAACCAGATTCGTCGTCAGCATGTGACCTTTGAGGCGATTGCAGCGCTTGAGAATACCTTTGATCAGAACATCGATATCCAACGTACGCGGCTATATACCCATAATCTCAACGTTAATAAAATCAATGACAAAGAGCTTGCTGACTTAACTGGCGAAACCATGCGTTTTGATGCGACTTTGACAGGCGATACTAAGCTGGTCGAAACCCTAAAAAAGACCGTGCGTACTCAAGATGAGCTGACTCTCAAAGTAGGCGCAAAGGTGATGTTTATCAAAAATAATAGTGAGCTTGGGGTCTCCAACGGCACGATGGGCGAGTTGATTGGCTTTGCCGCAGTAAAAGTTGATGATAAAGAGAAAGCAAAGAGCGATGCACTAAAGGATATCGATAACGATAAGAAAAGTGCTGACGATAATTCTGATGTTGATGCTGACACTAGTGTTACTACTAAAGAAAAAGCTAAAACTAAAACCAAAAAACCGGCACCGCAAAAAATGCCAGTGGTTAGGCTTAATTCAGGACGTGAAGTGGTGGCTGAGCCGGAAGAATGGATGATTGAAGATGAGACGGGCGAGGTGCTGGCAAGCTATGAGCAAGTGCCGTTATGTTTGGCTTGGGCAATCACCATTCATAAATCGCAAGGGATGACTCTGGATGCGGCTGAGATTGATTTATCGCGTACCTTTGAGCTGGGACAAGGTTATGTGGCACTATCACGGCTCAAGTCGCTTGCCGGCTTACAGCTGCTGGGTATGAACGAGTTGAGCTTGCAGCTAGACCCGCTAGCACGCGGCGCGGACAAGCGTTTTCTAATATTATCAGATGAAGCCGATGCCAACTATGCGATGCTTGATGAAAAAAGTATGACGCAGTCGCATGAGAAGTTCATTCTAAAATCGGGCGGTACGTTAAGTAAGTCGGTAATTGATGCGTATGCCAACTTACAAAAAAGGCGCCGTGAACAACAGCAAGCACAACAAGATAAAAAACAAAAGCTTGGCAGTCAAATCGCTGATAAGTCAGAGAGTACCTTGCTTGCGACTCGCCTGTTATTAGATGAAAGCCTCAGTATTGCTGATATTGCCCATACACGAGGACTTGCACAATCGACCATTATGCGCCATATTAGTGATCTTAAACGTAAAGACCCCAGTCTTGCTTGTGACCACTTGCGCCCTGATGATGCGGTGATGACTGCTGTTGGTAACGCTTATGTCATCATTAAAGTTGCCAATAATCCCAATGATTTTAATGATAATGGTACTATCAAGATTAAGCCTATATATGAGCATTTAAAACAAAGTATTGATTACAATACCATTCGTTTGGCACTCATATTTATTACCCCATAGGTTTCCATATTTCCACAGTAGCCCCGCATCGTTATAACCTTAGAGGCGTGCATGACTTCATCAGTACGCCTATTCCTATGCCGTCATTTTCTATATGCCGCCTGAATATTTTTGTTCCCACATTTATAGTGATTAATATTTATGCCTGATTTTTCTAGCGCCACCTACCGTTTGACCTCTGATCCTGCCGTCGCAGCAGCGTTCCATGCTACTAGCGAGCACACTCAGCCACTCAGAGTAGCAATTAATGGCTTTGGGCGCATAGGTCGTAATGTATTGCGGGCGCTGCTAGAGCGCTTTGAGGTACTGGGACGTGCAATTCATGTGGTGGCGATTAATGATTTGGCTCCGGCTGATATTTTATTACACTTGTTAAAATTTGACAGCACCCATGGGCGTTTGAGCCGATTGGGGGTTAGTGCTGAGCTGGTCATTAATAATGTTGAAGGCAATAACAGTGGCGCTAATGACGAAACTCAGCTGTGTCTAACCAAAAAGAACCATACGTACTGTATTCGTATGCTTTCAGAGGCCGATCCGCAGCAGTTGCCTTGGGAGACTTTAGGTATCGACGTGGTACTAGAATGTACCGGACACTTTCGCTCTTATGAACAAGCGCATATGCATATCGATGCGGGTGCTCAGCAAGTTATCATTGGGGCGGCGCCTTTCGATGATGTTGATGCTTGTATTGTCATGGGCGTCAATAGCGATGAGCTGACTTGTGAGCTACCGATTATCTCTAGCGTTTCTTGTACCACGCAGGCGTTGGTGCCGCTGATTGATACCCTTGATAAGGCGTTTGGGGTGAAGTCCGCGATGATGACCGAAATCCATGCGGTTACTGCTGATCAAACCGTGCTCGATCAAGCTCACCGCGATCCCAGACGGGCACGCGCCTCGGGGTATAATATTATTCCGACTACCTCGAGTAGTATCGCGGCCACTGAACGTGTGCTACCAAAGATGGTTGGTAAAATTAATGGTCACTCTATTCGGGTGCCGACCATTGACGTTGCTGCTATTGATGTGACCTTTGTGTTTAGTACGCCGGATGTCAGTGTCGAGGCGATGAGAGACGTGTTAAAATCGGCTAGCCAAACCTATTTGGCCAATATTATGGACTACACTGATGAGCCACTAGTCTCAAGTGACTTTATTCATCAGCCTGAATCGCTTATCATTGACGGTCAGCAGTTGATGCAAGTGGGCAATCAGTATAAGGTCTTTGCTTGGTATGATAATGAATGGGGCTATGCCAATCGTCTCCTTGATATGTGCTTGCATCTAGCGTCAAGTAAGCAGTCTGTCGACTTTGTCAATAAATAGCCACTATTAGTAAAATATCAGCAAAAGGAAAGTAAGCAATATGACAATAATTTACGTTTTTTTGCATTAGCGCTTGCATTCTCATTTCATATCGCTATAATGATGCACAAATGGAGACGTGGCAGAGCGGTTGAATGCACCGGTCTTGAAAACCGACAAGGGTTCATAGCCCTTCGAGAGTTCGAATCTCTCCGTCTCCGCCAAATTTAAGTACGATAAAGTATTGTAAAAAAGCCCCAATCACTTATGATTGGGGCTTTTTTATTGCTGAACATTATATTAAAAATTACTTAGCCAATTTATCCGAAAACTCAATCTTTTGACCGTCAGTAAACGTGAGTGTGTCTTTATTAATTTCTATGGTCACATCTCGCGCATTTCTAATGGTGCGTATAACGTTGATATCCTTGATACTACTTTCGATGATTACTTTACCGGATTGTTCAGGCGTGATAGGCGGTATGGATTGTGTGAGCGGCACATTAAAGCGCTTACCTTCAGTCAGATTATCGTCTTTCATCAGCAGCGAGCCTTTAAAATTCTTATTTAAAGCTCTTAATAGGTACTGTGCCATGTTCAGATAGCATGAACTGGAGCTTAACTTGATTTAAGCTAAGCTGTCACAATCGCTGATTTTGACTGGTAATAGGTAGTAGGGCAATAGGATGAATCTGAGCATTGACAGCGCCAATTTGCAGGCTTGCGACAATAGGGCTTCTTTTACCAGTAGGATTATTAGGATGCAAACGCTCATATTCACGCTGCTGTATGAAGGCTTGCTTGATAGTGGTGCGCATATTCGCTTCTGACTCGTAAGCATCGCTGAGCTTCATCCGTAGCATATAATGGCTGAGTAGCTGTCTATCGTTAGCAGATAATTGCTCAAAGATCTCTCCGAGCTTTTGTTGCCATTGCCAAATTTTAGCTATTCTTAACTATGACTGTTTGCTAATGATTAGTTCATGGCTTACGAATTACTAGCTCTTTAAGGGTGCATGAATAAATAGCATAACTTTGGTATAAACCATTAACTTGAATATACTCTATTTTAGTGGAAGGCCGTACTCAATCACCGTTTGATATTGTGTTAAATTTTGCAAGATGGCGGTTAAGAGAGGTGAGCTTAATTATTATCTTGCAGCTCAGATAATGGATGGGTGATGTTGTTGTTATGCGTGACTACGATAGCCTCATCGATGATACGCTGACTGACGCCTCTTTTGCGTAGCGTCTCGATAAACACCTCATCATGCGCTAACGTATAGTCTTGATGGTCGCGGTCAAGACCTTGGCGTATATATAAGCGTATGAGTCCTTGAATACGTTTAAAACCTAGCTCTGATGAGGTCGCACTCAATAGCTCAATCATCTCCTCAGAGAGACGAATACTAATGGGGCGCATGATCTTTTGTGGATGATCAGAAAACTTATTTTTGATGCGTGCAGGTATCATAATAAACCATTACTTTTAGTGAGTAGGAATAAAGAACTTGAACGAAGCTATTTGTGACTATCAAACGCGCTTTATCTAATGCTAACCATACAGCAAAGCGCTCAAACATGACATATTAGTGCTGCTAAAAATAGCGCCCATAAAAAAACCTTCATCATTATCCGATGAAGGTTTTTTATAATATGGCTCCTCAACCTGGGCTCGAACCAGGGACACACGGATTAACAGTCCGACGCTCTACCAACTGAGCTATTGAGGAATAATTGGTGATAACAACAAAGCTATCTAAAAAGTGACTCTTTAGCGATTCGCGTTATGTGGGACACATTCTAGCCAACGTTTCGATATCTGTCAACCCTAACCCAAAAATATATTATCTATTATCAAATTGATACGATTTACCGCTACTGGACTATCGCTAATGGCCTGGCTTTGTTATCTGAAGTCTTATAGTTTTTTAAATGCTATTTTAAGTATCATAAAAAAACCCTCATCAAACTGATGAGGGTTTTGGCATATGCCATAATCGAATCAAAAGTGATTCAAAATAATTGCTAGTATATTATTGACCAACGTCTTGCTAAATTTGGCTCCTCAACCTGGGCTCGAACCAGGGACACACGGATTAACAGTCCGACGCTCTACCAACTGAGCTATTGAGGAATAAGCTGTAAGGTTTATCGTCTTACAACGAGCTTAGCGCTAACTCTGAGTTCGCGCTAAGTGGGGCGTATTTTAGCAAAGATAAAAAATACGTCAAGTCCTTTTTGCGTTTTTTATGAAAATAAGACCTTTAAAGTCTAAAATGACCATTTTAAAACTAAAAAAAGACGCCGCAGTGGACGTCTCTCTTATTCATAGCACTATTATTTTAGCAATGAATGATTTAGTAACATCATTCAGCACCGCCATTTAACAACGTCTAATTATTCAGCAACGTCTAAATCAGCAACTGCTTTTTCGATACGTGATAACGCATCTTTTAGAGTCGCTTCATCGGTAGCGTAAGAGATGCGCATATAGCCACCAAGACCGAAGGCATCACCTGGTACTACCGCTACGCCGACTTTCTCCAGTAACCATTCTGAAAACTCAGTACAAGACTTTAGACCAGCGGCTTTAATCAATGGCACGATATTAGGATAGACATAAAACGCGCCGTCTGGACGCAAGCAAGTGATGCCTTTAATCGCATTTAAGCCGTCTACCACCAAGTCACAACGCTTCTCAAACGCTTTTACCATTGGTGTCAGCACACTTTGGTCACCGCTAATAGCGGCTTCGGCTGCCACTTGGCTGATTGAAGCTGGGCATGAGGTTGATTGTGACTGTACTTTTTTCATCGCGCCAATTAGTTTGGCAGGGCCGCCGGCATAGCCGATACGCCAGCCGGTCATGGCATAAGCTTTTGATACGCCATTTAAGATGATAGCGCGCTCTTTTAGCTCTGGCGCGGCATTCAAGATGTTGTAGAACTTATCACCTGTCCAGCGAATGTGCTCATACATGTCGTCTGACACCACATAAACTTGTGGGTGCTTTTTGAGCACGTCAGCAATGGCTTTGAGTTCCTCTAAACTATAAACCATGCCAGTTGGGTTAGACGGGCTATTAAGTACCAACAATTTAGTTTTATCAGTAATAGCGGCTTTTAACTGTTCTGGGGTGATTTTGAAATCTTGTTCAGCAGGGCATTTTACGATGACCGGCACGCCTTCAGCGATGATGACCATGTCAGGGTAGCTGACCCAGTACGGTGCTGGAATGATGACTTCATCACCCGGATTAATAAAGGCTTGAGCAAGGTTAAAAAAGGATTGTTTACCACCGACCGATACCAAAATCTCATTAGGCTCATAGCTAAGGTCATTATCACGCTTGAACTTATCGATGATAGCTTTTTTGAGCTCTGGGGTGCCGTCAACAGCGGTATATTTAGTAAAGCCGTCGTTAATTGCTTGAATAGCGGCTTGCTTAACATGCTCTGGAGTATCGAAGTCAGGCTCGCCTGCGCCTAGACCAATAATGTCTTTGCCAGCTGCTTTTAGTTCTTTAGCTTTATTGGTAATTGCGAGGGTCGGTGAAGGTTTAATATTGTTGACGCGGTCAGACAATTGCAGTTCGTTCATGGGAGGCCCTTTTTATAGTTGCTTAGTTTATAGTTACTTGGTTTACAGTTGCTTGTCTTATAATTGCTTAGAGCTTTGGATACACAAAGGCCGATGGCATGAAGCGTAACTTATACAATGCGTAACACTTTGCCAGCGTTCAGTGCACAGTTAAAAATAGCACCTAAGATGCGATGCTCTAAAAACTAACATTCTAAAATTAATAGCTTCGACGATACGCTATATTAAGTAGTTTTGGGTTATCGCATTGTAGCATGTCAATATAACACTGTCTTAAGGCGCTTTTAGTAGAAAGTATAAAAAATACAGCAAAAGAGCTTCCCAAAGCTTCTTAAACTTGCTAATTCATCATTTTATCTTGATTAAGGCTCTTAACCTAAAATGGCTAAAAAAAGGCAGTTGGGTAAGATGAAACAGTCCGTCATTGATGAGCTGTTTGCGAAGTTACAACAATAATTGCTGCCTCTTATACTATAATCATTGGCGTTTAGGTTATTTAGATTTAGTAAATAAGACTGGCGGTTTGATTAGCCAATACTTAATAAAAATAATTCCTAATTGCTTGGAATGTTATCTATTTCAAACTTATCATCGCTAAAATAATAACTAAAAGAAGATGTTTACGATGACAGATTCTCCTGAGAAATTCATATTATTATCACCGGTGCGACTTCTGGTATCGGTAATCAATTAGCGAAAGACTGTCTAATAGTCAGCAGCAAAAGGCTGATTAGAAATCCTAATACAAGAAGCTCTAATGTAAGAGGCTATACTTTATTAGGGTAGGGCGTGTTTGACTTATTAATTGTTTTTATTAAAAGCCTTCATTAACTACCTATATTAATAGCCATTATTTTCTATATTTTTAGCGTAATGTCTTAAATTTTTTAAAATGTCTTAAATGTCTTAAGGTGTTATTTAAAATCAATGCTCGCAGATGTGGGCTAAACTTCAGGAGTTTTTATGCGATTAATATCAAGTTATTTATCAAAAGCTTTAATGGCGCTAGCTGTTTTAGGCTGTGCTACCAATGTTATCGCTGCCAAACCTAGGGTTGCTAAACCTAGTCTAATATTGCAACAGCCGAATGTATCTTTGGCACTAGCCAATGAATTAATCGAGGCTACTATGGCGGCCTGTCATGCAGAAGGTAAGTCTGCTGTTGTAGCAGTCGTCGATCGTGCTGGTAATCTAATCGCCTTGCAACGCGATGATAGTGTTGGCCCACACAATACCGATGCTGCTGTTCGTAAAGCATTTACTGCGCTATCCACCAAAACACCTTCGCGTATTTTGGCTAATAATGCCCGTGCTAATCCAGACTCAAACAACTTAAATACGGTAAATGACCTACTGCTTATCGGTGGCGGCGTACCTTTAAAGTTTGGCAATGACGTAATAGGGGCTATTGCTGCGGGCGGCGCAGGGGGCGCAATGCAAGACGAAAGCTGCGCGCTTAAAGGCATTGAAAAAGTACTGCCTGCACAAAAGTAATAAATAGACTAGAGGAAGAGCGTGTGTGGTATTTATAAGCTAAAGATCAAACACGCTCTACTCATTATTTAGCCTGATGGTTATAATAAATAATTCCAATGAGATAATCATAACAAACAGTGACAACGCGATTTTTTGTCCAAAATAACGATAATTTTCTATATTATTGGAGTGTCCGTAAAGTTGTGTTCGTAAATAACATAGCTAGTGAAGATAGACTATCAGAAACTCTGATCACTTAAATATCAATCTCTCACCGGCCTATTTTTGCGTAAGATGTTTGTTGTTCCCTGACACTGAGTATATATAAAATGAATGTCATCCTAATCACCAGTACTGCCTCAGGATTAGGCTTGGTTATATGTACTTACATTAGGTGCGTAAAGCGCTTTGCCGGTGATTTATGATGAGGGGCTTTAATTGATTCTCGATCCTTGGATTTGGCTCGGCGTCTTCATCCTGTTGTCCTACACTGTAGAAGCAATCACTGGCTTTGGCAGCTTAGTGATTGCGCTCTCCCTTGGTGCGTTGATGCTGCCAATAAATCAAATGATGCCGGTAGTGGTACCGCTCAACGTTCTAATGACTGGCTATCTGGTCTGGCATAATCGCCGACATATCTACTGGCCCGTACTACTTAAACTGATTTTGCCGCTAATGTTATTGGGTACACTGGCCGGCTATGGGTTGCGACCTTGGCTTGGTGATTCCTTGCTCAAACTGCTGTTTGGTGCATTGGTGTTCTGGTTTGCCAGCCGTGAGCTCTGGCGTATGTATCGCGGCATACCAGTCGCTCCGCACACTCTGATGTTGAGTCGAGCCCTGACTTTTGGCGCCGGCATTACCCACGGCCTGTTCGCATCAGGCGGCCCACTGCTCGTTTATTCAATGGGCGGCATCAATTTGGACAAAAGCCGCATGCGTGCCACTCTTTTGGTCGTATGGTTTACATTAAACGGTTGTTTGTCAGTGCTATTTCTAATTGATGGGTCATTGGTTCCCAGTTTGCCACGACTTGTCTTTTATCTGCCAGTGTTGGTCATCGGCATTGTATTGGGAGAATACCTGCATCACCGTCTGAATGAGCAGCGTTTCCGGCAATTGGTTTATGGGTTATTGGTGATAACCGGAGCGTTGCTGATGATTAAGGCTGCTATGTGACTATTGATATATACCCAGAAAACCGTAGACCTTAACTTGGTAAACTAAGATCTTACACATTGCTTGCAATGGCTTCAAACACCGCTATTTATCATCTAGTAAACGTGCCTTAGCATCGCTTTGAGCTTTGGCTATCAGTGCATGTACTTTTGCACTTTCAGCAGCAACACATAATTCATACTTAGACTTAGGTTTCTCGTTTAGATCACCTGCAGGATTCTCTTCTGGAAAATCTTCGACATAATCCGACTTTTTACTCATGTCACTCATGTTTTATTCCTTTTAATATTCTTTGAATATCCAAACAGTAACAGACTACCAGTAGCAAATGTACAGTAGCAAATGTATCAAAAGCGCTGATTTAGATAGTTTCAAAACACAAATTATCGTTGCTACGGGTCACTTGATAATCTTACCCGACGAGTAACTCATAAATTCATCTCAACAAGTCGATGATGTGTATATACTCATGTGTATTGATATTTGAAGATAGTTCAATATTAATTGAAATCAACAACTTACTTTTATATTTATTTTGAATTTAGCTCATACCAATAGATATACCTATAAAAATAACTAACAGTAAAAGATAGTGGAGGAAGTAATGGCAAGAATCGTTGTAGCACTAGGTGGAAATGCATTGCAGCGCAAGGGCAATGCGTCAGCTGCTGATCAGAAGGCGGTAGCTCGAGAGACGGCAGCAAAGCTAACGGCAGTGGTTAGTCAGGGGCATCAGCTGGTTATTGTCCACGGTAATGGGCCGCAGGTCGGTAACATACTACTCGGACAGCACGCCATCGACTCTGAAGCCGTGCCAGCGATGCCGCTAGATACTTGCGGTGCGATGAGTCAAGGGGCAATCGGCTATTGGTTACAACAAGCGCTGAATGATGAATTTCAAAGAAACAATCTCAGTAATCAGGCCGTTGCAATCATAACTCAAACGGTTGTTGATGAGAACGATCCAAAATTTCTTAATCCAGATAAGCCAATCGGCCCGTTTTACGAATCTGAATCTGAAGCCATAAATGCTTCTGATGGACAGAATTATATTTTTCGTGAAGATTCTGGTCGTGGTTGGCGGCGAGTCGTTGCTTCACCGTCACCCGTTGAAATAGTGGAAACGAAGGCAATCAAAGTGCTGACTGACGCTGGGGTAACGTTGATTGTTGCAGGAGGTGGAGGAATACCAGTAATCAAGCAGGACGATGGCACTCATCAAGGAATAGAGGCAGTAATTGACAAAGATTTATCGGCGGCATTGATAGCGGAGCTTGTAGGAGCCGATCAATTTATTATATTGACAACCGTATCGGCAGTGATGCTAGGATTCGGTACGTCTGAACAGAAATCCTTAGAGATTGTTAGTAGCGGTGATATCGCGGGCTACATTGCTGAAGGTCAGTTTGAGGCTGGCAGTATGCTGCCGAAGGTTCAAGCGGCTCAGCGCTTCGTAAAACATTCAGGTAATAATGCTGTAATTGGTGAGCTGAGTGAAGTCGAAGCTATTGTGGCGGGTGAAGCCGGAACGACGATTACGCCATAGTTTTTTAGACTATTTTAGGCGCGTATTTTACAAATAGTGCTTTACCAAGCCAGTCGCACGCTAGGCCAAGTACTGCACCGGCTAACAGTGACAATACAAGTAGCGGTACGTTGTTATCAGGCATCGCAAATAAGGAGTAGGTTCCAACGAAGATACCGGGGACATATCCTGTCCACTTAATCTGACCCATCAGGACGATACACATGACGAATATTCCAACCGCGAGTGCATAGGCGGCGTCGCTACCACCAAGTATCTCTGCGCCTTGCAGCATCAACCACGCAAAACCGACGCCGAACATCGTAGTGACGATGGTCATAAAAAACCCTGATAGGTAGCGCATGCCGGTCGCAAAGTAAGCCGTCGTGCTCGCAAATCCTGCCCATGCTACTAGGCCAATTGCACCGGCATAACCGCCCCAGAGTCCACAGAGTATGCCGGTAACGGCTGCAGTACCAAGCGTATAGATTAGTTTACTATTCATATGGTATTCCCCTTGTCACCTATTTACATATGTATTAGTTACTTATTCATATACCAACTTCTTGCAATATTTCCCTGTAGCAACTTTCTGTAGTAAATCCCTGTAGCAATTTCCATGCATCAATCATACCGGTGCAGGTGTCTTGACCTGAGGTGGCACCGTGTGAGAGTACCGTTTGTAAAGCATTCTCAAACGTATCCGCTTGGCTGGTAACAGCAATGAGAAGGTCGCGAAGTGGTTCGCCGTATCGTCGCTCGAGTCCAGCACGTAGGTAGGCTTGGCTGACACTAGTCGTTGTTCCTAGATTGTCTAAGATGGCCTGTTTGATAGCGGCTAAGTTAGCGCTATCAGCTGCTACTGAGTGATTTAGTACTAACAGTAGCCCAACTAAGTAGTCGTCACCAGAGGGGGTAAGCCCAATCCCAAGTCCAATCAACTGCTTGGTTGCATCTGCAATTCCTTCGACTGACGACTGTGTCCAAGCAAGCTTTAACTGCCCGCGACCACGTTCAAGTCTTGCAACTTGAGCGCTGTTAAACACATCGTTTGGCATAGAACCGTAAAAACTACCCTGTATAGCCTGAGCTTTTACGTGTTGCGTAAACTGCCCTAAGTAGTCATGGCTTGGCATAGGCATCTGTCGTTCACCAAGGCTGTTTGTCACAAATCGACATTTATTTGTTGCGATAGTTACAGTGTTAAAAGTAATCGCCGTTGGGGACAATTTAACGGTTTCGCCAACGTGGCCTAAAGTCTGGCCTATCACATGTGACCCTATTAAACCGGCCGGCGCGTTTGGGCTGCCAGCCGGAAAGACAGTCAGCAGCTCACCACTATTAAGTCGCAGATTGAGCGCACGGCGAAAGACACTCTCAACCTTAGCGGTCTTTGGAGTCTGAAGCGCCGTGCGCCAAGTACTGTCGGCTGTGATAGCGATAAGGTGCATGTTGTATAGATAAGCCTGCTAGTTAATTTAAAGTTAGTCAAGTTGCTTATTCACTCAAGCGGCTTAGTTAATTGAGGTCGCTAATTTAACAATCGCCTTCTCAAATACTTCAAACGGTGGATTCACAAGACCGGCGCCAATCATGCCGATACCAGCGTCTTTATGAGCGATAGCGGTATTAATAATAGGTGGCATACCCGTTTCGATGACTTTGATGACATCGATACCCGTTGCAAGACCACGGAAGTTGAGGATTGGAATCGTAATATTTGGGTTAGTACCCGTGGTGATATCCATCATATCTCTCGAGTAGTTAAGCGCATCTTCAACAGTACCGCCAACCAAAGGGATAATTGCTGGTGCTGCCGCCATAGCAAAGCCGCCGATACCAAAGGTCTCAGTGATTGAGCTATCGCCAATATCAAGGCCAGAATCTTCTGGCTTGTAGCCGGCAAACATAGGGCCCATTACTTGCTGGGCAGGTCCGGTGATCCACTGGAATCCTTCCATATGTGACACCCGAATACCAAAATCGGTACCGTTACGGCACATGGTGGTTACGATGGTGCTATTTTCTACACCATGAGCGGCGTCCATAGCGTTTTTGGCTACCGCCATCCAAGTTGGGCCTGAGAAGTAGTCACTTGATTTTACAAATTCGAAAACATCTTTTTTCTGCTCATCAGTAAAATCAGTTTGGATGATGTATGGAGCAAGTTCTTGCATAAGGAGTAGGGAGCCGGCAAAGTTACGGTTGTGATCTTCGTCACCCATGTGGATTGCTTGAGACAGTAACAAGCGAAGGTCAATCTCGCCAGCCAGCTTCATAGCGGCTGAGAGCATTGGGCCATGGACATCGCGCATCCAATTGAGGCGGTCGATAACCGATTGATCATTAGCGCCCATGCGTAGAATTTTCGCCAGTTGCTCAGATAGGTTGGTATAAGAGACGTTGCCGTAGGTTTTGTTTTTGACTACATGCATGTACATGGAGGCTGAAGTCACACCGGCCATGGAACCGACGCAGTCGTGCTCATGACAGGGTGAGAATTGAACCCCACCTGAGGCGGCCACTTCTTCAGCTTCTTCAATAGTTTCGACTAGGCCTTCAAAGACGATTGCACCGGTAACGGCACCGCGCATAGCGCCGCACATAGCGTCCCATTTAATGGGTGGCCCTGCATGTAATATAGTGGTTTTGGTCATGCCAGGCACCACATCAATAGCTTGCTCGTAACCCGTAAGTATTTGGTGTGACTTAGTAATCTTCTCAAACACTTCTTGGTTAGCGGCTTTTATCTTAGCGGCTATTTCTGGCTGCTGAAGTTTCTTTAGCGCGTCGCGCACTTCTTGAGAGTACTCGCGGGGCGGTGTCCAATTAACCTGCTGAGCGTGCGCGCCCTGCTTCTCAATGTCGCTTGCAAATGAGCTGAGGCCGACGTTTACGACGGTCATGTCCTTCGCTTTTTTACCAAATAATGACATATCCTTCTCCCTCGATTTATTATTTATGTAACATTTTTAACGCTACGCTACCCATATCAACAACTGAATCGATAACATGAACACCTAAGCTTTTTAACTGGTCAATTTGATTTTTCTTACCTTGTGGATCTCTGTTTGTGCCGAGTACGTAAGCGACAATCTGTAGCGAGCGGCTGTCTTTTTTAGCGTCCGCATAGGCTTGCTTGATTGACTCAGCAGCAGCTCCGACTGGGTCTTCGTTTGAGCCGTAACCCAGTACGAAGTCGAGCAGTAAGATGGCTGTTTCAGGATCTTGGGCTTCTTTGATTAGTCGAGCATTACGATCGGTTGGGTCAATCATTGGATGTGGCCGGCCACTGGTAAATTCATCGGAGCCCATATCAATCAGTGCGTTGTCGTGGCTAGTGGCACCAATTGGTAATTGATCTTTAGCGTTCTTCGCAACATTGCTGACAATATTACCAGCAACGTTATTGGAGGCATTCTTCAAGACATAAAACACTTCATCACAGATAGTTCCGCCGCAGAATACACCACGAATAAACTTCTGGTTCGCAGCGAACGACGAGTTAATTCCTTCATAGTCGAAGTCATAGTTTTTTGTGTCAGTATTGACAGATAGGCCAGCTGATTGGACAGCTTTTTTCGCAGCTTCTAAAGTATTATTGGTAAAGTGCAGGTTGGCATTACTTTCGGCTGACTCATCACCGATAAAGCAGACCACTACCGGCTTATCGATGCCTTTAGCTACTTCAAGCACTTTGTTCGCGACTGCTTCTGCGGGTGGTTTTGAGATCAGCACGATGACTTTAGTTTGATCATCCTGAGCCAGCATATTCAGTCCGTCAATCATCATGATGCCGCCAATGTCTTCCGACAAATCGCGACCACCGACACCGATCAGTTGGCTGATACCGCCGCCTAAAGCGTCAACTTGTACACTGAATTCCTGAGCTCCGGTACCAGAAGCGGCAACCACACCGACTGAGCCTTCATTAACAGCATTGGCAAAACATAAGCCGACGTTATTGATAATAGCTGTACCGCAGTCTGGCCCCATAACCAACAGCCCCTTTTCGTGAGCAAATTGTTTGAGTGATAATTCATCTTCGACGGTAACGTTGTCACTAAATATCATGACGTTTTTATCTTTTTCAAGCGCCTTGCAAGCCTCACTGGCAGCGTATTCACCAGGAACCGAAATGACGACCAGACTGGAATCACTATCTTCGACGGCCTTATCAAGCGATCGGTAGGAGTTTTTCTGGTCTTGATCGGTAACCGAAGCCGTCCGTAGCTCGTCGATCTTCGCCAATGTTTCAGCGCAAATTTCTTCAGTTTCGCATTCTACGGCGTAAATCATGTCACCAATTGAGGCCGCTTCGACTTCAGAGCTCATCAAGCCGACGTCGCTGATAACGGCTTTGTTCATCGCTGTGCCCATGCCGATCATGGCCTTCTGAACACCCGGGAGCTTATTGACCTTTGTGGAGAGTGCCATTAGCGTCATTGAGTCGGCATAGACTCCTGATAATATTTTTGTTTGTACAGGCATCGTTATATACCCCTTCCTTGTTGTGGTTATACTATCAGTATAGCCCAAGTGATTTAGGAGTGTATAGGGTTTTGAGTGTTAGAGATGTACTTGCTAATCTAGCTCAGATGAGTATTTAGAAGTGCTATTGATTGGTTTCATCGATAGTAGTGGGTTCTTTTTAATGGGTCTAGTCTGTTGAGCGTTACTAGTATTATTCAGGAGTGGGCGGAAGAGGAGAACAGCAAATATTTTTTAATAAACCAGCCAAGACTTCTCACCAGTAAGCCGCAAAAAATTGTAGAATTAGTGACTGTAAGGGGAGCTGAGTGCAGTGCTTACTACAGGTAACAAATTAGATAGTTAAGCAGAGTATGTTATTGCTATCGACCTCTGTAAGGTGAAAGCCTTTTTAAAGGCATAGCCACAGGATATAATAAATTGGAGGTTCATTTTGAAAGTATGCTGCTTTGTGGGTTCAACCCAAGGAAATTTACACCTTATTACTTTGAATCTACACGTTCCTACCTGGATATAGGACACTATAACAACGCCAGAGTAGTCATCGAGAACTGCTATATTACAGTCCACGCACCGCATTCAGATCATCTTTATATTAGAAACAATCTCAATATTGAAGGTTTAACAGGCTCTAATCTAAAGCTTTCAAGCCCGCTTTAGCAATTCGCACATCCTGACTACCGTGCGCGCCGCCCACTCCGATACCGCCAACAACAATGCCATCAATATAAATAGGAACACCACCATCTAAAATAAGTATGTTTTCATCCAAGTATCGAAGATCGGCAGGAATCGACCCATCCTCGATACCTTTAGCAATGACCGCGGTTTCTCTTTTTTGTGAATTAGCGGTATACGCTTTTTTATAACTGGCACGAATGGTATGGACACCTGCTCGGTGCCCCCTCAAAACGGCTAAAGTTTGTCCAGAGGCATCAACCACCGTTACTGACACCATCAATTGATCTTTTTTAGCTTCTAAGGCGGCGGCATTCACCATGTTCTGTGCCATCTCGCCTGTTAATACAGGAATTGTTTCCATGTGCGCTCCATAATTAGATATGTTTTGTTTAATTTGATCGTTTTATAATGTGCTGTCACAAACCGTGATTGATAGCATTGACGTTACAGTAGTCAAAAAAGTAGCCGAGTCTGCTTGAATCAACTATATTTATTTAATAAAAACTATTGCTATAAAGTTATATTATATTGGGAATAAAATATTGCTTATGCTCAAAATATTACTACAACCATAAAGCATACCATTATAAAAAATATTGTCATAGGCTATGTATTTATCTATCTTGCAGCCGTTGTTATATTTTAGGCCTTGATTCGGTCTGGCTTGACGAAACGACGATGAAAAGCGTTTTTTTTGAGAAGTGTATTGGTCATCTGCTTGCCGATGAGCCAAATATGATAGCAGCCGGTGTGTTTTATATGTTCTACCTGTCCGCGATGTGCATACTGGTTTTATATCCACAGATTAAAGCAGGTTCTTCGGATGGTTATATCTTTTTCTTAGGTGGACTAATCAAGCTAATAGCTTACAGAACTTACGACTTTACTAACTTAGCATTGTATAAAGGCTTTACGCTAGATACTGCCTTAGTAGATTTTGTATGGGGTGGGTTTTTGACCAGTTCGGTTAGTGCTATCGTGGCATGGTTGGCTTATCGCTTCCATTGGTTAAGCTAAAATTTATCTGTTTAATCGAAGGTAAATGTAGGAATAATCAGGCTTTCCTTTAAGAAGAACTATCAAAGAGCCCTTAATGTGCGCTACACTCAAAGCCGTTATATTAATGGACTCATACAATAGTAAGGACTGCCATGCCTCAATACAACACTACTTCAACCGCCAAAAAAGCCCCTTTAAATCACGAATTATACATGTCGGTACTAATGACCCCCGATATGGCAAACTTCATTGGTAACGTCCATGGTGGCGATCTACTAAAGATGCTCGACCAAGTTGCTTATGCTTGCGCCAGTCGTTATAGCGGTAGTTATGTCGTTACCTTATCGGTCGATCAAGTGATGTTCCGCGAGCCTATTTATGTTGGTGAGCTGGTCACTTTTGCTGCCAGTGTCAACTATGTCGGCAGAACGTCTATGGAAATCGGCATCCGCGTTGAAGCAGAAGATGTGCGTGCACGTACGATTCGCCATACCAATAGCTGCTATTTCACTATGATTGCCATTGATGATAATGGCAAGCCAACACCTGTTCCACCGCTCAAACTTAACACACCGATGCGCCAGTGCCGCTTTGATGCCGCTATCGAGCGTAAACGTCAGCATATGGAATCTTCAAGTCGTCCCAGTTGTGACATTGCCGACATGGTCGGCGAGCTGGCAAATAACCACGACCACAACACCAAAAAAACAGATCGTTAACCATCTGTAATACTTAAAAGCCAAACAACGACTCATTAAAAGTTACTGATAGGTTAAGTGGTATCGATTAACTTAAACGGCTTAAAGTATTAACAAATAGCTATTAACTAGTAAGCGTTGATGAATAACCGTTAATAAGCAGTATATATAGTGGAAGCATAATAAGACGGTATTAATAAATTAAGAGTAGGCTGTATCTAGTTGATCAAAATCGCGACGCTTAGTTAGATTGCCACAGTACCATTACCATAATGTTTGCACTCTACTGTAAAACCATCATTTTACTGAGTCCAGTATGAGCTTAAAACCATCTGTCGCTAATCCGCAACTTCATCTTACTACCAAGCCCAAAGCATCTACGTCTCGCGGTCGCGGGGCGGGTGAATTAAACTCTAAAAATGATGATAATACTGGCGCTGATGATGATAAAAAATCCAGTTCACTGACCACAGTAATAATCGCAGTTGGGGCCAACCTTCTTATTGCTGTCGCTAAATCTGTCGCTGCTTTTATGACTGGTTCAGCCTCTATGATTGCAGAAGCTGCACATTCATGGGCAGATAGCGGCAACGGTATTTTTTTACTTATTGCAGAAAAAAAGTCGGTCAAACCTGCGGATAAAAGCCACCCATTAGGCTATGGCAAAGAGTCGTATGTCTGGTCGATGATTGCCGCTTTTGGCGTATTTATGGCCGGCTCTATCGTCTCTATCTATACCGGTATTACAGAATGGAATGCCGCTGAGACTGAGACCAGTTACACCATCGGCTTTATTGTGTTAGCGGTGGCATTTGTGCTCGAAGGATTCTCATTATTACAAGCCTATCGTCAGAGTAAGCAGCATGGCGAAGCACTTAATATGAGCGCGATAGATTATGTGGTTGATACCTCCAACCCAACCTTGCGCGGGGTGTTCTTTGAGGATTCATCTGCCGTGTTAGGTCTAGTCATTGCTGCTATTGCGATGGGTATGCATGCTTATACCGGTCAGCCATTTTGGGATGCGCTGGGTTCTATCATTGTGGGCATATTACTAGGGGCGGTCGCGATATTTTTAATCAGTCGCAACCGTGACTTTTTGGTTGGACATAGAGTATCCGATAGAATGCATTGCTATATCTTAGGTGAGCTGCTGGATCATCCAGATATTGATAGCGTATCGTATCTGCATTTAGAGTGGGTAGGGCCTAAGAAAATATTTATGGTTGCAGCGGTAGACTTCATAGGTAATCAACAAGAAGAAAACGTCGCACAAAAGCTTGAAACTGTAGAAAATAAATTCCGTGCTAATCCAATGTTTCAGGAAGCGATTCTGACGTTATCGGTGCCTAATGCTGATATTTTATGCTTACCTGAAAATGCATAGTCCGATCAATAGCCAGTCCTCAAACCGTCTGCATCGTATAAAAACGCGAGCATCGTATGATTGATAATATCCAAGATAATTTGTACCACTTAATACGGAGGCGAGTAATTATGCGCGACAAGCAGGCGAGTAGGTTCGATTTTATTTATTTTCACCCAGTAAAAAATTTAATGCATAAAAAAAGGTCACCATAATTGGTGACCTTTTTTCTTTTACTGCTTTTAATGTTCTAACTTTATACTAGATTAAAAGAGTCTTATTTTTTTGGCGCATTGGCACCGATAAACCAAGCATCTTTATCAATAGTACGGCTAACTTCAGTCAATAAATCAGCGGTATCTTCATCACCAGCGTCACCAGCGGTATCGATCGCTTCACGCAATGATGCTGCAATTGTCTTATAGCGATTGGTAAGCTCACGAACGTGCTGATCCACTTCAGTTATATCAGTAGGATAAGTCTTTAAGATAGAGTCCTCAACGACACGCTTAGAGATACCATTAGCCTTGCCGCCAAGGATAACGATGCGTTCAGCGACAGTGTCAAAAGCCTCAGTCAGGCGGTCATAGGTATCGTCAAGTAATTGATGCACACCGATAAATCCAGTGCCTTGTAGATTCCAATGACACTGTTTGCTATCCATACTCAAATCGATTAAGTTGGCTAGGTTAGAGTTTAGTAGGTCTACCATTTTCTTAGCGGTGTCGTCGTTTATACCACTTGCGTAACGTTCTCTCATATTTTGCTCCATTATTTAATTATTAATTAAAGGTTGCTTTAAACTTTTATTTTAAAAATATTGTTTTAAATAAACTATTGTAAGACAATCAGGAACCTTTCTTTTTATCAAGTTTCTTAATGCGAAGCTGTGATAAGTTGATAGGCTAAGTAATTGCTTATACTGCTAATCAATTCAGTATTAATAATAGCAGCTTGTGCCCATGATTGAACCCCTGTGCGTTAGGCTTTGTTAAGTGGTCGTGTAACGACTTTGTTAAACGTGAAAATCTTTGTAAGTGTCGACCGATTGTGACGCCATTTTTGCTCAAATTTTATTCAGTCAGCAGAGTATTAAAGATATAATTAGTTAAGGTTTTCATGGTTGTTACTTGGAATGAATAGGAGTAAAACAGTCCGTTTAATAGGTTCTTTTATACACTGTAATTTAACAGCTGATCTTAACGATAAATACCCAAGGCTTACTTTAAAAACAGGGGTTTAGCCCCCACATTGGTATAAACCTTAAGAAGAAGAAAGCCATTATGCGTATGCCCGAACCGCGCTCTTCGCGTCAGTTAAATCAATTGGCCACTCAGCTCCAAGGCGAAGCTGAAATTAGTGGTGTTAATGCGTCAGGAACGCAAATATCAAGCCGCGCCTTTGAGATGGTGACTGAGTTTGAACCGGCAGGCGATCAGCCACAGGCGATTGAGAAGTTGGTAGAAGGTATCAATGCGGGAATGGATGAGCAGCTATTGCTGGGAGTGACTGGCTCTGGTAAGACTTACACCATGGCAAAAGTCATCAGTGCCTGTCAGAAGCCAACCATTATTATGGCGCATAATAAAACCCTAGCGGCGCAGCTGTATGGCGAATTTAAAGCGTTCTTTCCGAACAACGCGGTCGAGTATTTCGTCAGCTA
The DNA here is from genome assembly GCF_904846675.1 of Psychrobacter urativorans. Classification (GTDB taxonomy): domain Bacteria; phylum Pseudomonadota; class Gammaproteobacteria; order Pseudomonadales; family Moraxellaceae; genus Psychrobacter; species Psychrobacter urativorans_B. The sequence goes on along the minus strand of NZ_CAJHBT010000003.1, from coordinate 86,356 downwards.
TTATGACTATTATCAGCCCGAAGCTTATGTCGCCGCTAGTGATACTTTTATTGAAAAAGACAGTGCCATTAATGATCATATTGACCAAATGCGCCTGTCTGCCACCCGTGCCTTACTAGAGCGCCGTGATGCGATTATTATCGCCTCGGTATCGTGCATTTATGGTTTGGGTGATCCAGAAAGTTATCTAAAAATGCTACTACATATCGTGGTTGGAGATAAGGTTGATCGCACGGCAATCATTAAGCGCTTGGTTGAAATGCAATATATGCGCAATGAGTTGGACTTTGGCCGTGGTACTTATCGCTTGCGCGGGGAGATATTAGATATCTATCCGGCAGAGTCGGAGCAGCTCGCCGTGCGCGTGCATCTATTCGATGATGAAGTAGAAAAAATAACTTGGTTTGACCCGTTAACCGGTAAAACCGTACGTAGTGTGCCGCGTATTACTATTTATCCAAAGTCGCATTATGTGACCCCGCGCAATAAGCTAGAGGCGGCAACCCATACTATCCGTGATGAGCTTGAGCCTCGTTTAGAATATTTCCGTGATAATAATAAACTGGTTGAGGCGCAGCGTCTAAAAGAGCGTACTCAGTATGACCTTGAGATGATTCAGCAGCTTGGCTACTGTAACGGTATTGAGAACTACTCACAGCATTTATCCGGTCGTCCCTCAGGGGAAGCGCCGCCGACGCTGTTTGATTATATTCCAGAGGATGCCTTGCTGTTCCTTGATGAATCACACGTGACAGTTTCGCAAATTGGTGCAATGTATAAAGGTGATAGATCGCGTAAAGAGAACTTGGTCAATTATGGTTTCCGTTTGCCCAGCGCGATGAATAACCGTCCGATGAAGTTTGAAGAATGGGAGCGTATTAAGCCCACGACTATTTATGTCAGTGCCACCCCTGCATTGTATGAGCTGGAGCATAGTGAACAAGTGGTCGAGCAAGTGGTGCGTCCAACCGGACTGATTGACCCCGAGATTGAAATTCGTCCAGTACTGACACAAGTCGATGATGTGCTATCGGAGATTGGAAAACGCCGTGAAAAAGATGAGCGGGTATTAATCACTACTTTGACCAAGCGTATGTCGGAGGATTTGACCAGTTATCTCAAAGAATACGATGTCAAAGTCGCTTATCTACATTCTGATATTGATACCCTTGAGCGCATGCAGATTATCCATGAGCTGCGTACGGGCGTGCATGATGTGCTGGTCGGCATTAACTTGCTACGTGAAGGCCTTGATATGCCCGAAGTCTCATTGGTGGCGATATTTGATGCGGATAAAGAGGGCTTCTTGCGCTCTGAGCGTGCGCTGATTCAGACCATTGGTCGGGCTGCGCGTCATATTAATGGTAAGGCGATTCTTTATGCCGATCGTATTACCAACAGTATGCAAAAAGCGATAGATGAGACGGACCGTCGCCGCGAAAAGCAAGTGGCCTTTAACCTTGAGCATAACATCACGCCAAGGGGCGCACGCCGTAGTATCACTGATAAAATCGATACCGGTGAAGACCTTGATGCCAATGACAACCAAGCCATTCCAGTCAAAAGTAATCTGCCTGATGTCGATATCAGCATCTTACGCAGTCCGGATTTGTTAGCCAAAGAAATCAATCGTCTTGAGAAGCTGATGAAGCAGATGTCACGTGACTTGAAGTTTGAGGATGCGGCGAAAACTCGCGATAAGGTGTTGGAATTAAAGGCGCATTTGATTTAGAAGTATAGAGTAGAGTGTAAGAATTGTAGGGCGGGTTAACAGGTGCGTAACCCGCTTTTTTTTAACTCAGACAAATGCTATAAGTTTTTCTAAGATACAAATTTTCTTATAATCAAATGTAGTAAGTGTTCACTTAACCTTCACTAGAAACCAAAAATACTATTATGTCTAAGGTTATTCTGGTTAGAGAGTTTCATTAAAACTAAACTCTTTATGTTGTTTTACTGCTTTAAGTAGGTTATATACTAAATCGCTTCAAATAAATAAACTATGCTATGATTATTTTTTGAAAAATTACCATTTTGGAGAAGAATAATGAGTCTTTTATCTGATGATTCTTTAGAGTTTGCGAAAAAACATATTGAGAGGTATTACGATTCAGATTTTTTCCCTAAATCTCAAGAATACAGTGCATTATGGCACTCATGGGATAGTGTCAAAAAAGAGCTTTCTTCAACTAATATCAGCAAGATATTTGTAGCTAGCCCAACCACATCTACTTCTATGAAACCTAAGGGTGGATTTAGAATCGTCCAACAGCTTGATCCATTAAGCACTTTAGTTTATACAGCTCTAGCATACACTGTAGCTGATGCCGTAGAAAGTAAGCGACCTTCAAGGGAGTTAAATATAGCTTGTTCATATAGAATTGACCTTAAAGACGGTAGCTTTTTTGCTGAGGGAAATGGATTTAGTAATTATGTTGAAAATTCAGAATTTTTGGCTTCAACGCATGAATATGTCCTTTCTACGGATATAACTGATTTTTATAATCAAATATATCTTCACAGATTGAATAATGCCATAGAGTTTTCAGATTCATCGTTAAGTAATATAGCTAATGATGTGGAAAACTTTCTTTCGAAGTTAAATGGTAAAACTTCTCAAGGTGTTCCTGTAGGGCCAGCTGCCAGTGTTGTAATGGCAGAGGCTATACTAATAGATATAGATGAATTCATAATCAACAAAGGCCTAAAACATACTAGATATGTAGACGATTATAGAATATTTTCAGACAATAAAGATGAACTAGTTTCTGTGCTTGAAGACTTAACTTTATATCTATATAAAAATCATCGCTTAACTATAGCTACTGATAAAACAGAAATTACTGACTGTTCTACTTATATTGAAGAGATATTGCATAATCATTATGAATTAGAAAAAACTGAAATTTTTAAAAAGCTTGAGGTTTATAATCCATATTCAAATGAGATTGAAGAGCTTGAAGAATGTATAACTGATGATGTAGAGCGGTTCGGCGAGCAAATGAACTTGATATCTCAAAAGATTCTAGAAAGAAAGTATTTAGATTTAGGAATAGCTAGATACTTCTTAAGGAAATCGAAAAACTATAGTATTAGTGAGTCTGCAGAATTAATATTTAGTAATTTTGAGTTTTTCCTACCAGTAGTAAATGATGTATTTTTATATTTGGATAAAGTTAGTAATGAAGATTTTGTTGAGAGGTGGAAAGATTCAATAATTCAATTATCTGAGTCTAGTTTTATTGATAGAGATTTATTCAAAATTTGGTTTGAATGGTATATTTCTAGAAACGTACATCTACTTAATATTAGTCTTTTGAGAAAGTTTATTTTTGAGAAATCCAGTATCAATAGTCAGTCTCAAGCTGCTATATTACTTAAAAATATATCGTGGATTAGAAGTAAAAAAGAAGATTTATATGAGGTCAACAACAAAGATAGGCTGGCAATACTGAGGGCTGCTCAAATTTTAGCAAAAGACGAGAGAGACCATTGGCTAAAACTCACAGAGCAGACTGCTCCGTTACCACTAGATAGATGGGTTGCTAAATGGGTGCGAGAAACAACATAGATTAAGTAAATATGTGACGTATTAACCTACTACATCATACGTAAAACTAACTGGCATAGCTATTACTCAGTAGAAACTATGCTTACTATGATATGTTGCAACTCGTAGGTGATGTCATTGCTACGTCATCTATATTTATACGACGTTCTACATTATCCAATTCAACGATAGCCACTACTAGAAATATCGACCTCAGCACCGTTTTCTTTCCAATATCAAACGTAGTTTTACACTTTGCCACTTAAAAAAGTTAGTCAGTTTTTGTAGTATAGGTCAACAAATCATAATTTATGTGACAATCGTTTTGGATGTCTCAGATTTATAAAATTTAACATTTTAGGAATGTAACTATGTTTGATATTAAAGCGTTATTAAAACGTGGTGTGGAAAAAGAACTACTTGATGTAGATGACTATATTTTCATGCCTGAGAGTATAGAGATGGTGATTGAAGAGGGTGAGCTAAAGTGTGTACTAAATAGTGATGGTCGAGTCAATATTTTTTATACTAAGCAAGGTGTGACTGACGTAAGAGCAGCGGCTCGTAAGCATCCTTTTACGACTTTTGAAAAAGAGCTGAATCACGGCGTTTATGATGATGTTATCGATGATTTGGTCAAAGACGTTAACAAAACCCTCGATGGTACCTCTAAATACTTTCGCAATATGGTCTTACCTGCAACAGCCCCTTTACCTTTAAAGCCAAAGCCAGATACAACACCATCAACATCAACATCAACATCAACATCAAGACCACTTCCCACAAACAAAATCTAAAATTTTTCGTTTTAAAAGTTTTATCTCATATCAGTAAAAAGGCTGGGTTTCATTGTGAATTTAGCCTTTTTATTTATAACAAAGATAAGTTTTTAGTGTTTCGTACCTTCAATTTTCTATAGTTAAAAATCTGAAAATACCAAAGCCAGCTAAGCTACCTTAGCTGGCTTTATTTTTATGTGCTCGTTACGTGGCTACTTATTATTGCGTAAAGCTCGCATAACAACTCTGTAGAGATTTAGCGACGACTCTAGTTACTAGCTTTGCTCTATATTCTGTATCTATGGCTGCATTACCCAATTCAACGATGGTGACTTGTTGTGGTGCTTGCTCACTCACGCAACCACAAACCTTACTTTGTATGGCCTCTTTCTGTTCGTCATTCATGACAACACTAGCAACGCGCCAAGCAGGTTGTTTTTCTATTTGACTGCGGCATTGGTTGTCAATGGCGGCTTTTAATACATTCATACCGATATCGGTCGCAGTACCGACAGTATTTCCCACATTGTTGTTTGCGCCTGTGGTCGCGCATCCAGTCAGGGCAAGTGTGGCCAGCATAGCGGTTGAAATTAAGAGTTTTTTCATGATTTGATCCTGTAATGTTTTTTAGTATCGCCTGAAAGGTGCATTTATAAATGGCTTTTGTCAGAGGCTTATTAAAGTAGATTTTTAAATTAATAACCATTGCCAATTTGATGTATTGGCAATGACCTGCGATTATTACACACTTTTAGAGTCTTGACTTACACCATCGTTAAGCTTATTCAAAAACTAAAAAAACCAGCCAAGTTATCCTTAGCTGGTTTTTATTTTGTGTAAGAATGTTTTAGATATCAACCTTAAACATTCTTACCATGTTGCTTTTGCTGAATGTCTTTTGCTAAGTTGTAGCAGTCATCGATATGATCAAAGGCAATTTTTTTGAAAATCATATAGCCCATCGTTGCGGCGACCAGTTGTCCACCAAGCGGGATGAACTTAGTGACTTGCTTGGCAGCGATACGACCACCAAAACCTTGAACCGTTTTTTTGACGATACCGCGTGTTGCCATGAGGCCAGCGAAATCGACAGTACGATCTTTTAAGGCGCTCCAATGAATGGCTCGTGACTCTAAGTCAACTGCGGGTTCGCGACCTTCAAGCAGGCCAAAACGTTCACTGATATCAGGTAGCAGATGAGTTAACATGCCAGCATCTACTGCCACATCGAAGAAAGGCACAGGGACGATGGCGACGCCGGCTGAGTATTTAGCACGCTTTTTAACGATTGCTCTACATTTTTTTTTGACTTTATCGAGATTTAAATTAGGGTCAATGGTGTTTGGAAGTTTTTCGGCTGATGGGGTAGTGTGCATAATAGTATCCTTATAAAAATATCAGTATTGGGTAAATAGTAAATTTGACAAGTAGTTATCATTCTATGGATTTATCACCGGCATTCAATCATAGCTTTGTATCGAAGTGAGAAAAACTACTGTAACTATGCACAGTTTTTGTAAACAGAAGCTAGGGTAGAAGATTGAATCAGCCTAATAATATGATGCTAAGGTAGCATGGTATTAGTAGCTCTATATAATGAACCGCGCTGCTATAAATTAACATTGTGGCTGTCTGTTAAAGCCAGTAGAATACCAGCATGCTAAATTTAACCCCCCGATATACCGGTACTCGCATTGACGAGTTGCCCGCCGCGCTGCAACCACTTGCTGCCCAATCTTTCACGCTCGCCCGTTTATATGCGGGGCGCGGAATCACTGAACCTAATGAGCTTGAGACTGGTCTATCTGATCTACTGCCAGCTGAGATGCTGCACGGCGTCACTGAAGCCGTGCGTCTATTAAACGTGGCTATCGATGAGGGTCAGCGTATCCTTATCGTTGGCGACTTTGACTGCGATGGCGCGACCAGTACCGCGCTGATGATGCGAGCCTTGAGCGTTATGGGCGCAACCGTTGATTTTTTAGTGCCTGACCGCTTTAAGTACGGTTATGGCCTGACGCCTGAGATTGTCGAGTTAGGCATTGAGACTTATAAGCCGCAAATGATTGTCACGGTGGATAATGGCATCTCCAGCCATGAAGGTGTGGCACGTGCGCAGGCCGATGGTATTACGGTGATTATTACTGATCATCATTTAACGACTAAACCGGTTCCACCTGCTGAGGCAGTAGTTAATCCCAATCAACTCAAATGTGATTTTAGTAGTAAGGCATTAGTTGGGGTAGGCGTGGCCTTTTATGTTCTTGGTCGCTTGGCTAAATTACGCCGCGAGGCTGGCAAGTCTACGGTGCAAGTCAGTCAATATTTAGATTTAGTGGCGCTGGGTACGATTGCGGATGTGGGCATACTTGATAAGAATAATCGTATCCTTGTACATCATGGATTGGCAGCGATTCGCCAAGGTCGCTGCTGTATGGGTATCTTGGCTTTACTTGAGCAAGCAGGGCGTGATCCGAAGCAATTGCATGCGCAGGACTTTGGTTTTGTATTAGGGCCACGGATCAATGCGGCTGGGCGTATGGACAATATGCGTATCGGTATTGAGTGCTTATTGACCGAAGATTGGCCTACTGCACAACGTTTGGCGCAAGAGCTTGAGCAACTTAATCGTACACGCCGGCAAGTCGAAGGCGAGATGCGTAACCAAGCCGATAGTATTGTGGAAGCTTTGAACGCTGATAATGAGTCAAATAGCAGCAGTGACTGTAATGGCGATGATGATAATGACATTATTATTCATAAAGAATCTGAAAAAAAGCCAGCTGATGCTAATAATGATAGTCGCAGTATTGTTCTTTATCAAGACAACTGGCATCAAGGCGTCATCGGTATTGTCGCTGGTCGCCTAAAGGAAAGCCATTATCGTCCTAGCATCGTCTTTGCTCCTGCGAATGTCGAGCATACTGGCGCGGAAGATATGATTAAAGGCTCCGCACGTTCGATTGCAGGCGTGCATATTCGCGATGCGATTGAGCAAGTTGCTGAGCAGCATCCTGATTTAATCAGCCATTTTGGTGGTCATGCGATGGCCGCAGGCTTGACTATTAAACGTAGTAATTTTGATGGATTCGTTAATGCTTTTGATGAGGTAATGGATGAGCTTGATGACAGTGTGTTTGCTGAGCAGAAATACACCGATGGTGCTCTACAAGCAGAAGACTTTAGCTTATGGTTTGCCGATAATTTAGCAGATGCCAGTATTTGGGGGCACGGTTTCGCACCGCCAATATTCGACGGGGTGTTTGAAGTATTGAGTTTTAAGGTGCTAAAAGACAAGCATTTAAAACTATCGCTACGTTATCCAGACGTTCAATATCCGATTGAGGCGATTTATTTTAACTTTGATAGCAGTGAGTGGGATTATCGTGCCGAAAAGGTGCACTTGTTATTTGAGCTAGATATCAACGAGTGGAATGGTAAAAAAAGCTTGCAGCTTATGGTCAAGGATTTGGCAGTTATTATTTAATTGTGAAGGCGTTGGTTTTAAAAGTGTTAGTTTTAAAAGTATTAATAACCAGCATTAATAACAAGCTTTGATATAAAAAGGGCGTCAATCATTAAGGTTAACGCCTTTTTTTGCTGCTTATTTTTTACCTTTCTAAAGTGGCTGTTTTTTCATCAGCCCAACATCTGGAAAATGCCAATCATAGCGCACCGCCAGCATACGAATCACAAAAATCGTAATCATCGTACACGACTCTTTTATCCAAGGAGTAATGCCCATACCCTCCATCGCAAAATACAGCACCCCGCCAATAATCGCTGCGGTAACATAAATTTCGCGCTGTAATACCAATGGAATCTCGTTACATAGCATGTCACGAATAACCGTACCAAACAAAATATTCAATACCCCCAGCAGGATACAGATGGGGATATTTGCGCCCATTTCTTGCGCCACTTGGATACCAATTAAGGTAAAAATCGCCAGCGCCAAGCCATCAAATAGCTTTAATAAGCCACCCACATGGCGCGCTTTTGGGTTACAAAACATCTGAAACCCAACGGAGGTGATAGTAATAATCAGCAGATAATTCATATTCACCATCCAAAACAGCGGATAGCGATCAAGAATAATATCACGCGCCGTAGGGCCGCTAATGGCGGCAATCATCGCCACCAAAATACAACCAAACACATCAAAGTTTTTATATTTAGCCAAAATCGTTCCTGAGACGCTACAGGCAAAAATGCCAAACATCTCTAGCCAAAACATAAAGGAGGTTGGCTCAAATCGCGTTACAAACTCAGGAGTGAGGGCAAGCGGATTCTGGGCTATCGAATCAATAGCCTGGTTAACAGCCGCAGGAGCAGCAGAGGATGCTGTTACACTTAAAGTAGGAGCGAACAATATATCAAAAGATTTGCCAAATAAAGTAATACAGCAGGCATTAAGCCACGCATAGGCATTGACGCTAATTATACTGATCATAACGGTTCACATAAAAAATTCACGCAAGCGGCTAAGAGGTTAGCCACCTGTTAGCCGACTAGGCGAATGGAGGGAAGATGCCAATCAAAGCGCAGTGCCAACATCCGCACCGCAAAGATGACGCCAAGCATAATAAATTCATTTAGTCGTGCAGGCATACCCCAATGCTCAAGCAGCAGATACGTCACTGAGCCTGCGACACTAGCGGTAATATAAATCTCACGTCGGAGCAATAGCGGTATTTCATTACAGATTATATCGCGCAGTAAGCCACCGATAATAGCCGTCCATACGCCCATCATAATGGCAATTACTGGCAACATATCTTGACCAAGCGCCACGTTAAAACCGATAACGCTAAAGGCTGCTAGCCCAATCGCATCAAACAGCTTTAGCGCGTTATCAATTTTATCGTAGAGATGAACGAATATTTGTAAAACAAGGGAGGTGACGGTAATAACAATCAAATAATTGAGGTCAGTCATCCAAAATAGGGGATGCCGATCTAAGGCCATATCACGTAGTGTCCCGCCGCCAATCGCATTAACCATCGCTACTAGAATACAGCCAGCCACATCAAAGCTTTTATGCTGCGCCAGCAAAGTACCAGCGATAGCACAGGCCATAATCCCAATCATGTCTAGGATATAGAGTAAAACATCAGGGAAAATAAAATCATTAAACATGCTTATCACCCTGACTGAGTGTTATTTAAAGGGCACTTAGATACTATTTAAAGACTAATTAGTAACGTGGCTGCTTGTTAACTATTGAAGATCTGCCTGATAACTTACTAATGGTTAAAGCGCTTTTAGCCGTCTTTAGCAAACAGGACTAGTCCTAGCATAATGAGTCCAATACCAACTAAGCCCATCGTTGATGGCAAAGCATTACCCAGTAATAATATCCCGCCAATCAAGGCAAATATCACTTCACTGGCCTGCGTTGAGTCAACACCAGCGACTTCGCTTGAAGTCTCAGCGCGTTCACGAGCATATAAAAAGATGCTGGTCGCGCCAACTCCTGCCAATAAAGCCACGAGTAAGGTATTAAATATTTGCGAGGTAGCAGGAGCTTCAGGACGCACTATAATGCCTAAAATTAGCCAAAATGGCAAACTACCAAGTGTCATTAGCCATACTTTATTAAAGGCATTTTGCAGCAGCTTAGTCTCGATTGCGGGGATACGCGCAATGAGGTTTTGCAGCATAGATTTGGGTGGCGTTTTAGCAGCGTTTGTTGTGGCTATATTAGTAGCATTATTATTGGTATCGATAGATAAAGTAGGCGCTTCGGTAGTGAGCGGTTGGGTACTGTTTTTAATAGCGCTGTTCTGAATAGAACTATTTTGATTGAGCTTACTTTGACTAGCACTGTTTTCACGTGCTTTACGCAGGGCTGCTGTATGCTTGCGCGAATTATAGGAAACTTGCCAAACCAACTGATTGCCAATCGGGTAGCTAAAGGCGGCGACCAGAGCGGGCAGTGCCCCATAAAGTATCATCTCTGCCATCGGTGTGGAAGCTGCTACATCGACTACTGCGGAGGCACGTAGACCTTCACTGACGTTCACCAGCACCACACCCAAAAATACTAATAGCGCATAAATGATGAATTTTTTATCAAAGCGCTGCCCAAAGGCGAGAAGTACTAATAAGCTAGTAACTACCGTAAACATGAACGTGGCGGCGACCACCCAGCCAGCAACGTGGTCACCAGCATAGCAAATACCGGTATAAAAAACCCCAAAGCCAATACTACCGGTAATACACCAAAAGCCCCAGTGATCACGAAAAATAGTCGCTAATTCTTTAACGCGCCCAAAACCGTGTTGCATGGTGATAATCATGGTAATCATCAGCCACATAAAAATATAACGCAGGCTTGCTGACCAAAACCAATGGCCGCCAGCAGAGCTCATAAATTCGTTTAAGATAAAGGTTGAGCTGAATAGCGCGCCCGCTAATAAGCCCAATAAAATTAGTCTGACCATGGTTGCATCCTTGCACTTTCTAGCTTTGACGACGACTCTCTTTAGTTATACATACTTAACCATTCAGAAGCAGGCTATTCAGAATCTACTGCTTGCTGTGTTTATTTACCTTTGGCATCTGCCCAGATAATTTTGTGCAGTTGCAACTGAAAACGCACGGGTAGGGCGTCGGCTAACATCCATTCAGCCAATTCGCGCGCTAATAACGGCACATCAGGGCTGCAACTATCTAAACTGGCATCCTCTGCTACATTAAACATGGGAGAAAACCACACGGTTCCAACTAATTTATCTAGTTTATATTCAAGCAGTTTGGCTTTCGCCCAGTCGTAATCGGCGCGATTCATAATCACAAATTTAAGTTGATCATGCTGAGTGAGGTAATCAAGATTTGACCATAAGTTTTTAGCCGACTCTCCTGAGCTTGGGGTTTTCAAATCCATCACTTTGCTAACGGCTGGCGGGACGTTTTGTACCGATAGCGCCCCTGCGGTCTCAAGCGATATCTCATAGTCGTCCGCAAGCAGACGTTTGATGAGCTCAATCGCATTTGGCTGCGCTAACGGCTCACCGCCAGTAATACAAACGCGTTTGCAAGGATAGCTACCAATCGTAGCCATGATAGTTTCTAGCGACTGACGCTCGCCACCACTAAAGGCGTATTCAGTATCGCAATACACACAGCGTAGCGGACAGCCAGTTAGGCGGACAAATATCGTTGGCAAGCCTGAGGTCAGCGCTTCCCCTTGTAAAGAATAGAAAATCTCAGTCATGCGTAGACCCGCTTCAGGGTCAGTGACGGGGATGGCGGAGGTGCGTAGCGATAGCTCACTCATAACAATTTCAAATAAGATAAGGTGTTGATAGCGTGATTAAACGTTTTACAAAAGCAGAGGTATTAAGAATAATGCCAAATTGAAAAGCGGTTAAAACACGGTTATCAGACAAGATAAAAATAAGGCACACGATAGCTGGCAAGCCGGAAAACTTGGCGCAGGATAGGTGCAAGATAGGGTAGTCATTAGTTTAGATAGTCGTTAGTTGCGGTATTAGATAAGATATTGGTCTATTACGATAGATTATATCTTAAGCGACTATATTAAGCTGTAAAAAAGACGCTGAAGTTTACCTTCAGCATCTTAATTTTAATGAATACAGTTATTAAGGTAATAGCAATACTTAGTCTAAACGTAGTAACTCATTAACCGCCGTTTTAGCACGAGTTTGCGCATCAACTTTTTTCACGATAATCGCAGCGTATAAGCTATGCGTGCCATCTTCAGAAGGGAGCGAACCTGGAACCACTACTGAACCCGCTGGTACACGGCCACGATGAATCTCTCCTGTTTCGCGGTCATAAATGCGCGTTGATTGACCGATATAGACACCCATAGAGATGACTGCGCCTTTTTCAACGATAACACCTTCAACGATTTCAGAGCGCGCACCGATGAAGCAGTTGTCTTCGATAATAGTGGGATGGGCTTGTAATGGCTCCAATACGCCGCCGATACCGACACCGCCTGATAAATGCACATTTTTACCGATTTGGGCGCATGATCCTACGGTTGCCCAGGTATCTACCATCGCACCTTGATCTACATAAGCACCGATATTGACATAAGACGGCATTAGAACGGCGCCCGGTGCTATATATGAGCCTTTACGGGCGATAGCAGGTGGCACAACGCGTACGCCCGCTTCTTTAAATTGCGCTTCGGTCCAATCAGCAAACTTAGTCGGTACTTTGTCATAAAACTGCACGTGTTCGCCAGCTGGCATGACGTAGTTATCATTGAGACGGAACGATAGTAATACCGCTTTTTTCGCCCATTGGTTGACAACCCATTCGCCATCTTTCTTTTCAGCCACACGTAAGCTACCGTTATCAAGTTGCTCAAGTACTTGTTCAATGGCGTCGCGTACGTCTTGTGGCATGGTGCTTGGGCTATATTCGTTACGATTCTCAAAGGCTTGTTCGATGGTCTGTTGTAATGACATAAGAAATCCTAAAGATGATTCATAGTGAGAAAGAAGTGAGATGAAATACTTCTTATCTATATTAAATACGCGAGTTATATAGTTGTTAATTAGACTAAAATACTTAAGCTAAAAATGTCGCCTGCCGTATTGTCGCTAATTTAGCTACTTTTAGCAAACCACGCTCCTTATTAAGCATTGAACCTATTAAACGCTCAACGTTTTTATCCAGTTTAAAATATCGTAATAAACTACGCTAGGATGCTGCTCATGTAAGATCTCATGGCGCATGTTGGGATATAAGCGTGCATCGACCTTGCTGAATTTTTGCTTATGTAAGTTACTAATAATATCGCGAACACCGCGTCCCATATTACCAATGGGGTCATTCTCACCGCTGACAAATAGCATTGGGAATTTTTTAGTAATAGTCGATGCCCAACCTTTATGTAGGCCTGCTTGCATAAGAGTAAATAAAGTCATAAAGCCATTATTGGTAAAGGTAAAGCCGGTTAGTGGATCCGCTTCATAAGCTTTAATATTAGCAGTATCTTCACTCAACCATGCAAATTCAGATGACGAGATACGGTTATCGAGCTGGGCATTTAGTACTTTATTCATCGTATCGGCAAATACGGTATTAGGCTTTTTAGGAGCGGCCTTTGCCAATATTCTATTGATAGGTAGCACCATTTTAACCAATGGATTAGCGTCTGCCGTACCCATCAGAATAGCCCCGGTAAATTCTTGGGCATGATGCTTAAGTACTGTGCGTACAATAAATGAGCCCATCGAATGACCCATGATAAAGTGTGGTGCCTTAGGATGGCGCGCCTCTAAGGCATCTGCCATGATAATGACATCCTTTAATAATGACTGTACCGGATGCTCATCACCGAAAAATCCCAACTCATCAGGCGCTTTAATAGTCTGTCCGTGCCCGAGTTGATCATAAGTCGCCACTGCAATACCATGATCCGCTAAAAACTGCGCAAAATCAGCGTAACGTCCGCTATGCTCTGCCATACCATGCACAATCAGCAAGGTTGCTTTAACCTCTCCGCCTTTTGGGGTATCAGCTGGCTCAAAAAATGTATGGTGCAAATAATGAGTATGATCGGAGGAGGTGATGGGGCTGGCACTACTCATATTATGAATCCTTTTTTTTCATTATGGGTTGTATGGTTCAGTATCAGTTATTATAAGGTGTGCATAAAAGTTCTGTCTGTAGCATTTTGCATAAGACTTTGTTTGAGCGTAACAGACAAAAAAAGAGGTCATAGTTGACCTCTTTTTTTAGCGACTGGTTATTCTAATAGCCTTATTATCAACCACCCTCGTTATAAGCTATCTTAACATCCAAGTTTACCTTCCGCTTCTAAGGCTTTTTTGCTGCGTATTGGTGCTGGGCAATCTTCACCATAGTATTGACGATCGGCAAAGTAGCTTGAGCGAACCATCGGGCCGGCCCAAATATTAAAGAAGCCAATTTTTTTGCCGTAGTCCATATAACGCTGGAACTCATCTGGATGCACGTAACGATCTACCGGCGCATGGTTTTTACTGGGCTGTAGATACTGACCGACCGTAATCATATCGACATCATGCGCTTTTAAATCATCAAGTAGCGCATAGATCTCTTCTTCAGTCTCACCGAGGCCAACCATAAAGCCGCATTTAGTAGCGATATCAGGGCGACGTTCTTTATAAATCTTGAGCAAATCTAACGAATGCTGATAATCGGAACCTGGACGGAAGGCTTTATAAAGACGCGGTACGGTTTCGATATTATGGTTAAAGACGTCCGGCGCAGTCTCTGTTAATAAGTCCAACGCGATATCCATACGACCACGGAAATCAGGAACCAAAATTTCGACTAAGCAGTTTGGGCTAAGCGCTCTTGATTCGTTAAGTACTTCAACGAAGTGAGCAGCACCGCCGTCTTTTAAATCATCACGATCGACTGAGGTAATCACCGCATATTTTAGCTTGAGACCTAAAATAGTCTCAGCAGTATGGCGTGGCTCATCGGCATCGAGATTATTCGGACGCCCATGGCCAACATCGCAGAACGGACAGCGACGGGTACAGATATCACCCATAATCATAAAGGTGGCGGTACCATCAGCAAAGCATTCTGCTAGGTTCGGGCAGGCAGCTTCTTCACAAACGGTGTAGAGCTTTTGCTCACGTAAGGTGGCTTTAATACGCGCCACTTCAGCAGGTGATGATAGCTTAACCCTAATCCAGTCTGGTTTTTTCTTGGCCTCGACCGTGGGAATAATTTTAATTGGGATACGCGCAACTTTGTCATAGCCGCGAAGCTTTTCGCCTTGAATGGCTTTTTTGGGTTTGACTCTGGCAGCAGGAACGTGTGTTTGTACAGCTAATGAGCTCATAGATTTATCCTAAACCCTTATCTTTTCAAGGGCTTTACTTATTATTCAATGACAGTGAGATGTGAAATTTAATGCGTCGATTATAGCAAGGTTTATATGGTTTTTCATCCGCCAATAGTGACTATCTAATGAGCTATAGTAACTATATGGGGAACAGAATTTAATGAGCAGAACTGTAATCAATCTAAACAACAGAACTATTATCAAGCACACATAATTAACACGCAAGAAATTGCTATTTATACAAAATTTGCTAAAGAATGCTATTTGAACGAGATTGTTTTTAGAGATAACACTACTTAATTAACACGGGTTAATTAATGTCAGAGCTACTGACGACAGGAAATACCGTTAAATTGACAAACGACATAGACAACACTTAAAACTCTAAACACATGGAATGTAATTGAGTATATAGATTATGACAAAAGCTATTATCACAAAAACTATCTTGATAACCACTATAATTGCACAGTCCATGATGCGGTAGTGATGGTGATGCCCTTAAAGCCTATTGATTTGGTACTTGCCTTCTAATCTAACAGAAATCAGGCGAAAAAACACGGCAAAGTTAATTTAATGCCTTAATAACTATTAATAACTCGTTCTCATCAAATATCTAAACATAATACGGCGTTTATCCATACAGATATAACGGACAAAATACCACCCATTTTTATAATAAATGTTGGCTATGCGGTCGCCTTTACGGTTTGCTTCTTAACATTTTGACCGTTTTAAGCTATATTGGCACGCATAAATATCCAAATTGGTGCATCGATGCAGGCAGTCATACTGACTACCCACTTGATGTGCTAACCACCTAACCGACGAGGATGACTATTGTGTTAGAAGTTTATCGTAAACATGTCGCAGAACGTGCCGAGCAAGGAACTGTACCCCTTCCACTTAATGAGAAGCAAGTAGCAGAGTTAGTTGAGCTATTCAAAAATCCACCAGCGGGCGAAGATGCTTATCTTTTGGACTTGCTAGAAAATCGTATTCCTGCCGGTGTTGACCAAGCCGCCTACGTAAAAGCGGCATTCTTGGCGGCTATCGTCAAAGGTGAAGCGACATCTTCATTGGTTAGTAAGAAAAAAGCCGTTGAAATCTTAGGTACGATGCAAGGCGGCTATAACGTTCAGCCTTTGGTTGCCGCCCTTGATGATAAAGAATTGGCGCAAAACGCTGCGGATGCCCTGAAAAAGACTTTACTGGTCTTTGATGCGTTCCATGACGTGACTGAAAAAGCAGAAGCCGGTAACGACATTGCTAAAGAAGTTATTCAATCTTGGGCTGATGCTGAATGGTTCCTAAACCGTGCCGAAGTACCAAAAAAATCAACTTACACTACTTTTAAAGTTAGTGGCGAAACCAACACCGATGACTTGTCACCAGCGCAAGATGCGTGGAGCCGTCCTGATATTCCACTTCATTCATTAGCCATGCACAAAAACTCTCGCGACGGTATTACCGCTGATGAAGAGGGTGTTATTGGTCCAATGAAACAGATTGAAGAATTAAAAGAAAAAGGCCATCAACTTGCTTATGTTGGTGATGTGGTTGGTACTGGCTCTAGTCGTAAATCAGCGACTAACTCAGTGTTATGGTTGATGGGTGATGACATTCCTAACGTCCCTAACAAGCGTGGGGGTGGTTTGGTTCTTGGTAACAATATTGCTCCTATCTTCTTTAACACTATGGAAGACTCAGGTGCACTCCCTATCGATGGCATCAACGTTGATGGCTTAGAGATGGGCGATGTGTTCGATATCTATCCGTATGATGGCAAAATCACTAAGCATGACTCTGATGAAGTATTGTCAACGTTCAAGCTAAACTCGCCAACGTTGCTTGATGAAGTACGCGCTGGTGGCCGTATTCCACTAATCGTTGGCCGCGGCTTGACCAATCGTGCCCGTGAATACATGGGACTTGAGCATTCAGATATTTTTGCCAAACCAGAAGAGCCCGTTGATACGGGTAAAGGCTTTACGCTAGCGCAAAAAATGGTTGGTAAAGCTTGTGGTTTAGAAGGCGTTCGTCCTGGTATGTACTGCGAACCAAAAATGACCACCGTCGGTAGCCAAGATACGACTGGTCCGATGACTCGGGATGAGCTAAAAGACCTAGCTTGCTTAGGTTTCCAAGCAGATTTAGTATTGCAGTCTTTCTGCCATACTGCCGCTTATCCAAAGCCAGTTGACGTAGAGACTCAGCATACGCTACCTGACTTTATCATGAACCGCGGCGGTGTCAGCTTACGTCCAGGTGATGGTATTATTCACTCATGGTTGAACCGTATGCTCCTTCCAGATACCGTTGGTACTGGTGGTGACTCGCACACTCGTTTCCCAATGGGTATCTCATTCCCAGCCGGTTCTGGCCTAGTAGCATTCGCAGCTGCGACTGGTGTTATGCCACTTGATATGCCGGAGTCTGTTCGTGTCCGTTTCGTCGGCGAGCGTCAAGCTGGTATTACCTTACGTGATTTGGTGCATGCGATTCCGTATCAAGCGATTAAAGATGGCTTATTGACGGTTGATAAAAAAGGTAAAATCAACGAATTCAACGGCCGTATTCTTGAGATTGAAGGTCTAGAAGACTTGACCCTTGAGCAAGCATTTGAATTATCTGATGCTTCAGCTGAACGCAGTGCTGCTGGTTGTACGATTACCTTATCTGAAGATTCAATCACTGAGTATCTGAACTCGAACGTTACTTTGCTGAAATGGATGATCTCAGAAGGTTATGGCGATGCGCGTACTATCAGCCGTCGTATCGAGGGCATGCAAGAGTGGTTGGCTAATCCAAGCTTAATGCGTGCTGATGACGATGCTGAATATACCATTGATATGGTCATCGATATGAATACGATTAAAGAGCCTATTCTATGCTGCCCGAACGATCCAGATGATGCCAAAACATTGTCAGATGTCGCTGGCGACACTATTGATGAAGTGTTCATTGGATCCTGTATGACCAATATTGGTCATTTCCGTGCTGCAGGTAAACTGCTCCAAGACGTTCCAGCGGGTAGCCTAAAAACTCGTCTATGGATTGCGCCCCCGACTAAAATGGATGCGCGTCAGTTGATGGAAGAAGGTTACTACAACATCTATGCACAAGCCGGCGCTCGTACTGAAATGCCAGGTTGTTCATTATGTATGGGTAACCAAGCACGTATCGCACCGAATTCTACAGCCGTTTCGACTTCCACGCGTAACTTCCCGAACCGTCTCGGTCAGGGTGCAGATGTGTATCTAGCATCAGCTGAATTGGCTGCTGTTGCTGCGGTATTGGGTAAACTCCCAACCAATGATGAGTATCAGCAGTACGCTGGCATGCTGAACAGTATGGGCGATGAAGTGTATCAATACATGAACTTCGACCGTATGGAAGAGTACACTGAAGAAGCGGATAAAATTAACGTTGCTCAGTTAACTTAGTTTTTGATGTAAAAGATATTTAATCTTAGAAATAAGAAAACCCCGTGTCTTTGTGATACGGGGTTTTTATGTGATTAATATTAAAAATATAATTATAAACTTTGGCAAAATCCTATTGAACAACGATATCTAACAATGTATAAGACTTACTAAGAAATACGTTTATATGTTTTATATACAAACTAAAGTTCTTTATTTTTTTGTATTTAGCTTTAGAGGCTACTGATGGAAGGCTTATGGAAAATAAAAATATGATTGAAAATAATTATAATATGGTTGATTGGTTCAAAAAAGGATTAAGAAATTATGTAAATTTCTCTGGTCGAGCACGTCGTAAAGAGTACTGGTATTTTGTACTTGTTCAATTTATTCTAATGTTTATTGCGATGGTCTTAGATGCGGTGATCTTCAATTCAGAAACTGGGTTGTTTTATGTGTTGGTAGCGCTTGGCTTATTTCTACCTAGTATTGCAGTTGGAGTACGTAGGTTACATGATACCAGTCGTTCAGGATGGTGGCTGTTAATGTCGCTTATCCCCTTAATAGGTACAATAATATTGCTAGTCTTTTTTGCTAGTGACACTAAACCTGAGACCAATCGATGGGGACCTCCGGCAAAGTAAGCCTTAATTTATAATGATACAACAGACACTCAAAGCGTCTGTTGTACATATTTGTTTAACAGTAACAATCCAAAAATATACTAAGTAATAAAAAGTAAGGTAATTTTAGGTTTATTATTACTTACCCTGATAAACTGGTTTACGCTTGTCCATAAACGCCGTAATTCCTTCTTTAAAGTCTTCCGTTTCTGCCATCATGGTTTGCTGATCGACTTCCATATCAAGCGCTTCATTTAGTCCCATATAAGCATGAATATTAATCATATGTTTCATTGATGCCAATGCCTTTGCAGGTAGCTGACTGAGACGAGTCGCTAATGCCAAAACACTTGCATCCAACTCATCGCTGCTAACCACTTCATTCACTAAATTTAAGCGCGCCATATCATCGCTGGTCAGCTTATCACCAAGCATTACTAATTCAGTGGTTTTTGCGGCACCAATCAGTTGATTGAGTAAATAAATACCACCAGCATCTGGGATTAGACCGATATTGACAAAGGCCTGCACAAATTTGGCATTGTCGGCGGCAATACGAAAATCACAAGTCAGCGCCAAGTTCATGCCAGCCCCTGCCACTGCGCCTTCTAATTTGGCAATAATAGGTTTGTGAATATTACGTAGTTTTAGGCTGATTTCAGCGACTTCACTGACCATGAAGTTAATCTTAGTGGATAAAGCTTCGCTTTCCATGCCATTCTCTAGCATCTCACCGATGTGACCACCACTTGAGAAATGATTACCAGCCCCTTGTAGAACAATCACTCGTACTTGCTCATCAGTATCCGCCTGATTCAGGGCATTCATCATGGCACCTTTGAGTGATGTGCTAAAAGCATTCAAAGTCTTTGGATCATTCATAGTAATAGTGGCGATATGGTTTTCGAACTTATATTCAACTAAATCTTGTGCTACTGAATTTTGCGACATCATATTTATCCTTATTTACTTTATTGACTTTGAGTTTATTCATTATTAGGTTTATTCACTACTAAGGACTATAGCAGTTTGTATGGCTTAAAAAAACGAGTTCTATGAGCGCTAAGGATATACTCAGTTTATGACTTAAGCTTTACTGTTAGGTTCCGTATTATTTGTGCAGAGGTTATTCAAACGATAGTCAAAAATAACGCTATTAAATGAATGACTTGTGATTTATGCTAAAAGGCTAGTACGCACAATATGGATTTGCTCGTTGATAAGTTTATAGCGGTTTGTATAAACTCAACCTTAGACAAGGAAGTGGTTATGCCTCATATTCAGATTAATAATGCCAAGATTTATTATGAAGACAGCGCGCCTGATGATACGCAAAAGCCAGTGATGGTGTTTGCGCACGGATTGCTATGGAGCACGCGGATGTATGACATGCAAGTTGCGCATTTCCAAGATAACTATCGCTGTATCGTCTTTGACTTTCGTGGGCAAGGACAGTCGCAGATTACTAAAGACGGCTATGATATGGATACTTTAACTGAGGATACCATCGCGCTATTAAACGGCCTTAATATTGATAAATGTCACTTTGTAGGGTTATCGATGGGTGGTTTTATGGCGCAGCGTATCGCGATTAAGCATCCTGAACTGCTGCTATCGTTAATATTGTTAGAAACTTCAGCTGATCCTGAAGATCCTAAAACGGCTCGCGCTGCGCCTCGTAGTCGATACCACTACGACCGGTGAGTAATATTTTGATGTTATTTTTCTTAGTTTGCTCTAACACAAATTGCCAGCGAGGTATAATGCTGTTAGTTGAAAATTGCGTATCACTAGCTTCTATAATGTCTGTTGGCTCACGATAGATTATGTCGGCAAATTCAAAAATATCAGGTTGGCATTGGCGGTGAGAGGCAATAACCATAAAGGGTAAGTCGTATGACGATAGCAAAACAGTGCTGTGCGATAGTGGCTAGCGATTATTTGTAGGATTCAATAGTTAGTTTTGGAAATGGGCGCTCATTAATAAGCCAGCATATTCATGCTACTATAAGGCAAGCGCAATATAGCGATACTCAAATATTGACAACTAAACAATAATAACTAAATAGTGATAAAAACCAATCACAATTATTTTGAGGATATAGGATGAGCCAAACCTTGATTGCCGGTGCGAATGCGCCATTGCCTAATGATAATATTAGCGTACGTATTCTCAGTCAAAATTCTATCGACTGTGCGGCGTATCGCTTGACCACCGAAGGTAAAGTGCGGGGTGATGGCGATATGATCTTTTATGGTCAGATGCGTAGTGATGATGATAGTGTTAGCTTTCGTGGTCATGATAGCGATGGTTTTTTTGATATTAATTTGCCCGCACAACCAGCGAATATCGACAAGATTGCTTTAGCATTTTCTAGTGGACAGAGATTGGCACAAATTGGCGATGTTGATATTCAGGTCTTACAGGGCAGTCAAATAGTGCTGACCTGTCAGCTAAATGCGACAGGTCGTAGTGAAAAGGCCATTATCCTAGCAGAATGTTATCGTCGGCAAGGCAGTTGGAAGTTTCGTTTTATCTCCCAAGGATTTGACGGTGGTCTTAAGCCTTTATCCGAGCATTTCGGGGTCGACATTACTGATGAAGCACCAGCTCAAGCGCAGCCTATTAATGCCCAAAAACCAATTGACACGCAGAGAGTAAGCACTCCGCCACCGATTCCTGTTAATAATGTATTTGTAAACAGTAGCGCCCCTACAAAACCATCTATCAATTTAAGCAAAATTACTTTAACCAAGAACCAATCTAGCATCAATCTAAAAAAACGGGATAATTTCGGTAAAATACCCGTAAATCTAAACTGGAACCAAGGTCCAAGCACTAATAAGCAAGCGCCCAAAAAAGGCTTGTTAGGTGATTTGTTTAAACAACATAGTGCTGGCGGGATTGACCTTGATGTTGGCGCCATGATCCATCTTAAGAATGGTGAAAAAACTCTGATTCAAGCCTTGGGTAATCGCTTTGGTAGTTTACAGTCGCCACCTTATGTTTGTCTGCGTGGCGATGATAGAACCGGTCAAATCTCTGGCGGTGAATGGCTTGATATTAATGGCCAGCAGTGGTCGCATATTGAGGAGGTGTTTATCTTTGCCTTCATCTATGAAGGTGCACCTAATTGGGCGCAAACGGATGGGGTAGTGACCATTCATGCGCCCGATCAGCCACCGATTGAGACGCGTTTGACTGAGGGTGCGGGTAATTTACCAATGTGTGCGATTGCGCGTTTGGTCAATCAGCACGGCAGTATTAATATTGAGCGTATTAATCAATACTTTAGAGGGCATCAAGAGATGGATAAAGCCTTTAATTGGGGGTTTAGCTGGAAAAAAGGCAGAAAGTAGGTTTCTTAGCGGTATATTAGAATTTAAATTAAAATCAGCTCGTCTGCCTATTATCAATAAAGTAATAGATAGACGGGCTGATAGCTTTAGAATATTCGCAGACTTGTCGTGTTAGTTAGTTTTAATAACGACTATCAATTATTAAATACTGAATTCAATTACGCATGCGGCGTGACAGCTGGCATCAAGTCATGGAAGGTACGACCAGAGGCCGTTTCGCCAATTGCGTGCATTTTCCATTCATCATTATGGCGATAAACTTTTGCCATAATCATCGCCGTATGACTGCCTTGCGTCGATAAGTTATAACGGGCAACCTCGGCGTTGTTATTGGCATTGACGATACGGCAAAAAGCATTTTCGACAGTTTCAAAAGACTGGCCGGTAAAGCTATTAACGGTAAAAATCAGTGATACCACATTGGCTGGCACTTTTGACAGGTCAACATTGATGACTTCATCGTCACCATCGCCGTCACCGGTACGATTATCACCAGTATGCACGATGCTGCCGTCTTTTGATTTCAATTGGCTGAACCAAATGGCATCGATTGGCTGCTTACTGCTATCAAACATGATGCACGACGCATCTAGGTCAATAGAATCGCCGCCACTGCCGCCACCAAATAGCTTGCCTAAGAAGCCACCTTTTTTATCTTGCGGACCTTGAGCAACGTCCCAGCCTAAGCCTAATTTAACTTGGGTAAGCGTACCACCTGCTTCTTTGCTTAAGGATATTTTTTGTCCCTTTTGTAGACTGACTGCCATACGATAATCCTTGTAATAGTCATTAATAAAGTTTACAAAACAGAAGTCAATGGTTATAGAATCTGCTATAAATGTACTCTCAGAATGTGTTCTATAAAATATTACTCATAAAGCCACTGCTACCGCCACGGCCGCCAGAGCTAGTGCCGAAGACGCTTTGCAACCAGCCTTGATAGCTCTCACGGTTACGTGAACAGATAATGACTTTACCCGTGCCAGAGAAATTTAAAACCATACCCTCGCCACTAGTAACGGAGTTGATAATATTGCCCATGAAGCCTTTTTTCTTACTGGTGGCGACGGACAGTTTATAATCTAAATTTGAGTCCCAACAGACCACATGACCATTATCAATAATAACGTCGTTACCTGGGGCCACCTCAATCTCAAATAGTGAGCCAAAGCCTGATACCATCACCTGACCGTTACCTTGGGTTTGCATAACCATAAAGCCGCCGGTATCACCAAAGATGGCACCGCCTAAATTACGCTGAATTCTAGCTTTGATATCGACCCCAGTTTGCGCCGCAACAAAAGCACCGTCACTTAAGGTATATTGCTGCGCGCCTACATCGATTATTTGCATGTCGCCATCAAGGGTCGGGGCAAGTAGACAATCGCCTTCGCCATTGACTGCTTCAATCTGTTGTTGAAAGAGGGATTCATCATTGGCAAAGCGCCGCATCAATGACTGCACAAGGCCACCTTGCAATTTACCTTTAAGCTCAAGGTTAGATTCCATCATTACCATCGCATTGGCTTCGCAATATATGGAATCGCCTTTTTTAAGGTTGCAATGTAAAAACGGTTCTATCGTGCCGATTAAGCTAAATGTGGCGGCCATGGGATACAAATCCTTATTTTCGTTCTTTAGAAATTTTAGTAGAGGGTTATTGGTAATTAACTCTCTAGTTACTTATTTAATCATTTATTCAGTTACTCATTTTGCCTAATTATTTCTATTTTTATAATATAACTTTTCGGTTGTCAATTAATTTTAAAGCTATCAAATGCACTTATAAAGCACACTTAACAGCTTATATGGTGCAAACAGTCTCTGGTTGACGCCTTTTGTTTTTTCAATACGTTAGTCAGATTTAAACTCAAACGTTAACGCCGTAAGAAGAGGCTAATGGCCCCAAACCACCGCTAAAGCCTTGACCAACCGCACGGAATTTCCAGTCATTGTTATGACGATATAACTCACCAAAAATCATCGCAGTTTCAGTACTGCCATCTTCTGATAGATCATAACGGGCAATTTCAACTGCGCCGGTGTCATTAACGACACGGATGTAAGCATCACCAACTTGACCGAAGTTTTGATTACGACTTTGGCCTTCATAAACAATAACGCAGATAGCAATTTTGCTGACGTCAGCTGGTATGTTAGCTAGGTTAACTTTGATTTTTTCATCATCGCCGTCACCTTCGCCAGTACGGTTATCGCCAGTATGCTCGACCGCGCCATTATCTGATTTTAAGTTATTAAAAAAGATAAAATCTAGATCGTTACGGACTGTGCCAGCTTCATTGAGCAAAAAACCAATAGCATCTAAGTCAAAATCTTGACCGTCAGTGGCACGTGGATCCCAGCCGAGACCAACCGTAATATTGGTTAAACCTGGCGCTTCTTTTGATAAGTTTACGTTACCGCCTTTCGTTAAGCTAATAGCCATATAATTGTCCTTTATTATGATAATTGTGTGGATTAATTTTTGATTAAAATTTGCCTAAAAATAAGTCAGCACAGTATTGCAAGGCATTGATGCTGCTACCTGTGAGCTATACGCTGCATATTGTTATGTTTTACTATACTAAGCGTTTACTGACTAAGCAAGGCGAGTTTTGTGCGCTTACCAAGCAGCATAACAACCCTGCATAACGGATACTTTTCCAACACCCTTAACAAGGATAGATAAGGTGTTTTTATTAAAACTATCGTAAAAAAAACAGGTTATACCAATATATTTGATATAACCCGCAACGAACACGCTACTATTTTAAAAAGCTTTGCTAGATCTTAAGTGACTTGCTTGGCTTCTAGCTTACGGTGTTTCAGTGAAGCTAGCAACGCCCAACCAATAAAGGCGATACCGACAAGACCCGTAACCAGCTCTGGAACATTGAATTTCATTGACAACAACATGATAAGGGCGAGCGCACCGATGGCATAGTGAGCGCCGTGTTCAAGATAAATGAATTCATCAAGCGTACCTTTGTCCACTAAAAAGATGGTCATAGAACGTACGAACATCGCACCAATCGCCAGACCTAACATGATGACAATCACGTCATTGGTAATTGCAAAGGCACCAATCACTCCATCAAAGCTGAATGAGGCATCGAGGACTTCAAGATATAAGAAGCCGATAATACCCCCTTTCATAATGGCACTACCTGTCGATGCTCCAGAATTACTATTATTATTTTCCTCGCCTTCTAGCTCTTCCTCAAGATCGCCTTCAAGCATACCTGATACGACTTGTACGCCCAAGTAGACTAAGATACCCCAGATACCCGCCACTAACACCGCAGAGTCTTGCGCGTCGTTGACCCATGATAGGGACGTCATCAAAACAACCAAAGCGACAAACACGCTCATGGCATTGACTTTTCCAAGCTTGGCTAGGCGGCTCTCAAGCCAGTCGAACCAGTGCACTTCTTTATCATCGAATACGAAGTTTAAGAATACTAATAATAAGAACATACCACCAAAGGCTGAAATCTCAGCATGGTGTGCCAGTAGTTTGACCGAATATTCTTTAGGATCGTATAAGGCTAAGTTAACCACTTCCATCACGCCTAAGTCGGCGGTAATCGCGACAATGACGATAGGGAATATCAGACGCATACCAAATACGGCAATCAAAATACCAACGGTTAAGAAAATCTTTTTCCAAAATTCGTCCCAATGCTTGAGCACCGAGGCGTTGACCACCGCGTTATCAAATGATAACGAAATCTCCATGACGGCCAGAATAGCGGTAATCGACAGCGTGGATATCATTCCGCCCATACCACCATGTGAATACCCCCACCATGCTGCTATCATTAAAGCGATAACCGTGAAGATAAAGTCTAAATAAAAATGTCTCATGACATATCCTGTCTGATTGCGTAAAGCTAAGGTCGGCCTAGTCTAATCTAGACACACACCATAAAAAAGTGGCTATTGCTAGCCAATTTTTATGCATAAATTTAAATGAAACATAAAGCATTGTTGGACGTTTTACTATCAATAATTGCAATTATTTTGCAACAATATCTTTAGAACGCTTTTTGCCGCTATTTATGCTCGACGCTACCACAATCAATGAGGATAACGACGATTCAATATTAGATGTCGATGCCGTATTGCTGGCACATGGCCTGCAAGCCGCCAGAATAACCTTGACCCACTGCGCGGAACTTCCACTCAGCGTTATGGCGATAGACTTCACCGAATACCATCGCAGTTTCAACAGAGTAGTCTTCTGCTAAGTCAAAACGTACCACTTCAGCACCAGTGTCTTCGTTCACAACGCGGATAAAGGCGTTAGCGACTTGACCGAAGTTTTGACTGCGAGCAATGGCATCATGAATAGTGACAGTGACGACGATTTTATCGACATCGGCTGGGATTTGGGTTAGGTTTACTTTAACCGCTTCGTCGTCGCCGTCGCCTTCGCCAGTACGGTTATCGCCAGTGTGTTCAACCGCGCCATTGTCTGATTTGAGTTGGTTATAAAAGATGAAGTCGTGGTCACCGCGTACTTTACCGGCAGTGCTCAGCAAAAATATACTGGCATCAAGGTCAAACTCGGCACCAGAGGTTGCGCGCTCATCCCAGCCCAGACCGATAACGAGTTTGGATAGGTTAGGGTCAGTTTTAGTCAGCGATAAGTTACCACCTTTATTGAGTGATAAAGCCATAGGGTTGTCCTTTTTATTAGAATAAAATAAACCGTGATATTAAAAACGATTACTCAGTAACGCCCTATCATAACAACAAAAAATGACCCAATCAAAGTCGATTGGGTCACTGATTAGGCTACTACAGTTTTTAATACAAATCTAAACTGCTCGTTTAGTCATTGTTGATGTTGATCCTAATACTGAGCGCCTTGACTATGACGGATCTCAAAACTTTGATGAATGGGTTTTTTAACATCAAAGTCGAAGCCAATTGTTTTCGGGGTAATGTCGATGATGTCATAGCGTTCGGTCAGCTGTTCATCTAACTCAAAGCGGGTAAAGTTATTAGAAAAATATAACACCCCATCAGCCGTTAAGCGGTTCATAGCTCGATTGATTAAGGCGGCATGGTCACGCTGAACATCAAAGGTACCTTGGAACTTTTTAGAGTTAGAGAAAGTCGGTGGATCAATAAAGATAATATCGTACTGCTCAGTATTGTCTTTAATCCACTCAAAGATATCGGCAGCCACAAATTCATATTTACTGCGACTGACGTCTAAACCATTGAGCACAAAGTTTTGCTTGCCCCAGTCTAGGTAGTTTTGTGATAAATCCACACTGGTCACGTTTTTCGCACCAGCTAAGGCCGCATGCACACTCGCCGTACAAGTATAAGCAAATAAGTTTAGTACTGCTTTGCCGCGACTGTTGGCTTTAATGCGGGCGCGCATATTACGGTGGTCAATAAATAGACCGGTATCAAGATAGTCGGTAAAATTAACATAAAAATACGCGCCATCTTCACGGGCGACGTAGAACTTACCACGCTTCTCAGTATTGCCTTGCTTGCTATATTGCTCATTACCAGATTGGCGTGCGCGAGTTTTAATAAAGATTTGTTCACGGTTAATACCGAAGACTTCACGGATACCCATTAAGGCTAAGTTAAAGCGTTTTTTGGCAGTTTCAGGTGGGATAGTTTTAGGCGGCGCATATTCTTGCACATGCACATAGTCGCCATATAAATCGATAGCCACTTTAAAGTCAGGCAAATCAGCATTATAAACCCGTAAATTACTGACGTTTTCTTTGGCGGCTTGTTTTTTGAGGCGCGCCAGATTCTTTTGCAAACGATTGATAAAGTCTTGTCCTTCCTCAGACTCAATCTCGCGCTTTTCAAAGCGGCTCATTAAATGTCCCACTTGCCCAGCAATCAGATGACCGTGGCGGAAATAAACGGTAATCGCGCCATTATGGCAACGTAAAGTTTTTGGGTCTTTAATCGGCAAGGTATCAACTTGTTCGACATTGGCGGCGAGGATACCGAGCATCGGATCAATACCACTACCAGCAAAGCTATCTTGCAGAATAAGCCCAATTGCCTGATACAGTGGTTTGATCATCTCTTCATCACCCAAACGCTCACCATAAGGCGGGTTAGTGATAATCAGTGGATTACTTAATCTGCCATCCTTGACCATTGGACGCAAAATGTTACTAAGCTGGTCAAGGGCGCGGGCCTCTAAGTCTATGAGCGGTAATAAGTCTTGCAAGCCGGCGGCAATTAAGTTTTTTTCTGTTGCGAGAATAGCACCACTATCGGCATCGAACCCTAAAATCAGTGGTAGCGTATCTGGCTGCTCGCAGGCGATATCCAAGGCTTCACGAAAACGCGTTTGTGCATCATCAATCATTGTGAGCCATAGCGTTTCATCATGATGTTGCCATTGATAAAAACCGAATTGATTGGCCGCTTTATCGATACCCACCGCATAATCACAATGCATTAATAAGGCTTCGATAATAAAAGTACCTGAACCACACATCGGGTCTACTAGGGCATTGTAGTAAGGCGCATCACCCATCTCATTCTGCTTATGCCAACCGGCAGTATAGAGCAGTGCAGCCGCTAAGTTTTCTTTTAATGGCGCTTCTGTCATCGCCACGCGATAACCTCGGCGATGCAAACTGGTACCAGATAAATCTAAATATAACTCAGCCTGCTTATCATTGACTGTCGCAAAAATCGCAAAATCTGGATTTTTACTATCCACGTTCGGGCGGCTGTCATAGACTTCATTAAAAGTATCAGCAACCGCATCTTTAATACGTAGCATGGCAAACTGCTGACTGACGGCAACGCGCTTATCGACGGACAGACGAATTGCAAAAGTCTGCTCTAACTTAAATTGCTCCGTCCAGTTAACCGACTTTGCTAAGCCATAAAGCTGTTCTGCCACATCGTATTCAGCATTGATATTTTTGCGCTTTATTAGTATCAATACTCGCGAGGCGACCCGTGACCACAAACAGATGGTATATAAGTCACGCAGCGTGCCAGTGACGGTCAGACGACCCGTACTTTTAATCTCACTTGTTATACCGAAGCTGGTCAGCTCAGTTTGTAGCGGTGCCTCAAGCCCATCGGCACAGGTAATGATAAGGTCGAGCGACAATGCTGGTGAAGATGCGGGCGCGTTTTGTTCGGTCATACGGGTACCTGTGGGCTATTATGTGGACTGAGTAAAATAAATGGACAATTTGTATAAACGATATGAATAGGAAAATTTAACCGACTATTTTACCATAATTCAATATAGGATGGTTTAATGCACGGCTCATGCTGTTATTTATCTTCTTTAGTCAGCATATCGTTTTTGATGGACGCATCGTCTGGATTGACCAGCTGAGTGGTGGTTGCAAAGGGTTTAGTCTTAATAGGATAGTCAACGTCTTTGGGCATTAGTAGACGCATGTGCGGGTAGGGGGTAGAGATATTAGCGGCATCGAAGGCGCGTTTGATATTTTCTTGCAAGCCTTCTTTAATTTTGGGCATGCGAGCGACTGAGGCGGGCTTTACCCAAAAGCGCACGATAAAGAAGATACCGTATTCACCAATCTCTGCTACTGTCGCTGAAGTTTCAGGACGGCTTAGCACTACCTCAGTATCGATCAGCACCTGCAAAATCTCCTCACGTGCAATATCAATATCATCTTCAAAAGCGATACGTACCCGAACATCAAAACGGATAAAGTTTTTGGAGGTTAGATTGGTGACTTCAGAAGAGGCGACGTTGGAGTTAGGAATAATCACAGTGATGTTATCACGGGTTAAAATATGAGTGGTGCGTAGCGAGATAAGCACCACCCGGCCCTCATTGTCATTGATATTGATCCAGTCGCCAACCTGAAACGACTGTTCGATTAAAATAGTAATACCAGCGATGAAGTTGGCGAGCGTTGACTGCGCCGCAAAGCCTACTGCTAAGCCGGCAATCCCTAAACCTGCCACTAAAGAGACAATATCAAAGCCAAACTGTGCCATGACGCTGGCGAGTCCCAGTACTAAAATAAGTACTGATAACATATTTTTTAGCAGCTGCTCGATAGAGGCATTAAGACCATAATGTTGGAGCACTTTATGGATAATTTGTCCGGAAGATGCCCACAGTACATAGTAGATACCCGCCCAAATACTGGCCTTGGCAGTCGCTTTAATCGTGTTTGGCTCAAAATTAATTTGACTCATAATAGCAATAAGACTGGCTACAATCCAAATATAGCGCAGCACCGAGCGTGCAATTCTGGCACGGCGGTCACTAAGATGAATACGCGCTTTATAATGCTTAATGAGATAAAATGCCAGCCAATAAAAAAACCCCAATACCGCAAGCAGTATTAGGATTTTGATGCCAGTACTAACCCAATCTACCGCATGAGCAGACCAGTCGAGAGATTCTTCTTCGGCTGAGCCACCAATAGCAAGGTATAAACTGGTATATAAATCACTAACAATTTCTTGAAAAAAATCAGTAATACCAGCGATTGCCATTGTTGTATCCATGTGGTTGATAGTCTAAATCGCTAGAGCACGCTAAAATAAAATTAATGATTACAGGAAGCACTGTCGGCGAGGAGTGAGTGTACACTTATTTTAAAAGTGTAGCTGAGCTTGCGCCTAAAAGCCATCTTCCTGTGTTAGCTGAGCTTGATACGGGATAGCCATCTTATCTTGGACATCACGTAGCGCGGTACGTAGTCCTTCAACGATAGTAGGGTGATAAATGGGTGTATCTAGCAGAGCTTTAATAGTCAATTCGTTGGTAATCGCGACCGCCATTATATGGGCGATATATTCTGCGTCAGGTCCAACCATACTTGC
Source organism: Psychrobacter urativorans (assembly GCF_904846675.1). Classification (GTDB taxonomy): domain Bacteria; phylum Pseudomonadota; class Gammaproteobacteria; order Pseudomonadales; family Moraxellaceae; genus Psychrobacter; species Psychrobacter urativorans_B. Next base: position 54,962 of record NZ_CAJHBT010000003.1, on the reverse strand, counting down.
ACCTAGGATTTTATCGGTTTCTTTGCAGCTATAGATATGTAGCAGGCCGCAGTTGACTCCCATCACTCGGCTACGGCCTTGAGTATCAAAGCTGACCTCACCGATGACATAGTGTAGTCCTGAATCTTCAACTTCAGGTAGCGTCATACCGATATTCGCAATTTGGGGCTCACAAAAGATAATGGATAATGGGATAGATGGCGGACGCATATCAGCATCGGTATTATTAGGGCAAACCGAACTACCTGCACTGAACCCTTCATCACTGGCAACATGTAGAAGTGGAATATGAGCATTGGCATCGCCCACAATATAAACCTCTAAGTCACCAATCTGTCCAGTATTGATATCTAAGTCTTTCGGGCGATTTTTATCATCGAGCTCAACGTCTAAATTTTCAATGCCCAACTGTTCGATATTATTGCGTCGCCCTGTCGCGACCAATACATATTCACCTTGCCATTCTTGTGCCTGACCGTCACTGTCTTTATATTTAACAAAGGCAGTTGGTTTCTTGTCGTCCGAGCAGGTACCGACATCATCGACCTTACTATTCAGCTCCATGGTCAGGCCATGACCTAAGCACTCGATTGCCTTCTTATTGATATCGTCATCTTGTAGCCCACCGACGCGGTTTTCACGGTTAAATAAAGTGACCGCCACACCCAAGCGCGACATGGATTGTGCAATCTCCAAGCCGACCGAACCGGCACCGATTACTGCCATTGATGTTGGTAAATCTGATAATCCAAATACGTTATCGGTAGTCAGTAAAGTCTTGCCAAGCTTATCTGTCCAGTTATCTGGGATAAAGGGCGAGCTACCCGTAGCAACAATGATTTTATCAGCCTTAATGAGCTCATCATTGACTTCGATGAGGCCGTCTTTGTTAATATGGGCGCGCCCCGATATTTTTTTATCATTAGGCCAGCTATCAACTTGCTTTTTGACGTTATGAGTAAAAAAGTTACGTTCAGCTTGTATCCGTGCCATGACCTGTTTACCGTCTATCCGTACATCGGCATGGATACCAAACTGGTCAGAATGTTGAGCGTCATGGGCGCGGCTAGCGGCGGCAACCAATAGTTTGCTTGGCATACAACCGACCGTGGCACAAGTGGTGGTCCAAAAGCCATCGTTAATAATAACGACATTTTTGGTGGTTTTACTGGCTGTGCGAAAGGCATTTTGCCCTGCTGTACCTGCACCAATGACGGCAACCGTCACGTGACGAGTTACGTTATTAGTAGCATTCTCAGTAGTGCTATCAGACGATTTATTCATGTTATTCTCAAATATTTAGTGAGTTATTGTTATTAATGTTCGATTATTTAGCGATTGATTATGATGAATACTAGCAAGCAGCTGTTGTTAATAGTAGACCTCGATAGTAGAGCGTTGCTAAACCTAATACAGCACAAAATAAGTAGCAAGCTGTAGCAAAAATGTATAGCCGTCGCCTTATTTATAACTGGCTATATTCATAACTGACAGTCTAATACGTAAGCCATAGAGTCGTTTGTTATTATGGCGCTAGGGTGCTCAATAAGCGATCGGTATAACCTGCTGCGCGTAGATTGCGCTGGGCATGAGTCAGATTGCCGTGTTTATCAAATACAAATGCTGAGCGCACTAGGCCTAGAGATATCTTACCGTACATGTTTTTTTCTTTAATAACATCGAAGTAGTGGCATAACTTTTCATCGTCATCACTAATGAGTGGAATCTGTAGATCATGTTTAGCAATAAACTTCTCGTGGGATTCAACGCTATCACGTGATACTCCGATGATATCGTAACCTAGAGCATCAAAGGCATTAATGTTAGCGGTAAAATCGGTTGCTTGGGTGGTGCAGCCCGGAGTATTGTCTTTCGGATAAAAGTAAAGGATAAGACCTTTGTCGGTATGCTGAATCAGCTCTTTTAGGCTGAGGTCATCATGAATAAAGTGGCCGTCTAACTCACGTACTATCGTTACTGGAAAGTCAGGTAAAGCAATTACTTCGGTTGTTGGCTTGGCCATCATAAACTCCTTTTTAGTTTTAGTGTTTTTAGAGTGATTTTAACTATTAACTAATGGGTAAGTTATATTTTTTGATAAATGACATGCAGGCTTCAGTTTTACATTTTGTCCGCTTGTTGACAACTGCTGGCAACTTATTAGCTACCACTAATAACAAAAAAAGACTGACAATTGCCAGTCTTTTTTATTTTCTTATGCCTAACTATCGTTAAATTAAGAAGGCTAATGATTTGCTTAAGCAGGTTTTTGTGGCTGTTTTAAATTCAGTCCTACTGTACATTGCTGCAAATCTTTCTGCATTTTTTTCACATAAGGTAGTGCGGATGGATCTTTTTTATTTTGCGCGTAGCTTTCAATTTCCCACATTTGACCAATGGTCATTTGGCTACGTACTTTGATGGTACAGTTACAGAGTTTGGTAGCAGTAGCTTTGTCAGCGACTTTGTATTTTACCGCACCACTGACACAGCTATTAATATTATTTTGTTTGATGTCTAGTGCATTGGCTTGCGGCATGGCCATAAAACCAATCAGTGCTAAGGGTAGAATTTTCAACAGCTTCATAAATATCCTCTCAAGGGCGGTGTCAATAAATATATTGAGACAAACATAAAAACCAAAGGGTGAAAAATGGTTTAATAAAAGTGTAACCATGGATTATAAATATAATCGCACCTACCATAGCAAGTATTTTTGGCAAAAAGTACTATGCACATGCTGTATTGATGCAATTAAATGTTACGCTTATGTATAGTCAAGCTATATAAGTTTGACTATTGTCTGCATCGTTTGGATGTAATAACTCGAATATGAGGGCTTAAATATCAGAAAGCAGTCATCAGAAGTTAAATAATAAATGTCATTTACTATGGTTGGTGATAGTACTTTTGATAATGAGTCGGGTCGGCGATACCCGCTTGAGCAAAACCCTGACGGCGTAGGGCACAGCTATCACATACTCCGCAGGCAAGACCCTGACTATCTGCTCGATAGCAAGAAATAGTCTGGCCATAATCGACCCCAAGCGATAATCCTAGCTCAATAGTTTGTGCCTTAGAGAGTTGTTGTAGGGGTGTTTGAATACTTAAATGATGACCGGTGACGCCGGATTTGGTTGCAAGGTTTGCCATGTGCTCAAAGGCGGCGATGTATTCAGGGCGGCAGTCAGGATAGCCGGAGTAGTCGACTGAGCTGACGCCAATGACGATATGATTGGCATCGGTTACCTCAGCGACTGCCAAGGCATAAGATAAGAATATAGTATTACGTGCCGGCACATAGGTGTTAGGGATAGCGTCGTTATCAATCTCATCACGTTTCTTATTAGGGAATTTATCAGCATCACCATCGGGTACGGTCATATTATGGTCAGTCAATGATGAGCCGCCCAGTTGGGCAATATCAATATCAATAATGCGGTGATTGACGCCAGCTGCTTCTGCGATCGCTTTGGCAGCTACCAGCTCGCTATTATGGCGCTGGCCATAATTGAAGCTGAGCGCAGTAACGGCAGCATAACGCGCCTTTGCCCAATACAGACACGTAACGGAGTCGAGTCCACCGGATAGCAGTACGACGACATTTTGGGTTTTATCAGCGGGGCTATCCATAGAGGTGATAGGAGAGCTAGCAATAGTGGTGAGTGTATCGTTAGTCATAGTAAGGTCTGTCATTATTATTAATAGATGTGAAATAGCTATTTTAGCAAAATTACCATCATTACAAAACCATGCGTTTTGATAGCGTTAAGTCAATTTGAGCGCATCTTTTCAATCTGTTAGCAATTTTTGCTATAATCGCTACTATTTTTTAAGTTATTGTTAGTGCTGTTGTACCTCATAATTGCACCACACTAAGCCTTTTGTTGCAAAACCATTATTATATATATCGAGTAATCTATGACTGCCGCCACCTTATTTACGCCAAAGCCCACACCCCAATCTGAGGCTGATGTTACTAACACTTATTATAAGGGTAAGGAACACAACAGCGTTGAAGAAAGTATAGAGCACGATGGTGATAACGAACCGTCTATTATTCAGACAGGAGCCACTGCTTCCGCCCGCTTTAGTAAATTACAAAAAAAGCTGCGTAGGCAAGTCTCGTGGGCGATCCGCGACTTCAATATGATTGAAGATGGCGATGTGATTATGGTCTGTATCTCAGGCGGTAAGGACAGTTATACTTTGCTTGATATTTTGCTACTGTTAAAACGTATTGCGCCGATTAACTTTGATGTGGTCGCCGTCAATCTGGATCAAAAACAGCCCGGATATCCAGAAGATGTGTTGCCTGAATACTTAAATAAGCAAGGCATTGCACATTATATTTTAGAAAAAGATACGTATAGCATTGTCAAAAGTGTGGTGCCAGAAGGTAAGACTTACTGTTCTGCCTGTTCGCGTTTGCGTCGAGGCTCACTATATAGCTTCGCTAAACAAATCGGGGCTACCAAAATTGCCCTTGGCCATCATCGTGATGATATGTTAGCCACCTTTTTTCTCAATTTATTTCATGGTGGCGCGCTTAAAGCCATGCCGCCCAAATTATTGAGCGATGACAAACAAAATATCTTAATTCGTCCGTTAGCTTATGTCGAAGAAAAAGACATCATTGAATATGCAAGATTAAAAGACTTTCCGATCATCCCGTGCAACCTATGTGGCAGTCAGACCAATCTGCAACGCGCTATTATTAATGATATGCTCCGTGATTGGGATGATGCACATCCGCAACGTTTGGCTTCTATTTTTAAAGCCATGCAAAATGTTGCGCCATCGCAACTGGCAGATCGAGAGCTATTTGATTTTGAGCGCTTAAGTTTAGATCGTGATGATAATGAGCGCTTGTTTGAGGGCGATAATATTCAAGCAGGGCAGACCGAAAGTCTAGCTGAGATTGGTTTGCCGGTTGCGCCAAAACCCCAAACCTTTAATCCGAAGTTTGCTACTAGCAACGTACAGTCAGCCGCCAATGAAAACAGTTGTCAGAAACAAAAAATCCCAACGTTCAATCCGGTGATTTAAGGGTTTATACTGCCCCTTATTGTTTTAGGTTAATCAATAAAGCCAGCTACTTGATAGCTGGCTTTATTATATTTAATGAATCAAGCAACGCTTTGATAATGTTTAGCTTTTAGCAAAAACGGGTAATGGATCGAAGCTCACGTCTGTGCGTGGTAATTTTGCCACATCCTGCAAGCGCCAATCATCTTTACCATCATGGCTAACTTGCAGATAATACTTGGCTTTGAGGGGATCTATATTTACCTGTGCACTGTATTTATTACCGCTTTGATGCTCTAGTACTACATCTCGATCTTTTTTGACATCAGTGGCATGAGAGATAGATAAATCGAGCTTATCAGGGTAGGTCAGCGCCTCGCCATTGAGTAGTTTACCGGTCTGCAGGCTTTGCTCAGGGTAATCCAAATAAAACGTAATATCGCCGTTATCTGAAAACTGCATTTTACCGTGCAAGTCTAAATCGTAAGTCAGCTTATCGCGTCCCACATCGTGATATAGCGTCTTGCCATCCATATACCAGTCGTCACGTACCACGCTATCACGGATTTGAAAAGAGTAATATACGAGCCAAAGGCAGGCAATAACCACAAAAGCTGGCATACCAATAACAAAGATGATCACCATGTAGTTTTTATACCATGGTTGACTGTCTTGGCGCTTAAAGTTCGGTGATTGAGTTGGAGTAGACATAAAATACCTATTTAATGTATTAATTTATAAACACCACTGCCAAATGCTGCCAGCTTTATGATAATTAATAATCGCCGTTAGTATAGCTTGGTTTACAAGGTGTTGCATCTGCTAAGTGACTGATAAAGCAACACTTAGCAGGCCGAAGGTTGTATTTTTCTAAAAGACAATTATCTCTCTTAAGCGTTTACTGACCTTGAGTGGTAAAGATATTTTGCTTATTAACTTTATATTTACCATCTTCACTTACCACATTTAAGGTGACGGGGGTCTGGCCTTCATCGATAATGGCGGGGTCACCGTAAATACTTACTGACATATCGAAGCTTTCACCCGGATCTAGTGGCACATCGTTAAAGCGCAGTTGTAAGCTTAGACCGTCTTGCGGCGCTAAGGTAATTTTATAAGCGTGCGCTTCTTGGGTTTTATTAGTTAGCTTAACGATATAACTGTTTTCAATCATCCCTTGAGCATTAGTTGATGACAACTGATTACGGTCACGGCGGATATCAATCTCTAATGGTACGCGATCTGTCAAGGCGTATATGACACCACCACACAACACCGCAAGCAGTGCTAAATAAGCAAATAGGCGCGGACTGAATACTCGGGTACTCTCTTTTTCCGCCAATTGACGCTCTGTGGTATAACGAATCAGGCCACGTGGATAACCAACTTTATCCATAATCTCATTACAAGCATCGACACAAGCGGCGCATTGAATACAAGCTACTTGCAGACCATCACGGATATCAATACCGGTAGGGCAGACTTGTACACACATTAGGCATTCAATACAGTCGCCTAAATTATCAGGATTGGTGCCTTTTTTGCGAGCGCCGCGAGGCTCACCGCGATCATAATCGTAAGACACAACTAAGGTATCTTTATCGAACATCACGCTCTGGAAACGACCATAAGGGCAGATTTGAACACACATCTGCTCACGCATATAACCGGCGTTAACGTAGGTTGAAAAGGCAAAGATAAATACCGAAACCCATACCCACGTTGACCAGTCAGGAAATGGAATAAATCCTATCATCTGCCAACTTTGATATAGATAGTCCGTCCCAGCGACAAAACTGACGAAGGTAGTGGCCGTAACCATCGAGAACACAAACCAAATAAAATACACTAAAAAGCGCTTAAAAGCTTTACTGAGGCTCATCGGGGCTTTATCAAATTTAATGCGTTTATTACGGTCACCAATAACCCACTTCTCAACGTGTTGATATAGATGCGTCCAAATCGTTTGTGGACAAGCATAACCACACCATACGCGCCCGGCATAAACGGTCACCATGAATAAGGTAAAAGCTGCAATAAGCGCAAAGGCGGCGATAAAATAAAAATCTTGGGTTAAAAAGGTCATGCCAAAAATATAATAATGCTGCGATGAAACATCAAACCATATTGCCTGTCTACCGTTGTAACGTAGCCACGGCAAAAGTATAAATGCTGCTAAGAGCGCGTACATAACAATAAGACGTATATTTTGATAAAAACCCTTTACAAATCGAGGATGAATTCGATGTTTGGTCGCATCGAGATCGATTTGTTGGACAGGAATTTTATTAGATGGTTGTGCTGACATAAACTTGCCTCTTTAAAAAAAGAATCAGTCTGCTGGCATGAGTAACGAACATCTATTATAGAATATAAGATGCGTGAGCTTGCGCTGTTATCAATGTCAGTAAGTAAAGGAAATCTAGTGCATAATAAATGCGAATTTGCTTCCAACTACCGAATGAGCGATTATAAATAACTGGTTTTAGTAATGATAATTTTAACATTACTCTTATTATAAATGGGGTAATAATCTGAAAAAACAATCATTATATGACTATAAATAATGATAAGCAGCCCATATAAGGCCTGCTATTAACGCTAAAAAAATGTCAAAAAACCTGAATATATAATTCTGTCTCTTAATAAGTGAAAACAAACCTGTTATTAAAAAATATTAAGTAATAATTTCAAGAAATTTACTTAAAAAAACTTATTGGAGAACGGCTAGTTATAAGGCATTTAATCAAAATCACCTCACTAAAAGCATTTAAATAAAAAAGGAGAACTGTAATGACAGTTCTCCTTTTTTTAAGTCCTACAATACCTATAATAAAGCTTGCTATAAAACATCTAGCAACTTAAGTCATCTTAGTTAGCACTATCTGCTGTAGGTGCTACTGCTTGGGCAGCAGTTACATTTGCAGGAATAGATGCCTTAGTAGTTGTAGTTGGGGCTGTTTTATCTGATAGCGAGTAAACGTAAGCGGCAAGTAACATGATACGCTCGTTACCTAGCTTAGTTTCCCATTCAGGCATAACACCCGCACGACCATAACGTAAGGTTTCGCGTATGGTTTCACGATCGCCGCCATATAACCAGATGTTATCAGTCAAGTTCGGAGAGCCAGTAGACGTCATACCTTTAGCATCTTCACCATGGCAAAGCACACAGTTAGTAGGTTCATGAAATATCACCTCGCCCTGAGATACCATTGTTTTATCAAGGTCATAGCCTTCTTGGTTACCAGATATTGATAATACATATTCAGCTACCGCACGCACGCCACCTTCACCGATCTGATCACGCCATGCTGGCATACCACCAACACGACCATTGTGTAACGTGGTTAAGATGTTGGTAGCTTCGCCGCCATACAACCAATCATTATCGGTTAAGTTAGGATAGCCGGGTGCACCTTTAGCGTTAGAGCCGTGACAAACCGAGCAGTTCTGTAGGAACAAGCGACTACCCACTTTTAAGGCATTTGGGTTTTCAGAAAGCTTCTCAACTGCTGGTGCAAGCTCTGCAATCTTCTCATCAATTTTAGTTTGTAGATCTGCCGGTGGTGCCTCACTACGACGCATGGTTGCTTGCAGCTCATTTAGCGTTGCCAGAGTCTGTGCTGCGCCAGTGGCATCAGCTTTTACCAAGATATTTTTTTCAAAGTTATCGGTAAATACTTTGTTGTTGCTCTCAAGGTCACTGAACAACTCATTATGAGATGTCCATGGCACTGTTTCGCCATCGACTTCTACGGTTGCGATACCATCCCAGTGTGCTGGGAACATAGCGGGAAAGAATACCCAATAAGCAACAGCCCAAACGATTGAGCCGAAAAATATAACCAGCCACCACTTAGGAAGTGGCTTATCGTATTCTTGGATACCATCGTAGTTATGACCTGTGGTGCCGTCTTCGTCTATTTCTGGCTTATACTTTAATACCATTAATAAGACACCAAGGATACCTAACCAACACATAAAACTTAGTACGGTAATCCAAGTACTCCAGAAAAATGTCATCGTTCATCCTTATTGCGCTGCTCTTCAGGTAAGGTTTCTTTATCCTCATCATCAAGCGCAAGTTGTGCATCTTCTTCGAAGCGTTTTTTGTTTTTTGGCGAATATGCCCACCATGCAACGCCTACGAAGGCAATAAAGGCAGAGACGGTCGCAATCGCTTGTAATTCACCAATACCCATTAGCGCTGTCCTTCCATTGCGGTACCTAGCTGTTGAAGATAGGCAACTAAAGCATCAAGTTCAGTGGCACCGAGAACAAGGTCAGGAGCCCCTTCAATATCATCTTCAGTATAAGGCACACCGAAACGGTCGCGGAATAGACGCATTTTGGTTTGAATGTTTGAGCCGTCGACTTCGTTAGTAGCAAGCCAAGGGAAACCTGGCATAACTGACTCAGGCACCAATGAACGTGGGTCCATTAGATGTTGTCTTTGCCAGTCTTCAGAGTAACGTCCGCCAACCCGTGCTAAATCGGGACCAGTACGTTTTGATCCCCATAAGAATGGATGATCCCACGTGGACTCAGCCGCACGCGAGTACGGTCCGTAACGCTCAACCTCCGCCCGTAGCGGACGAATCATTTGGGTGTGGCAAACGTGACAACCTTCACGAATATAGATATCACGACCTTCAAATTCAAGCGCGGTCCACGGCTCCATAGAGGGTAGGGGAGCATTCACCCCGTTCTCTTCAGCGCCTCTTTGATCATATATCAGCGGTACAATCTCAACTAGCGTTGCAAAGCTAATAGCAATAACGATAAAGATGACCAACAAGCCTGTATTTTTTTCAATAATCTCATGCGGTGTACCAGCCATGATCGCTCCTTATACTTTAGCTGTCGAGGTTTGATCGACACTAGGTTCATGATCAGTTGGATCAGCAGTATCTACAGGCTTACCTTCTGGCATCTTGAGCGTTTGATAAACGTTATATGCCATAACGAACATACCTGATACATAAAGCAGACCACCAAAAGCACGGCCTATATATGGAAAATGTGAGAACTCAACAGTATCAACGAAACTATATACCAAGGTACCGTCTGGGTTAGTGGCAAGCCACATCATGCCCTGGCCAATACCTGAGATCCACATTGATACGATATAGAAAATAGTACCCGCTGTCGCCAACCAAAAATGCGTAGTGATTAAACTAATAGAGTACATTTTTGGTTTATTATAAATACGCGGTAACAGTACATATAGCGAACCAATGGTAATCATACCAACCCAGCCAAGCGCCCCTGAGTGAACGTGACCGATTGTCCAATCAGTGTCATGAGATAGCGCGTTGACCGTCTTAATTGACATCATTGGGCCTTCGAACGTTGACATCGCGTAGAACGACAATGCCACAATCATAAAGCGAATGATCGGGTCAGTACGCAGCTTATCCCAGCTACCTGAGAGAGTAAGAACACCGTTAATCATACCGCCCCAAGATGGCGCGAATAGGATAATAGAGAACACCATTGCTAATGATTGCGTCCAATCTGGAATCGCTGAATAATGTAGATGGTGACCACCTGCCCACATATAAGAGGCAATCAGTGCCCAAAAGTGAACGATAGACAAACGGTAAGAATAGATAGGACGGCCAATCTGTACCGGGACAAAGTAATACATCATCCCTAAGAAGGCAGCCGTCAGATAGAAGCCTACCGCATTATGCCCCCACCACCACTGCACCATCGCATCGGTCGCACCGCCAAATAATGAATAAGACTTAAACGCACTAACAGGAATTGCCATACTGTTGACGATATGCAATAGTGCAATCGTAATAATAAAGGCCGCAAAGAACCAGTTAGCAACGTAGATATGAGAGGTTTTACGTTTGATGAGCGTACCGAAGAAAACAATGGCATAGGAAATCCATACCAATGCAATCAGAATATCGATGGGCCATTCAAGCTCAGCATATTCTTTGGTCGAGGTTAACCCTAAAGGCAGGGTAATCACGGCCGATACAATAACCGCCTGCCAGCCCCAAAAGGTGAACCAGGCTAGATAAGGAGCAAATAACCTCGTCTTACAGGTACGCTGGACGATGTAGTAAGACGTTGCGAACAGGGCAGAACCACCGAACGCAAAAATAACGGCGTTAGTATGCAGTGGTCTGAGACGACCAAATGACAGCCATGGAATGTCAAAGTTAAGTGCTGGCCATACTAACTGTGAAGCGATGAACACACCAATACTCATGCCTACGATGCCCCATACTACGGCCATGATCGTAAAAAATCGTATGATGGTGATTTCATACTCACGGTCAACTGGGGCGACTGCTGTGTTTTGTAAACTCATTGGATGATTCCTTTACAGCCCGAATTATCAACAGAATTAACTAACGCTCCGCGGCATCAGTGTTATAACAAGGCAATGTTATAACAAGATGTCGTCCGCGACACATGCTGTTATCTGACTTACTCATTACCGTAACGGTTTATTAACTATCAGCTTAGTTATTATCTACCAGCTTGTGTTTTCGCTGATTATCAGCTGCTGCTGATAGGGGTGTGCGGCGCTAAATGCATGGCGCTCACTATTAAGCGGGGATAGGATAATTAATACATCGTTAAGGTGAATAAGAAAACACGCCGACTTTGAGCATCAAACCTCTATTGAGGATAAGTATTTATCTTTATAGGTATTTATTAATATAAATACTAACGAAGATAGGTACCTATGATGTTAAACACTGACATCCATCTGATTAGCAGAATAACCCATTAACCACAGAAGTATGCAAGCGACGGCTGATAAAAACATGTTTACGTAATCTTTAGTTAAAACTATCGACTCTGTTTAAGGTATTGTAACGCAATATTAAGTAAATATCATCAGAACTATGCGCCAAAATACAAACTCTTTGGTAACTAATTGGGTCTGCAACCTTTGCAAATAACATAGCAAGATGGCTGTAAACCTTTCTATTTATAATTAAAATTACGATTTAAGGCTTATTCAAAAGTAACATTCGCATTAGAATCGCTCGAAGGCGTGAGGCCTCTACGAATAAATTCATTAACATTGTTTATTAACACATTGATAACAATATAATGTCACTCATGATACGCCTATCAGGTAGAGAAGTTAAGACAAAATTTATCAGATAATATCGACTTAGAGGACTTAGAGATAGTATCGACGCATTTTTGCAACCATACTGTCATGTACTAATAAATATAGTATCTTAACAAAACAGATGGTTAGTGGCACGTATCATAACAAAAAATTCTAACATATCAATACAATATGTAAGGTATTGCTCTCCTAAGTTTTATTAAACAGAAAATAGCGGCTTAATAGACCATCAAAATATGAGAGTTTGTAACAATTTAGCAAACAGCGTGAGTTTTAGGTTTTACTTATTCTAAAACAGCGCCATAATAAGAATGGGTTGCATTACTTACTGAGCTCACGGATTTTAATAATACCATCAGTAAGTACTGTTCAGTCCAGTAAACAGTGTCCAAACACTTTTAAACAATAACTTTTAACAGTAGTGATATCGGCATGGATGCAGCCATTTATCGTGTGGGCGTGTATCGTGTTTGACAGTCACCTAGGATAATAATATGGCAGTTTTTTTGACGGATGAATGGTTCGAGCAAGTTGCAGAGTTTGGTAATGAGGCAGGTGAGCTAAACTTGCCACCAGCTTTAGCCAATATGGTTATTAATCTAAAAGTCTCTAATGGCGAACAAGATATCGATGCCAATTTTGCAGATGGTCTATTACATCGTGGACTGAATACTGATGCGACTACTACCTTGCTGCTTGATCGCGATGTGTTGCAGTCTATCATCACTAATTTTGATATGAACGAAATTATGGGCGCATTTATGAGCGGTCAGATTCGCGTTGAGGGCGATATGTCACAGCTGATGGCGTTACAGACCGCACGCCCAAGCTCAGAGCAAAAAGAGCTGTTCAAACGTATTCGTTCAAATACTACTATGGCTTAATACTGTTAAAGCAGTAATGTAAGCGAATGAGATAACCAAAAAAAGCTCCTAATATGTATTAGGGGCTTTTTTTATCAAAAAACTATGGTGCTGATAGTCTTATAAGGCGGTGTTACAAAGCAGTGATTTAAAACAATTCACTTTAGCCAGTTAGCTGGCTTGCGACTGTGATTTTGTAGCTTGATTTTCTTTATATATCGCCGCTTGTAGCCAAATATTAGCTTGCACGTAATCATTAACTTGGATGGCTTGCGTGCCCGCCGTACTCATCGCACCCATCCGTACTACGAATGGATCGGCATTTTGCTCACGTAATATCACCACGTCAAATAAAATGACAGGCTTACCATTAAATAGGGTTTCTTGTTTGCCCAGAACCTGACCTTGGCACCATGCTTCATCTTCTTGGCCCAAGGTATCACCGAACAGATAGGCGCACATATGCCCCAAGTTAATCTCTACTGGGGCCATCTGCTCTTTGGTTTCAGGTTTCCAATCTTTAATCCGAGCTTGGATATCGTCTGGTACCTGTCCGTCATTAGCGGCAACAATATCGTTGAAGGCGCGATGATAACGGATGGCCTCGACGTCTTCGACCATGATGACTTCATCCTGCTCGCTTAGCGTAATTTCGTGTGCCCAACCGCTGAAATTTACATAATAGGAGGTGTCTTGTTGATATAAATGGCGATTGGCGGTATAAAGTTGATCGAAGGCATAAATGACACTGCCGTCGGATGTACGCAGCCGCAGTACCGCATCTTGCGTTTTTTCATTGACAATCACGCGCTCAATGCGACCTGTAAGGCCATAAGGGCTATTGACACAAGGGTAGGCATTAACGAAGCATTCAGGCTTGCCGTCTTTCATTGCCAATACTTGATTGATATGACACGGCTGATTTTCTGAAAGTAGCAAGCAGCTGTCTTTGGCACTGACATTGCTATTGAGGCCTTTAGGCATTGCTGCCTGCTCGATCATTTGTTGTAACCACTGCGGTACATCGTGACTCATATCATCGGTTAAAATACGCCAATGGTCAGCATGTCCGGCAGTTTGCTCGTCAGTTAAGATGACTTTGGTAGGAGCCTGTACGTTTTTATATTGATAATTGATGGTCATGAAGATACTCAAAATTAAATCAGCCATGAAGTTTGAATACTAAACTGTCGTTGCTCGTCTATCAGCCAATATGTAAAACGTTATTGGTCGATCGCACATCGCAACGTCATTAGTAAAGAGTAAACAAACCACAATGATGGGTTAATGACAATTGTCCCTAGCATACAATATATAGGTATAGACACAGCTAATAGCAAGCCCCTCACAAAAAATAATAACAAAGCAAGCTGTTTTATTAAAAAATACGCGCAGTTTTTGCTAATGACTGGCACATTTTAGATAAATTGTGTCAAACTAGCTCCCTTTTGACAGCTACAGTTAGACCCATAACTGACCTGTCTAAAACCATATCTATGTTTCAGCTCACTATTAGTATGAGCTTTGATGGCTTGGCGTAGCGCAGTTTTGAGCGCTTATGTTTAAGTATATATAAGCTCTACACATGAATAAGACAAAGAGTGTGAATATGTTTCGTCCTTTAGCATTATTTATAGGCCTACGCTATACCCGAGCAGAGCGCAGTAACCGCTTCATCTCTTTTATATCGCTGATCTCGATGATAGGTTTAACCCTTGGAGTTGCGGTGTTAATCACCGTATTATCAGTGATGAATGGTTTTGATCGCGAGCTAAAAACCCGAATTTTGGGCATGGTCCCGCAAGCAACGGTGAGTGCAACCGAGGTCATCGGTGACTGGAAACAGTTGGCTGACCGCATTAAAGAAGAAGATCCAGAGGTGGCCGCAGTCGCGCCCTTTATTCAGCTGCAAGGTATGCTGACATCAAACGGTCAGGTTGCAGGAATCATGGTCACTGGTGTGGATCCTGAATACGAAAAAAATGTCTCGATTATCAATGAGCATATGACTGAAGGTAGTATTGATACGCTACAAAGTGGTGACTTTAGTATTGTCCTCGGTGAAGAGATGGTGCAATCGTTAGGGTTACGCCTTGGTGATAAAGTCACCTTGGTGCTGCCCGAAGCGTCACCCTCTCCAGCTGGAGTGATACCACGCTTTAAGCGTTTTACCTTGACGGGGATATTTAGCATCAGTCCGGAAGTGGATAGCTTAATGGCCTTCATTCCTATGAACGATGCTGCTAAATTGCTGCGTCTGCCGGAAGGGGCACAAGGTATTCGCCTGAAGCTTAATGACATTTTTACTGCGCCGATAGCGGCACAAAAAGCAGCAGCGATTGCGCCTGACCATCTGTATCCGAATGATTGGACGCAAACTCACGGCAATCTATTTGGTGCGATCCAAATGGAAAAGGCGATGGTCGGCTTGTTGCTGTTTTTGATTATTTTAGTAGCAGCGTTTAATATTGTCTCAAGCTTAGTCATGCTAGTTACAGATAAAAAAGCAGACATCGCTATCCTAAAAACCTTTGGTGCCTCTCCGCGCCTGATTACCCAAATATTTATGGTGCAAGGGGTCGTTATCGGCTTTATTGGCACCATCGCTGGTACGATACTCGGTATCATATTTGCACTGAGTATCGGTGATATCCTCGGCTGGATTAACCAGAGTTTTGGTCTGCATTTATTTGATGCTTATTTCATCAATTATCTGCCATCAGAGTTGCGCTTGGTTGATGTGGTGCTGATTACAGGTGCATCATTTGTACTGAGTTTCTTGGCGACTATTTATCCAGCACGTCGCGCTGCTAAAATTCAGCCAGCCCAAACGTTGCGCTACGAGTAAATGACTACTAATGGTTGAATAACTCATTATTAAATCAGTTTAATGACAGCTTAGAATCAGCATTGGTTAATTGATTTAGCTTTATTGATTGTTCATTATCACTTATCAATAGTAACCATGCTGTGATTAAGTACGAATATAAGTATAAATAGAGGAAACGCTATGTCTGCCATTTTAGAGGCGAGCAATATCAGTAAGATATATGATGAAGGTGCCGTGCGCTCGCAAGTGTTGGCTGGTCTAGATTTGACCGTCAATGCCGGTGAACGCATTGCTATTGTCGGTAAAAGTGGCTCGGGGAAAAGTACCTTGCTGCACTTACTGGGGGGGCTTGATACGCCAACTAGCGGTGAGGTCTGGTTACATGGTAAGTGCTTAAATCATATGAATGAAACTGAACGCGGCGCCATGCGCAATCAGTACTTGGGTTTTATTTATCAATTTCATCACCTCTTAGCAGAGTTTACGGCAATAGAAAACGTTGCTATGCCGTTATTGATGCGCCCAAACGTCTCGACCGCTGATGCACGCAAGCAAGCGGTTGATATTTTAGAAAATGTGGGCTTGGAACATCGTTTAGAGCACCGACCCGGTGAGCTATCAGGTGGGGAACGTCAGCGTGTTGCCATTGCACGGGCTTTGGTGACTAAGCCATCGCTGATCTTGGCGGATGAGCCAACGGGTAACTTGGATTATGATAATGCCCAAAGTGTCTTCGGTCTACTCTCAGAGCTACAGAGCACCATGCAAACCGCGCTATTGATGGTCACCCATGATCGCAATTTGGCTGAGCTGGCTGACCGTCAATTACTACTACGTAATGGGTATTGGGAAGATTATTAAGTACATATATAGATCAATAAAAAAGCTATTGAGTGGATATACGGGTAAGTCAAAAGGTTTATAGGTAAAAAATTTAGCAAAGGTGTCTCTCTTATAGTGTCGATAACTATCGAGGTGAACACACCTTTAAATAGAGTAATCTTACTTATGACATCTGTTTGTCAGTATCATGGTTAAATATCAAATATGGCTTAATCTTTAGGTGGTTTATCCGTAGGCTTGTGCTGGCGCTTTTGCCAGCTAGTGATTGTCTTGTAACGCCAAATCGCCTTAAATGCCAGACCGCAGATAATACTGGTCACAATTGCCAGTATGAACAAACCCAAACAAAATGCAGTCAAAGATACGGTGCCGCGATAGGTGACGAATGGATTGGCACCATCGGACAATACCCATAGGCTAAAGTCAGTAATCATCCTGCCAATCAGCCGTAAGCTTATCATTGGCACGTCAATAATCTTGGCACCAATATAGTAGCCGGCATAGAACACAGGTAGGGTAGTAATTGGGTTGGTAATCCAAGTCAGTCCAAGCGCCATCGGAACATTAGCACGAAAAATTAGCGCGCCGATTAAGGCCAGTAACATCTGTCCTGGCAGCGGAAAAAATGCACTGAGTACCCCGATATAAACCGCTTTGTTCAAACTATGACGATTAAATTGCCACAAACGCGCATCGGCCAGATGTGGTGCAAATAGCTTTAAAGTGCGACTTTCTAGGATTTTTTCGGGCGTGGGTAGCAGATCTTTAAGACGTTTTTGGGGCACAGGCTTGCCTTTAATCATTAACTACTAGCCACTCGGCATAATGTGAGTGGCTAGTATGCAAACAATATCATCAGTGAAAAACAGTATCGATAATAAGGATGGGACAGGGGGCAAATCAATGCATATTAATGCCGCCAGAGGTTCAATCAGTATAGGGCAATCTAGTAAGGAATGCTATTGTTGGGCGTAATGGAAGTTAACATTATAAGGATCATCACCAAAAATAACCTAAAGCTTATTTTAACGGTAAGGCACGGCTATAGATAATCGTATTTAGTCTTTTAGAGCATCAGATTTTATAACCTTAATTTTTAGATACGCAAACAAGGAGCACTGGTGTACGGGTTGATTGGTATTTTCATAATAACCGTTATGATAGGTACGTTGGCAGTCGCCAGTAGCATGGGGTTGCCGGACAGTGATTTGCTAGTCAGCATGAGTGCTTTCTCGCTTTTGCCGCTGTTGCTTATTATCGTCGCCATTCTCTTAATCGTTATCAGCCAGCGTGGCGCATCACCACCTGTGGCTACCCATTCTTCTTTTTCAAAAAGTCGGCTTTCCGTCCTTCGTTTATCCTTTCGCGCTTTTCATTATTTGCTAATAGCGCTATTGACCAGTATTTTAATTATTGGTAGTGCATGGCAAGTATTAAGCCATCATCAGCAAGCAGAAACCACAAAAATCACTGAGCCGATGCGCGTTCAAGCGTGGGTGACTATCGAAGGTATTAGCGACAGCGTTTATGATCCAGAAACTAATAATGGCTATCGGCAAGTGGCAATATTAAGAGCGCTTACGCCATTGGTAGCGGAATTGAGCGATGAAGACTTAAATGCAAACACTCTAGAGTATATAAAAAATAATAGCTCGGATAATGACAATACTAAAAATATTAAAGTTGCCAAATATAAAACATATCGCATCTTACTAAACGCCTATCCTAAAAATAATAAGGCTGATACCAAGCTAGCAACCTTAAACGGTTTACAGCCCGGCGCTCAAATGCTGATGACTTTAGCACTTGCGCCGCTAGAAACGTCGCAAGAAGCCCTTAATAATCCGTCAGGTTTTGACAGCTATCGCTGGCTGCGGGCGCGTGATATTGATGGAGTGGCCAATGTGATAGCAATGGGTGCTCCTGTTAATACGGTTGGTGATTCGTCGACGCTGCTGACGTTTTCTGACTCTTATCTGCACTCTCTACGTGTGACCATTGATCAATGGCGTTGGCAATTGCGTCAGCATTTTTATCAAGATTGGCCGCAGAAAACCACCGCCCAGCAGCAAGCCCGTGCGGTGACGCTGAGCCTATTAACTGGCGACCGCAGTCTCATCAGTCATGAGACTAAAGACTTATATCAGCTGGCAGGTATCTCTCATTTACTAGCCATTTCTGGTACGCACGTCCTATTTTCGGCGATTGTGCTGGCTGGTTTGGTCACGTTATTGATTGATAAAAGAGGGTCAGTATTGTATCGCACTATCCCCCGTTGGCAGGTGCGCTGGTGGGTAATGATTGGCGCGGCCTTTATTTATGCGCTGTTTACAGGGTTTGATGTGCCGGCGGCGCGAACGGCATGGATGTTACTGGCTGTTGGGGCAGTACGATTGACTTTGTTGCCCATCAGTACGATGCGCGTGTTATTAGCACTGGCAATAGTGATGGCGTGGTTCGACCCTTACGTCTTATGGCAGGCAGGCTACTGGCTGTCCTTTATCGCGGTGGCATTGCTTTTAAATTACGATGATGGGCGACAGGCACAAGCCAAATTATCCGCTCAACATCAGCGTAAACATAACCTTAATAGACAGCACTCTAGAACGGACTTAATGCGTACGAAAATTTGGTCGCTATTTAAACGAGTTTTTAAGCTGCAATGTTGGTTGTTTATCGCTCTATTACCGATTACCTTATTGCTATTTGGCAAGGTGTCCCTGTGGGGCTTAGTCATTAACTTGTTTGCTATTGGTCTGTTTGGCTGGGTTATTGTGCCGCTTAATTTACTGGCAGGGCTGTGTTATCTTATATTTCCAATAGCCGCTGATAGTATTTGGACATTGGTGAGTACAGTCGTTGCTAATTTACACGAACTGATAGCGTGGCTGACGGGGTTACCCGCGCTCAAGGGCGCATGGTTATATACACCGGTTAATACCGGCATGCTACTGATGGCTTTGTTGATTATGCTGCCTTGGCTGCTACCGCGTGGACTTATTAGTCGCTGGTTGGCATTGCCGCCGCTGGCTCTGCTAATGATGACGGTATCCAGCAATCAGCAGGCATTATCCCTGGCGCCAACGTTATATATTTTGCCTACAGGCGACCGTTATGTGACCGCTGCGGTATTACAGTATCCTATTAACAATAATAAAATTAATAAAGATAAGCTTAATGAAGATAATCAACTTGAAAAGTCGTCAGTTTCGGGTAATGTTAGCTGGCTATTTTTAGCCAACCATCGTCCACATGATATGCGAACTATGCCAAGCTCACTGAATGCGGACAAGCTGTCTGAGACATTAGAGCAGCAACTGCGTACCTTAGCTATTAAGCATCTAGAAGGTATAGTGGTACAGACAAGCGTTGCAGCATTAACCAGCCCTTTAACCAATATATTGCCAAATAAAAAACCTAAAGAAAAAAATATTGCTTCGTCGCCTGAGCTGCTACCGATGACGGTTGCCCAATTAATCCAAAGTTTGCCAACCAATCACTATTGGCAAGCGGGACGTAGTGAACGTTGGTCAACACTGCTGCAAACTTATCTGAATGACAGCTCGTCTGAAACTAGAGCTTTGATAAGTGCTCAACGCTGTGAGCAAGGTAAAATATGGCAGCTGGTCAATGGCGATTTAACATTGCAAGCGATGACCGGCTGGCACAAAATAGACGATGCCAGCGTTTGGGATTGTACGCTAGCCATTGATAGTGATATGCCCATTAATATTGTCCGGTATAATGGCGTTAATCCACGGCAGTCCCCAAATTTGACGGCGCAAAAATTAGCGTTATCTACTGCGCCACTAGAAGAAAACTTAGGCCAAGCGCTAGAGCAATCAGTAGTAAAAAATAAGCAGAATGCTGATCAGAATTTAAATCAAAGCAAGCGCTCTCAGTCACGCCTTATTCTTGATGCCGCTACTCATCCACGCATTTGGCAATTGTGGTCATTGTTATGTACCGCTAAGCCGTTTGCTATTAGTAACGCTTCTGAGCATACGATAACGTGGCTCAGTCACAGTAGTTCACCAGTGTCTGCTGAGATATTAACGACGCAAAGAGTAGGCGAGGTGATGACTTATGATAATGAGCCTTTAGAAGTTGCATTGTCCCTTGGCACAGAGTCTCAAGTCAATTGAATAGGCACAAATAACGCAACAATAACGTTACATTTTATAGTTTCTCATGTGTCTACTATTGAACCGTGACCAAAATAGCACCATACTTAGTAGCTAATTAAAATAGAGTGCCAATATAGTTAAAGACTTGATGTTTTAAGCTGTATTTATGCTTTTATAGCCGCTCTTTTATCGTTTTAGATTGTTTCTAACTTAGGAAGTTATATGCCCAACTGGCCACCAGACCCTAATAAACGTCCTGAAAATTCGGCAAACCAGCCAGCACCAATACAACCGCTGCCACCAAGTCAGCCAAGTGGACAAGAGTGGCGACTGATCGAAAACACTCTATTAGCCAGCGTGGCAGAGCAGCGGCGAGCGCGGCGTTGGAGTATATTTTTTAAGCTGCTCACCTTTGGTTATCTTTTATTCATCGTGTTGGCCTTGGGTCGCGGTTGTACTAGTAACACTCCGACTGGGCTTGATAGTGTCGATACCAGTAAGCCGCATTTGGCAGTGGTTGAGCTACAAGGTACTATCAGTAATAGTGATAAAGCCAATGCTTATGACGTCAGTAAAGCCTTGACGCGTGCTTTTGAAAATAGCAATTCAAAAGCGGTAGCACTAGATATTAATTCACCTGGCGGCTCTCCTGTGCAGTCGGATGAAATCTGGCAAACTATGATGGACTTGCGTAAAGAATATCCTAATAAAAAGCTCTATGCTGTCATTGGTGATATTGGCGCCTCTGGTGCTTATTATATTGCGTCCGCGGCTGACGAGATTTATGTCAATCCATCAAGCTTGGTTGGCTCCATTGGTGTCATTATGCCAAGCTATAATATCGAAGGTTTAATGGATAAAGTAGGCGTAGAAGACCGTACTATTACTGCTGGCGAGTATAAGGATATCTTAAGCTTGTCGCGCCCGCTTACGGATTATGAAGAGCAACATGTCGAAAAAGTGCTGGCTAATACCCATAAGCACTTTATCAATGCGGTTAAAGAAGGTCGCGGCGACCGTCTAAAAAATCCAGAAGAAAACAAGCTGTTTTCAGGATTATTTTGGACAGGCGAGCAATCAATCGCCTTAGGTTTAGCGGATAAAACCGGAAGTATTGCCAGTTTAGAGAGAGAACTTAAACTTAAAACTGTAGTGAACTATACGCCGATGGATCCGTTCCAGTTCTTTATGGACCGCTTTGCCGTTAAAATGGGCGCAGGTATCGGCTCAAGTATCAACCTTGATGTATTACCAAAAGATGAGGGTAATGCGCAGATGCGTTAATCTTAGAATTTTTAATTTAGCATCTACTTAATAGGATTATCATAAAGACTGAGCCATGCATAACGGCTCAGTTTTGTTGTTTTACTATCCGACTATTTGGTTTAATAAGAGCCCATTAGAATCAGTGAGAATAAGCCATGAGTGTTATTAATTCGCAGACTTTTGCGTCGCTGCCAGTATCCCAAAAAACGCAAAAACCGGTTATCCATTTTGCCCATGCTAATGGAATGCCAAGTGCAGTCTATGAGCCGTTTTTTGAAGGTTTGGCTGAGTTTTTTACCATTGAAACTATTCCAATGTTGGGCGGCAATCCTGATTATCCGGTTGATAATCATTGGCGCAGTTTAACGCAGCAAATACTTGATAGTGTTGAGCGTATCTGCAAGGAACATGGCGTCGCGCAAGTAGTAGCAGTCGGACATTCATTGGGTGCTATGTGTACCATACAGGTGCTATATTGTAACCCTGAACGCTTTAGCCAAGCGGTACTACTAGATCCACCTTGGATTTATGGTAAGGCCAGTTTGCTGTGGCACCTTGCAAAAACGGCTGATCGTCTGCCACTGATGAATAATCGCTTGATGGATAAGCTGTCGCCTGCTGGTGTCTCTAAACATCGCCGTGATGTCTGGGACAGCCGCGCTGACGCTTATGATAAGTTGCGCCACAAAGGGTTTTTTAAACATTTTGATGAGCGTAGTTTTGAAGGTTATATCAAGCATGGCTTACATGAGCGCGCTGATGGTAAGGTGACCTTAGCAATCCCTAAGGCGAATGAAGTGGCGGTGTTTCGTACCAATCCTTCTTGGTATTGGCTAGTGCCGAACCGTGCGCCTAAGCTTCCCATAACCTTGGTCATTGGTGAAGATAGTGTGTTTTTAAAGCGACGTTTTCCGCAACAAATCAACGCGCGTTTAGGAATTCCCTATGAGACCCATGCCGGTGGTCATATGTTCCCACTTGAGCACCCAGAATCGGTATCGGCGCGAGTATTAACCTTGATTGCTCGGCAACTGTCAGATTAAATCATGAATAGTCACGGTTGTTTTGAAAACATTAGTTAAACGTATCTTGCCGCCATTTTGAGCCACCATGCTATGCTAAACCAAACGCCACCTTCAGATGACTTAACCATTAATCAGCCCAAGAAACTGCCTGTATTTTCGCATTTTGGCACGCTAGCGCTTATTGTAGGAATGGTTATTGCGTTTTTTGCCAGTCAGCTAGTGGGTGTTTATTTAGCTGGCAAGCTGTTATTGCCAGCAGCTGATAGCCTAACAGTCGGTGATACATTGTTTTTGGGTAGTAATGACGGCACAATTGTGAGCGTATCCATTATTATTAGTTGCGTCATATTGACGCTACTTAGCATAATCATTATTCGCTCAAAAGGCGGTGATGTGCGGCAATATTTGGCACTCACTCCGTTTTCGCTAACCACTGGTCTGGCACTGCTAGGCATACTATTACTATTTATGATGGGCAGTCAGGCATTGACTTACTGGCTAGATGTAATGCCATCTGCTTTCGTTGACCCGTTATATCAGTCGGTCAGCTCGGTATGGCTGCTGATGTTGGCGCTGGTGATTATCGCGCCAATATATGAAGAGTTGGTCTTTCGAGGGTTGTTATGGTCTGCTATTGCTGGGCAGTTTTCAGGTACGCAGGTAAATGAGAAGTCAGAGCGGCGCGGTGCTGTCATTGCCAGCATCGCGACTAGTATTATCTTCGCCACGATTCACTTGCAATATGGTTTCTATGAGATAAGTACGATTGTGTTATTGGCATTGATATTTTGCTATGCCCGCATCAAGTCTGGCTCGTTACTGTTGCCTATACTACTGCATATGCTCAATAACGGCGTGGCAATGTGGCAGTATTTATTACAAGTTGGCTAATCCTTTAAACCAGCTTCCTAAATTAGTTTTTCAGCGCTAAATAGTGGCTTATGACATAAATCATTATTTAGCATGCATATACTAAGCATCGGGATTTAATTGCAATACTTCAAACGCTGCCTGTTCTATATCTTCAACTGTCAGATGCGGCTTACCACTTAACGCTTGCCGCCATTTTCGTGCGCCACTTAATCCCTGAAACAACCCTAAATAATGCCGCGCCATCGTGGATAGCGGTTCACCTTTTTCTACTTGCTGACGTAGATGCGGATACAGTTGCGCTAAAATATCTGAGCGCTTGGGAACCGGTTGATCCCATAGAGTGTTGGCTTCAGCTAACAGGTAGGGGTTATGATAAAATGCGCGCCCAATCATTACGCCGTCAAGATGTTGCAGGTGGTTTTGAATATCTGCTATGGTTTCAATACCGCCATTAATCTCAATAGCTAATTCAGGGAAGTCTTGCTTTAATCGGTAAACATCATCGTAGCGTAGCGGTGGAACCTCACGATTTTGTTTGGGGCTAAGGCCTTGGAGCCACGCGGTACGCGCATGGACGATAAAGCGTGTGCACCCTCCAGCAGCTACGGTCTCTACAAACTGATGCATAAATTCATAACTGTCAAAATCATCAATACCGATGCGATGCTTAACCGTTACCGGAATATCGACAGCGGCTTGCATGTGCCTAACCAAGTCAGCAACGGTATGAGGCTCTGCCATCAGGCAGGCACCGATTTTATTATGCTGTACACGGTCGGATGGGCAGCCAACATTGATATTAACTTCGTCATAATCATGCTGCTGCGCAAATTCGGCACACTGCGTCATCTCGTTAACGTCGGCTCCGCCCAGCTGCAGGACAATAGGATGCTCGCCCTTATCAAAGCGCAAATGTCGTGCGCGATTGCCATGCAGTAGCGCACCCGTACTGATCATCTCAGTGTATAAATATACGTTCGGGTTAAATAGCCGCGCAAAATAGCGATATTCGGTGGTCGTCCAGTCTATCATCGGCGCGACTGATAGGCGCTTATCGGTCATATCAACCCTCATTGTTCACCGCCTTTTTTCGATTGTTAGTGTTCAAATGGCTATTTCAAAATAATTACCATTAAATAATAGTATCTATTTTTCTAAATTCGGGCAGATGATAAAAATAAAGTCCCATTATCACGCCAATGAAACCAATAAACGCGATATATAAAGCAGGAGAGAAGCTTATAAACATCGTGGCATAACCAAGGCCAAAAGGTACCAAACCGCCCACAATACCATACATCACATTATAAGAAAGCGCCACACCCGTTAATCGTACATTGGTTGGAAAGAGCTGCACAAGAATAGCAGGTACCATGCCCACAATACCGGCACAAAATCCTAACAACGCATACATTATTAAAATATAATCGCCACCTGCTTCCAGATGGTAATAGAAAGCGAACATTTGGCCTATTAATAACACGGAACCAATGACCAAAATTCTACCAAAGTTCTGATAATTGGATATTAATCCATAAAATATACAGCCAAAAATCATAAACACAATGCCAAGGCTATGGGAAAAATCAAATAAATCATTGTTTAAAGTAAAACTCAGCTCAATCAATTCAGGTAATAATAATATGATGACCGTAGTGATACTAGCGATAATCAAAGTCAACATCAACCCAATAAATATCGACTGCCGACAATTCTTAAACAAGAGTGTAAAAGGTTGATTGGTGTGTTTGTCCGGCTTTATATCACGCAATTCGATAAAGAACGGCGATTCATTGATAAAGCGCCAAGCCAGTAGCGGTAAAAAACTCAGTACCGCTGCCACAATAAACGGCAATCGCCAACCATTAGTGATGAGCTGCTCAGGTGTCATAGATTCGTTTAGCCATATAAAAAAGGCGTTGGAAAACAGTACACCCACAAAAAAACTTGCCGTCACGTAGCTACAGCCAAGCGATAAATATTGGCGCGGGACGTGTTCAGCGACAAATATCCACGCCAGCGGCACATATACTCCGAATGCCATACCCTGAATCAGCCGCAATAAAATAAATAACGCAGGTGCTAGCAGTCCCCATTGGGCATAGGTTGGCAGACAGGCCATCGCCAGCATACTACCAGCAGTGACAAGCATACTGAGCAAGAGTATTGGCTTACGACCCTTAATATCACCATAACGCCCAAAAATTAACCCGCCAAGTGGCCGCGCCAAATAACCGACTGCAAAAAGCCCAAGACCTTGCAGTTTTGAGATATTCGGATCTAGGTTAGCTGGGAAAAAAGTAGACGAGACAATATCTGCCATATACAGATAGATTAAAAAATCAAAAAATGCCACGGCGCTACTAAAGCAGATGAACAGCACCATGTTTTTGTCTGCCGAAGACATGAGTGCATATTGAGAGCGAGAGGGCATAATAGATCAGGTATCCAAATATCAACATGGTGGCTGAGGCAGTCATCATGACAAGTACACCATCAAAGCGTACTATGAGATAACTATCCAACATAAAAAGCGGTAAATCAGCACGCTACCATGATGATTTACCGAGTAATCACTTAACAAGCAATTACTTGCAAAGTCAAAGGCTTATTAAGGCATTAAAATCATATAAATTAGGGTGCTAGAGTAACCAGTCAATAGGCAACCATGACATAATCGTCAGCCAAATATGATCAACCGTATCGACGCGTGGTTCGGAATCGTAAATGACTTTTTCGCCTTTTTCGAGCGTATGCCACTGTAACTTACCATTATCCGTCAGTTTGACTTCATAGGCTTGGTTCAGCAAATCATCACTTAATGCTTCGTGTAACTGACGCGCTAGCTCATCGTCATTAATAATGACGCCCATTTCAGTATTGATATTAGCTGAACGTGGATCGACATTATAGGAGCCGACAAACACTTGATGGTCATCAATGGCAAAGGTTTTAGCGTGCAGGCTGGTTGATGATTGGCTACGCGCTTTCCAAAGCTTATTCTCACGCTTCTCTTCACTAGCAGTTGATTTTAGCTCATAAATTTTGATACCGGCGCGCAGCATTTTAGGTCGCCATTGACTATAACCTGAATGTACAGCGGTCACGTCGGTCGCATCAAACGAGTTGGTCAAAATTTTGATCTCGATACCGGCATCTGCCAATTGCACCAGTGTATTGACGCCATCTTTGGTGGGGACAAAGTATGAAGAGATGATGGTAAGTTTTTTTGAGGGACTGCCCAACAAGGTACGCAACTGATGTACTAGGTTGGTTTCTTTAGGCACACTTTTGGTCAGTTTGCCAACATCGTCACTCAAAAACTGTATATCTGCCCAGCGAAAAGGCACGCGTTTATTCACCAAATCGGTGTCAATAGACGAGTCTTCAATGGCCGCTTTATAAACGGCTAAGCTGCTGCGCGTATTATTCTTTTCATCGTCATCGAGCTTGTCTAACGAGGTTAGGAAGTCACCAGTTGCCCCTTTATTAAGGCTCACTAGGGTTTCGATATCGAACGATATTGGCGCTGACCAATAGCTGATAAAGCTATTATCAATATCTGCCACCACTTTACCAATAAGTAGCACATCTAAGTCAGCAAATTGGCTGTTTTGATCATTACTTAAATACTCGTTGCCAATATTACGACCACCAATAATAGTGATTTGCTTATCAAAGGTCATACTTTTATTATGCATGCGCCGATTGATTCGGGGCAGGCCGGTCACAAAGTTCAATGTTGAAAACTTGCGGTGCATCAGCGGATTGACAAGCCGTACCGCGATATTGGGATGGCTTGCAAAACGCAATAAATGCTGATCAAGCTGGGCATTATTATTAAAATCATCCAGTAATAAGCGTACGATAACCCCGCGTTCAGCTGCTTGCCACAAGTCCTTGAGCATCAGTTGACCTGCTTGGTCATCATGCCAAATATAATATTGTACATCGATACTTTGGGTAGCCATCCCAGTCAAGATACTGCGTGAGGCAAAAGCGTTCGCACCCGTCACAATCGGATGATAACCCGATAAGTCGGGGTGAATATCATTTTGCTCAGTGATAGCCGCGACCAAATTAGTATTAGGACGATCAATAAGTGCCGGCTGCTGCGCGTCCGCTTTATGTCCAGCAGATTTATCACCAATTTTTGTACTATCAGGTTGTACAATCTTACTATTGTCCTGTTGATATAAGGTATTGACTCTTACCGATAGTTGTTGGCTTTGAGGCAAATGCGGCTGTTTAGGTAAGCTCTGACACGCACTTAGACTCAAGGATAGGCCCAGCGTCAAGCCCAGCAATAGGTAGCTTGGGTCTATATTGAACATCGACATAACGGGTTTACCTTAATGCGCTTAACGATTTGCTAAAAAATGATATAAAAGATGTGAGCTGGCAGGTTAACTCTCGCTACTTGCTGGCGTTATTTTCATCAAGGTCATCACTAATCATCTGGTTGGTCCAATTTTCTAAAAAGTGAATGAATTCTGAAAAGTCAGCACTGCCAGCAGGTACTTGGTTGCTTGCCGCGCGCATAAAGCTGGCAACGGCAGCCATCACTGGCGCTGGTAATTTGGCCTGCTGTTGCAAATCAATGGCAATACCACAATCTTTTGCCATTAGGTCTAAGGTAAAAGTTTTAGGAAAGCTGCGGTTGACGATACGGTCGGGAAAGGTGACTTTTGAAGCAAAGCTTTGACCACTCGAATGGTTGATACATTCTAGTGCCGATGAGGGTTTGACGCCATGCGCCTTGAGCACGCCCAGACCTTCACCCAGTGCCCAGCTATTGACTGCAAATAAAGTGTTATTCACCGCTTTCACCGCAAAGCCGCCGCCACTACTGCCCACATGCTCAATCAATCCAGCAAAGCAGTTAATGGCAGGTTTAGCATAAGCTAGCGCATCGGTGTCACCGCCCACCATGACGGTTAGGCTGCCAGCGATTGCGCCCGTGGTTTGTCCGGAGACTGGTGCGTCAATAAAGTAGCAGCCCAATTCTTCTAAGGTCGCTGCGGCTTTATGAGCGGCGTCAGGAACGCCGCTGGTACAGTCAACCCAAACGCTACCTACACGCAAATGCAGCTTGGCGCGTTCAATAAGTTCAGCGACTTGTTGGCTGGTCGGCAGACATGAAATAATAATATTGGCACTGAGCGCTTGCTCAAAGTCAACGGCATGACTACCAAATTCTTTAGCATGTGCATGTGCTTTATCTGCGCTACGATTCCAGACCATGACGCTATCAAAATGTCCAACCAGATGACTGGCCATCGGATAGCCCATTGCTCCCAAGCCCAAAAAGCTGACGCTAGTAGGCTTACCGGAGGTCGCGTTAGCAGCTAAATTAGCGGCCGAATTGGTATTTTGATTATCCGTCATGGTGAATCCTTGTAATAATATTAAATAAAAGTACTAAAAACGATGCTACTTAAAGACATATGATGATACTGAAAAACAATAGTATTGAAGTATGTATTTTTATAAGATAGAGGGCGTCGCCTTTAGTATAGTAGATGCTGAGTATTAACGAGTAAGGCTTGAACATTAACATGCCAAAACCTCCATTCATATGCTCAAAGCATTCATTATGCTTAAATAACCTATAATATACATTGGCATTAGAACCGAACAAAATAATAGTTTTTAAAGATACAAAATGACTAGCCGCTAAGCTTAGCAGGTGAGACGATATCTGACTATTAAAAATACGTTACTTTTTTTAGCCAAGCTTAGGGTTTAAATCTTCACCTATATTTTGCATCTATGATTAAATTTCCTTAAATAGCATCCATAAATAATGCTTGGCAGATGTCCGACATAAGGGAGCGAGACATTATTTATCGGAGTTAATCATCCAAATAATACATCCACCTTATAATTGTCGATTTGGACCGTTAACTTGTAGACACGACAGACACTGCAACCTTTAATGATCTATAATCAACAACCAATAATCAATAATCAATAACCACAAGAGTTAATAATTTTTAATACTCAATAGAGATGGAATCGTTATGAGTCAGCCGCAAACGCATGAAGACAGCAATTTAGACCTAAACTGGCGCTCTGACGCTTTAGATTTAGGGCTGGATTATGGAATGCAGACCATCGCTGTACGCGCAGGGCAGCATCGTACCGATGAGGGTGAACACTCTGAGCCTATCTTTACCACCAGCTCGTATGTTTATAAGTCAGCTGCTGATGCTGCTGCCCACTTTGATGGCACTAAGACTGGTAACGTCTATTCGCGTCATACCAATCCAAGCGTACGTACCTTTGAGCGCCGCCTTGCTGCTCTAGAGAATGGCGAGCGCGCTGTAGCTACCGCTTCGGGCATGGGCGCAATTTTGACCATGTGTCTTGCTTATTTGAAAGCAGGTGACCACTTACTGGCTGCCAATCAATTATTTGGCTCATCAATTGGTTTGTTTGATAATTACATGGCTAAGTTTGGCGTTGAAGTTAGCTATGTCGATTGCTTTGATAATGAAGCGTGGGCCAATGCCGTACAGCCCAATACTAAGGTTATCTATTGCGAAAGTCCCAGTAATCCACTCGCACAAATTTGTGATATTGGGTTTCTAAGTCAATTGTCAAAAGCCAATGATATTTTATTAGTGGTGGACAATTGTTTTGCCACTCCTGCGCTGCAACGTCCATTAGAGTTAGGTGCGGATGTGGTCATCCATTCTGCAACTAAGTATTTGGACGGTCAAGGTCGAGTCCTTGGCGGCGCATTGGTCGGCAGTGATAAGCTGATGCAAGCGGCCTTTACTGTGGTACGCTCAGGCGGTATTAGTATGAGCCCGTTCAATGCGTGGGTATTTACTAAAGGGCTTGAGACTCTTAAAATAAGGATGCAAGCGCATTGTAGTAATGCCAACCAAGTCGCGCAATTCTTGGTTAACCATCCCAATGTGAGTACCGTGCATTTCTCAGGATTGACCGACCATCCTTCTCATGAATTAACCAAACGTCAGCACCATATGAAAGATGGCTATGGCGCGATTATGGGTTTTGAAGTTAAAGCAACTGCTGAGCTTGACCCGAAATCTGCAGCTTGGCACGTGATTGATGCGACTCGAATGGTTTCTATTACCAATAATTTAGGCGATGCCAAAACCACTATTACCCATCCTGCGACGACCACTCATTTCCGTCTTAGTCCCGAAGCTCGCGCTGAAGCGGGAGTCAAAGATAGTTTGATTCGTTTGTCAGTTGGACTAGAGGATGTGGAAGACATTATCAAAGATTTGGCACATGGTTTAGACAGTTTGTAACGATAGCGGTATAATCACTGCTTATATAAGATAATGTATGATTCTTTACCATTAACAATTTTCCATTTTTATAAATTCTCCATGGATATAAGAGGCAATTATGAATATTCAAGCATTAATGCAACAAGCACAAACGATGCAAAAGAAAGTAGAAGACAATGTTGAGACGGCAAAAAAAGACTTGGCTAATAAAGAAGTGCATGCTGAATCGGGCAGTGGTCTGGTAAAAGTTACGATGACTGGTCGGCATGTGGTTAAGCGCTTAACTATTGATCCCAGCTTGTTAGAAGACGAGCCGGATATGATCGAAGACTTAATCGCTGCCGCTATCAATGACGCGGTTCGTCAAGCCGATGAATTATACGAAGAAACCATGACTGGTGCGACCTCAGGTATGGGTTTACCGCCAGGTATGCAAGGTATGTTTTAAGCCCGAATTTGCGTTAAGTACTGCTTATTGAAGTTAGAAATGGGGTTGTTATCGACACGATACGACCCCATTTTTATGAATAATGTTTTAGATTTTACTGCCCCTAAATAAAGGATGGAAGTTACCTTGCTTACCCCCAAATTTGATCAGCTGGTCAAACAGCTGCGTATTTTACCGGGTGTTGGTCAAAAAAGTGCCCAGCGTATGGCGCTACATTTGCTCACCAAAAAACGTCCCCAAGGCATGGCTCTGGCGCAAGCACTTGATGAAGCGATGCGTGATATCGTTGAATGCCAGCGCTGCCATAGCTTTAGTGACGATACTATCTGTCCCCTATGCCAAGACCCGCGCCGTGATGACACTTTATTATGCGTGGTCGAGACGGCGGCCGATGTAATGGCAATTGAGCAGACTGCTGGCTATCGCGGACGCTATTTTGTATTGGGTGGGCATCTGTCACCGATTGATGGTATTAGTGCCGATGATTTGAATGTCGATCAGCTGGTCTGGCGGCTTAAACAAGAGCCGGTTGAGGAGTTGATACTGGCAACCGGTACCACCGTTGAAGGGCAGACCACCGCGCACTTTATTAGTGAGGCAGTTGGCCGGCATGTTAATAAAGTAACCCGTTTGGCACAAGGAGTTCCGATGGGCGGCGAGCTGGAATATTTGGATAGTATGACCCTTGGACAAGCCATGCAAAATCGTTCTTTTTTATGATGATTAAGTGTTTTAAATGATAAGTGCTTTGAATGCCATGTTCTCTAAATGTATGGAGATTTAGAATATCAATAATAATAAAGGCTGCAAATGCTAAATTTTTGCGCGCTGGTTTTCCATTTTTCATAGTGAAATTGCTATACTTACCTTACTAATCTATTTTATACCCCTCTTTTATAAATGCTGACCGCTATTTTATAAATAATAATGGCTGTTTTTAGTATTTTTCTCTCTTTAATTTATGCAGGTATCTGCCCGTGTCTGACCCTTCATTACCTATAAATTCTCAAAATAATTCTTCTGCCGCTGCCATCAATACTGAAGTTGCTCACGATGTTATCGATAATAATCAGTCGGCAAGCACCGATACAAATTTAGCAGTATTGCCGCCCGAGCCGGATCTTGATGCGCTGTTAGATATCGCTGATGATCTGCCTATCACTTGGGTGCGCGAACAGGACCGGTTAGATGAGGTTATCGACGCCTTAGAAGGTTGCGGGCGCGTGGCTTTAGATACTGAGTTTATCAAGCGTGATACTTATTATCCACGTTTGGCGTTAGTACAGCTCAATACTGGCGATCACATTTATTTATTAGATGCCCCGCAGCTGCAATTAGCCCATTTTTGGCAAGCAGTGAGCGAAGTAGATATCGCTATTTGGCATGCTTGTGGCGAAGACTTGGGCATTTTTTATCTATTATCAGGCTGTCCACCATTGACCAATATTTTTGATATCCAAATTGCCTTATCCTATTTAACGGGGCAGTTACAAATGGGTTATCAGCAAGCGCTTGATGATCAGTTAGATATGCATATCGATAAGGAACAAAGTCAGTCTGATTGGCTCAGACGGCCATTGTCAGATGAACAAGAGCAATATGCCATTGATGATGTGCGTTTTTTGCCGGCATTATATTTGAGTATTGAGTATGCGTTGAAATCGAAAGGACTGTACGATTATGTGTGGGCGGATTGCCAGCTGTATGCCTCTGAGCTGTATGCTGCGCAACATGTTGAAGACGAAGCGATGTATTTAACGATGGCCGATTATCGCTATGATTCGCAACAAATGGCAATTTTACAGGCGGTTGCTACTTGGCGTGAAG
The DNA here is from genome assembly GCF_904846675.1 of Psychrobacter urativorans. Taxonomy (GTDB): domain Bacteria; phylum Pseudomonadota; class Gammaproteobacteria; order Pseudomonadales; family Moraxellaceae; genus Psychrobacter; species Psychrobacter urativorans_B. The sequence continues at coordinate 21,447 of NZ_CAJHBT010000003.1, read as the reverse complement.
AGCGGGCGCGGGCGACTAATCAACCCCGTACTTTTGTGATTAAAAAACAAGCGGTGCGTGAGATTATCACTGAGAAGCCGAGCAATATGCGCGAGCTTGCCCATAAGACTACGATTCATCGAAGTATGCTGCGTCTGTATGGAAATGAGTTGATGAAGGTGATTAATGATGCAAAAATGCTTGCGCCTGTTGAGCATCCGCCTTGTCTGCTGCCGCCTTATCGTTCGAAAAATAAAGTACTGTCCAAAGCCGTACAAGAAGCGGTTGCCGCGCGTGCTGAGCAAATCGGTGTGCCAGAAAGTGTACTGATGCGTAAAAAGTGGCTAGGACAGCTATATGAGGTTATTGCCTTTAATAAGACGCTAGCAGAATTACCACAAGGGCTAAAAGGCTGGCGTCATGAATGGGTCGCCCAAACATTGATACCGGTGATTGAAGCACACAAAACTGAGCTGCAACAAGGTATGGGGATTAACGTTTAAAATACTATATAGTCAGTTTCCAATAGAAATCTGACTATATTAACGTCGAAACAGCCCATGTTGTAAAAAGTGTGCTGTCTGCTTGGCCACTTCTTTATCAACTAACATGCCTGTATGGGATACTGGCATGATTATGTGGTCAGTAGCAGCGTCAAGTTTGGTCTCTTTCAAATATACTGTGCCATCATGCACAAGACATTCATCGAGCAGTGGATTATTTTCTTTACGTAGTTTGCGATTATGATACTGCAAAAACAATTGCCCTAAACCCTTGGGGCGGTTTCCAGCAATCACCCCAAGGGCAATATGCTCAGGTAACGGTGCCACCGTACCATCTAAGGCATCGATATACGATTGTCCGACAACAGCAGGCATCAACCGCCAAATATAATCGGCACAAATACTACCAATATGCGGCGTGCCGAGCGTCACGCAATGCCTAATCTGCCACTGCGGATAGTAATAAACAAAGTCACGAATAATAAGCCCACCCAAGCTATGACCGACAAGGTCTATCGGCCAGTCAGGATGATGATGTTGTTCGAGCCAAGCATTTAGGCGCTGGCTATTTATTTTTATACCATCACGCATACTACGATAACCATATTGATGCGTATCAAGCCCTTGCGCTTGTAAGCGCTTAGCCAGTGGGCGCATGATCCATGCAGTTTGATGTAAGCCATGAATAAGAATAGCGCGGTTCTTTTGCTGCATATGCGATTCCATAGAAGCTATTTGGCATAATAAATTGACGAGTATTTTTATTATATTAAGTTTTTATTATAGCTTTAAAACACTGATAGTGTTAATTAATGAATAAACTGACTTATAAAGAGAAGAATAGGCAAAATAAAAACCTCCAAGTCAGCTGCTGACTTGGAGGTTTTTATTACATTTATATAAGACAACTCATTGAGCAGTCCGTTATCAAAACTACATGTAGTTTTCGATACCTGGGCAAGAACACATTAGGTTCTTATCACCGTAAGCATCATCGACACGGGCAACGCTTGGCCAGAACTTATGGGCACGCACATAAGGCAATGGGAACGCCGCAGTATCACGGCTGTATGGATGTGACCATTCACTATTAGTAATCATAGATGCCGTATGCGGTGCGTTCACCAATGGATTGTCTTCGATTGTCCAGCCATCTTCGCCAGCCTTGGCTTTCATAGCTTCCGCTCTGATAGATTTTAGCGCATCGATAAAGCGATCCAACTCTTCTTTAGACTCAGACTCAGTAGGCTCAATCATCAAAGTACCTGATACTGGAAAGCTCATAGTCGGCGCATGGAAACCATAATCCATCAAGCGTTTAGCAATATCGCTTTCAGTAATACCAGTTTCATCTTTTAGCGGACGAATATCGATGATACATTCGTGCGCGACTTGACCATTTTTACCCGTATATAAAACAGGGTAATGATCTTTAAGCTCAGAGGCGACATAGTTGGCATTTAATAGCGCTAGATTGGTCGCCTCTAACATACCATCACGGCCCATCATCGCAATATACATCCATGAGATTGGCAAGATGCTCGCTGAGCCATAAGGTGCTGCTGACACTGCTGTTAAGTCTTTTTGCGCATTATGTACGGGGCTGATGCTATGGTTGGCCATAAATGGTGCTAGATGCGCTTGCATACCAATAGGACCCATGCCAGGACCGCCGCCGCCATGTGGAATACAGAACGTTTTGTGCAAGTTCATGTGTAGCACGTCAGCGCCCACATCAGCTGGTTGCATGATGCCAACCTGTGCGTTCATGTTCGCACCATCCATATACACTTGACCGCCATGTTCATGAATAAGGTCACAAATGACACGGATACCTTCTTCGAACACACCATGCGTTGATGGATAGGTAATCATCAAAGCACCTAGATTTTTGCTATGCTCTTCAGATTTAGCCTTCAGGTCATCGATATCAACGTTACCATTGTCATCGGTTTTGACCACAACCACTTTCATGCCCATCATGATTGCCGTTGCAGGGTTAGTACCATGCGCAGACTGCGGGATTAGGCAGATATCACGATTGGTTTCATCTCGTGACTCATGATAGCGACGGATAGCCAGTAGACCGGCATATTCACCTGAGGCGCCAGAGTTTGGCTGCATAGACACATCATCAAAGCCGGTAATGGCTTTTAGCTGCTCTTGTAGGCTATCAATCATATCGATATAGCCGGTGACTTGGTTACGTGGTGCAAAAGGATGCACGTTAGCAAATTCAGGCCAAGTGATAGGCAACATCTCACTGGTCGCATTCAGTTTCATCGTACAGCTACCAAGGGGAATCATACTGCGGTTCATCGCCAAATCTTTATCTTCAAGCGATTTTAAATAACGTAACATTTCATGTTCGGTATGATGCGAGTTAAAGACCGGATGGCTCAAGATAGCATCAGTACGTAAATGTTCGGTATCTAAAGATACGCGAGCATCTTTAGGTAAATCATGAGACTTACCAACGAACAGTTGAGTTAGAACACTAAAGTCTTCTTGGTCGCTGGTTTCACTGAAGGAAACACTCAGTTTGCTATCGCCAAGACGCCATAAGTTATAGCCAACATTATCTGCATTTTCGAAGATTTGAGTGGCTAGTTTTTCTGAACCACAATCAACGACTACGGTATCAAAGAACTGGTTATGAACGACGTTTAATTTATTATCGTCGCTAGCCTTTTTGATAACATTAGCAAAGGCAGTCGCAAACGCATGGATACGCGTAGCAATGCGTGTAACACCAGTCGGGCCATGATAGACGGCATACATACCGGCAAGGTTGGCAAGTAATACTTGTGAGGTACAGATATTCGAGTTGGCTTTTTCGCGGCGAATATGCTGCTCACGAGTTTGTAGCGCCATACGTAGGGCAGTGTTGCCTTCTGAGTCGATCGACACCCCAATGATACGACCAGGAGCTGAGCGCTTGGCTTTATCTGAGAATGCAAAGTAAGCAGCATGTGGACCACCAAAGCCCATAGGGATACCGAAACGCTGCGTGCTACCAAGGGCTACGTCTGCACCCATATCAGCGGGTGATTTTAACAATACCAAGCTCATGATGTCACTAACGACTGAAGTATAGGTTTTGTTTTTCTTCACGGTACTGATGACGTCCGTTAAATCTTTAACATCGCCTTCATGACCGACATACTGGAAAATCGCACCGAAGTAATCACCAGATTTAGCCAATTCGAAATCACCAACGACCACTTCCCAACCAAAGTACTTGGCACGGGTGCGGATAACGTCTAGCGTTTGTGGGTAAATGCGCTCATCAACGAAGAACTGGTCTGATTTGCTTTTGCTCATACGCTTAGACATGGCCATTGCTTCAGCAGCAGCGGTTGCTTCGTCAAGTAATGAGGCACCAGCCATCTCAAGACCAGTCAGATCGATACAAACTTGCTGGAAGTTAAGCAATGCTTCTAAGCGACCTTGTGAAATCTCAGCTTGATAAGGCGTATAAGCGGTATACCAGCCTGGATTTTCTAGTACGTTACGCTGAATAACAGCAGGCATACGTACAGGAGAGTAGCCTTGACCGATATAGCTTTTGTTTACCGTAATTTTGTCTGCCATCACGCGCAATCTGGCTAGTGCACCGTGCTCACTCATCGCTAATGGTAAGTCTAATTCTTTATTCATGCGTACTGGCTCAGGCACAGTATCATTGATAAAGCTGGCCATATCATCATAACCGATGGCTTTTAGCATCTTGGCTTGTTTGGTATCGTTAGAACCTAGATGGCGATAGACGAATTCAGATTCGTTAAATAAACCTTTGAACGTATCAAGGGTAGGGTTTTCAGAAGTAGACATAATAATCCTTGTTAGAGTTTATAAGACAGGTGATAGATAAGGTAAAAACACATCACGCAAAAGGGCAGCTCGAACCGATGATTGTAATCGTTTGTTTGTTAGGTATTTATACGCCATGTAACTATACATGATATACAAATTGACCCTGAGCAAAGCGAAACTGCTGGTTGTAAATGCCATTATCTGCACGTTCCCCAGCACCAATCATCATGACTATATGGTGATCATCACCCAAATTTAACAGCCGCTTCATCGCCGGCTCATCGAAGCCGCCCATGGGACAGCTATCGAACCCATGGGCCCGCAGTGCCAGCATCAAGTTTTCGGCAGCCAGCGCCGTATTGTTCGTCGCCCAGTTTTTAACTTCATCAAAAGTATAGTAAGGCGATTTAATCGGCCTTTTAATCCTTCTGATAACTTGGGTTGCTCCCCATTTTGCTGCGGATACCATATTCGCCGGACCCCGTAAAAAGTCCATGGTCACTACCTTGGTATAATAGTCTTTGACTTTTTTGGGCACTGGTTTAACCGGATATTCACGCAAAATTTGCTGCGCATGCTCATGCCAGTTATCAGTACGAGCCACTATTGCAATCAGTCGCGCTGCTGTTTTAGCAGCGTTTTAGTTCATGCATTTTTTGACCGCGCGCTGACGTTTGTCTGGGCTATCAATCACATAAAATTCCCAAGGCTGCAGATTGCTCGAGTTTGGTGCTAGCATCGCTAGCCTGAGACAATCCGCTAGCACTTCATCAGGAATCGGCGTATCAGTAAAGCGCCGTACCGAACGCCGTGACTCCACCACTTGGCAAAACGCTTGCAGTTGCGGTGTGTGCTCAGGTGTCGCTACGCTATCTACTGTTTCTTTACCCATAGCAGTATTTTTACTAGCAATATCGCTGTGTTGCTTGGCGGTTTGCTTATCGCTAGTATCTGTATGACTGGCGTGAGTAGCAGCTGGTTTCATACGTGACTCCAGAACAAGATTGCGAAATGATGATTATAAAAATAGGGAATAGCAGTGAATTGCGAATAGTGTTAAGCGGTATTAATTAGGTGACATCGATTGTTAAGACACAATATCGAAGGTATTAAGTCAAAGATACAAAGTAAATCCTGTTACTTTTTTATCTTTTTACCTTATATTTTATATCCGTTACCTGTTGTTAATAATTTAGTACGTGAGTTTTTGAGTGGGTGCAGATACCAACTGAGCGTTGATATCTGCAATGTCATAGTATTTTTTAGGTTAATATTTTATAAAGTGTGACCGTTAACAGGAGAGTTATAATAAAAAATTATAGCTCGTTTTTGTACTCATCAGCAGTCAGGAGTGCTTCATAATCTGCCATATCGGCAGCTTTCATTTTATAGAGCCAGCCTTCGCCGTATGGGTCTGAGTTGATGATTTCCGGATCATCGTCAAGTGCTTCGTTGACAGCAACGATTTCGCCGGTGATAGGCGCATAAACATCAGATGCCGCTTTTACAGATTCAACAACCGCAATTTCTTCATCAACAGTGATGGTGTCGCCAACTTCAGGAAGCTCAGCATAAACCACATCACCAAGTAGTTCTTGGGCGTGGTCAGTAACACCAACGGTGAGGGTTCCGTCGTCTTCAAGGCGTAACCATTCATGGCTGGCGATATATTTTAATTCTGCTGGGACATTACTCATGGGGAGCTCCTTTGAGGGTTGTAAAAAATTAATAATATATAAAATTTAGATCGTTAACAAAACCTAATGTCAATTAGACATATCACAAATAATATTTGTCTGATTAGGATTTTTAGGATCAGGATATATACCAATGCCAATATCAGAGTTGCCATATTCATCTGTATCATGAAACTCTGAATGTTCATAAGTAAAAAAAACTTTCTTTGCGCGTAAGTTTTTTCGTACCTGATTAATATCCATATCTAAAGTAAAGTAAGGTGAATAAACACCATTAGCAATACCACCGACAAAGCCAATCTTAGTTATTGGTATACCATAGTATTTACCTACAACTTTAAAATTAGCATCAAAATAACCTGAATCTGACATCAAACTCTTTGTTGGTAGATACTCTTCTTCAAAAAGAGCCAAAGGTTGTATCAAGTTCACTGTCTACATATAAACTATATTTACTAGATAGGACTATTTTGCCAGGTTTAAAAGGAACTATACCTGAATAGCTGTTATCTAGGTTGTATACAATTTCGTAGTCAGGAATTAGGTTATCAAGTAAAGCTTGTTGCCCACTTAAATCACAGGATTTTTCCCAAGACTTAAAGTAAGGCGTCCAATCTGCACCACTGCCCATAGCTACTAGTGCTTGGGTGGATATGAAAATAGCAGATGCTAAAGCGAAAAAAGACTGTTTCTTCTGGAGAATATTCAATAGCATCTGTAAATCCTACTTTCAAATATTAATTAGTCTTCGAATTGCTGTTTGCCATTACGGACAAAAGGTAGCTTAAGGACACGGACATCGACAAACTTACCTTTACCGCGCAGGTCGATCTGCACACTATCATCGTCTGCTAGAGTAGCAGGAACACGGGCGATAGCGATAGAGTTTTTAAGGCTAGGAGAGAACGTGCCGCTAGTGATGACACCTTTTTTCTCATTCTCAGTGCCTTGGTTAATGGTCACTTCCATGCCTTCACGTAACACGCCACGGCTGGTCATTAATAGACCGACTTGTTTCATCGCGGTATTGTCATCTTTGGCTTGTTTACGCTTACTAACAAGCGCTTCGCGACCAATAAAGTCACGGTCATCTTTAAGAGCAAGCGTCCAACCCATGTTGGATTCGTATGGACTGATGGTCTCATCCATATCGTGACCATATAGGTTCATGCCGGCTTCCATACGTAGCGTATCACGTGCACCAAGACCGGCAGGCTTAACGCCATTCTCTTTTAAGTTCTCAAAAAATGCAGGAGCATCGTCGGCATGCATGATGACTTCAATGCCATCTTCACCCGTATAGCCTGTACGGGCCACAAACCAGTTTGGACCTTCGATATCAGTCAAGTCAGCACCGACGAAAGGCTTAAGACTGGAAAGTGTATCTGACCAGCTTGGTTTGACCTGTGCCAGTTTTTCAACCGCTTTTGGCCCTTGAATGGCAAGCATTGCAAGATCTGTGCGCTCAGTTAGCGTAACGTCAAAATCTTTAGCGACTTTTTCGAAGTGCGGCATATCTTTATCACGCGTTCCTGCATTCGATACGATACGGTATTCAGTCTCATCGCTATTCGATAAATAGACGATTAAGTCATCGATGATGCCGCCTTGCTCGTTAAGCATAGGAGAATATAAGGCTTTACCAACGGTTTTCAGCTTGTCGACATCATTGGCTAATAATTTCTGTAGCCAACTTTTGCTGTCGGCGCCTTTTACATCGACAATGACCATATGTGAGACGTCAAACATACCGGCATCGGTACGAACCGCTTCATGTTCTTCGATTTGTGAGCCGTAATGAATAGGTAGTTCCCAGCCAGAAAAATCCACCAGTTTGCCTTCACTATCAACGTGAGACTGGTAAAGGGGAGTACGCTGTGGGGTTTGGGTGGTAGTGTTTTGAGTGTTGGTATCGGTCATAACAAATCCTTATGTATACGCCATCAGTATCCAAAGGATGAATACTAAGATAACAGGCGTGGTAACGCTACGAAGAGCAAAATTGCGCAGTGCAAATATTGCGGTAAAGGGTAATACAAAAAATAAAGCCGTGAGCCAAACGGACGCTATACGTCAATTTGAGCAAAAGCCCTATCTGTCCTTTGACCTGAGATTTTCAATACACTCCAAGCGCACAGAGCAGGTCTATAACAGACAACTGCAGCCGCTAAAACCGTTTGGTAGCGTATTTTCTCCCCTTCGGTGGGTAAGACGTCATCCGTCGTTACCGCTCTCCAGATTTGTTATACCTTATGTTTGAGAGTGTAGAACGCAGATAAGCGCTATACAAATAAACAATATTGGCATGTGTTTTTCAGTCCTTTTACCTGAGCGATTAGCAGGGTAGATGCGCCTTCGGTGGTCTTATGGCTGTATAAATAGTCAGACGAGGCATGATAAGCGCTGCGTGCTGCCATAAGACTCTCTCCTGAGAAACGCTTTTATTATGAAAGGTTCACAGCATTTTTACAAGCCATCAAACTGATTAAAGTTAATTAATTTGATAAAAAGCAGTTAATTCATGGTATTTTTCGTTGAAACCTTTGTATTTCAAGCATTTATATTTTGTATTTAGTTTAAAAAATCTATTCTTTTGAAGAGTAAATGCAGTCATACACGACCATAACGCGGCTAATACGTAAAGCCACTACTGATATTAAGATGAATTATGCTAATCTAGATAGGAATAAGAATATTATAAGCTAGCCGCTATAATTAGACCTAATGTATATTTATGAAGAGCTGTTATTTGCTTATAATTCTATATATCTCATATACGCGGTTATTTTGTGTATTCCGTTTATTTTATATTCAGACAGGTCATCTTTATGCATTGTGATATTTATAAGTTTCCCAAACACAACGATATGTATGTTTATATTGCGCGTCCATGCTATCCCGACGACACTGATGATATCAAAGACTGGCTAGGGGTCTTGCCAAAAGACTTTCGTGCCAGTTTGGGTGTCAGTAAATTTGTGATGCATTTAGACTTAGGAGATACGCCAACGCTTGCACGTGTTGATAAAGAGGAGGTGTTGGCTAAACTAAAATCACAAGGTTATTTTGTGCAAATGCCACCGCAAGACGTGATGCTTAGGCAGGCAGAACAACGCGCCCGCGATGCTCAAGATAAAAAATATGATTAAAGCAGTGGGTACGATTAGAGTAATGAGTAGATAAAAAAGTTTGCCGAAAAGGGTCTAGTATGCACTTTGGCATAAAGTCGTGATAAACTAGCAGCCTATTAAGCGTGCACGTTAATTTCTCTATATTGCTTTATTTGAATGTCAAAAGCTAATGTCAATCACTTAAAGCAATATAGATTATTAACTTAGCGCGTGACTTATTAACGCAGGTAATGAAACACGCATGGACTGGTTAAAAAGTATCTTACTAAGCTTACCATTAGAAAAAATCAGTGATATTCTCGGTGAGATTGTCATTTGGTGGAGTCAAATGGTAAAAGGCGTTCCGCCCGCCGACCTCCCGACGTATGCCTATATTGGTGGCGTAATTGTCGTATTGGCGCTGTGGATATTGGTTGCACGTATGTTGCCGCGTCCCCTTGGCGGTATGAGCTGGATAGTATTATTCGCGGTCTTATTAGCGCCTGGTACGGCCCTTGGCGATCCCAGCCTCCTTGCGCCTGCGAGTATCAGCGTTGTTTATGCAGTCATGATGAAAGACGCTACTGCCGCTATCAGTAATGCGCTACCGATACTAGTGATGCTAGTAGCGGGCTTATTCATTGGCTTTGTTTGGCAGCTGATTCGCGGCGCTTTTGAATCGAGTTTGGAGAAAGCACGTCGTCGCACCACTGAAGACAGCACTGCAAATATGCAACTGGCGACTGGCAATTATTTGGCAGAGAAGCCTGATGTGATAGGGCCAACTAATAAGCCGTTCCCTGCACGAATTCCAGTAATTGATTCTTTAGTAGATAAAATTCCAGTAGTTATCACTAAAGTAAATGCTACTAAACTGAAAGCCACTAAAATAATCACTACTAAACTAAATGACAATAAAAAAAATACTACTAAAATAGATATTACCAAAGTAAATACCACTAAAAAAAGTAGTTCTAAAAACGATAGTATTCAAACAAACAATAAACCAGTAACAAAGCGCCCCATTTATCTAAAACAGCAAGATATTAGCCCAAAAGATATCAGTCTAAAAAAAGACAGGGACGTAAAAATTCCCGTAGAGAGAAAGAAAATTGAAGGCTTTTATAGCAAAAAAGTTACCGAAGAGCCTGTGGTAGTCGTTGATAAAGACAGCAAAGATACTAAAGATAAGAAGTAATCGTGACTATTAGCTAGGCATAGAATTTTATTATATATAACGTTTTAACAGCCTATTTAAATACGATAAAAGACACCTTAGCGTGTCTTTTTTTATGGCTATCAATTAGAGGTTCTTTTAATTAATGATTCTTACCATTTATAAGTTACAAACGCTAAAAACTGGGAACCCATGAGTATTTTGACGTCAAGGCTGGCTGTGCTAATCTAAGTTAACCTTTACTAGATTTTTAGCTTTTTTATATTCACATTGATAACAATAATTGAGACTCTTCCATGACCACTGCTAATAACCATACTAAACCGAGTTTTACTGGCACTGAAAGTTATATTGCCACCGATGACCTGCAACTGGCAGTCAATGCGGCGATAACCCTGCAAAAGCCATTATTAATTAAAGGTGAGCCGGGCACAGGCAAAACCTTACTGGCCGAAGAGGTCGCTGCCAGCTTGGGAATGCCGCTCATTACTTGGCATATCAAGTCGACTACCAAGGCCGAGCAAGGGCTTTATGAGTACGATGCGGTCTCACGCCTGCGCGATTCACAACTGGGCGATGATAAGGTCTATGAGATTGGCAATTATATCAAGCCCGGTAAGTTATGGGATGCGTTTACCAGTACTGAGCGTAGTGTGTTATTAATTGATGAGATTGATAAAGCCGATATTGAGTTCCCAAATGACTTATTACATGAGCTCGATAAAATGTCGTTTTATGTCTATGAGACTGGCGAGACCATTACTGCTGAGATGCGTCCAGTAGTAATTATCACTTCTAATAATGAAAAAGAGCTGCCCGACGCTTTTTTGCGTCGCTGTTTTTTCCATTATATCGACTTCCCAGAAGAGCAGACCATGCGTCAGATTATCGACGTCCATTTTCCTAATATTCAAGAAAAACTGGTCAATGATGCACTAGATGTTTTTTATAAACTGCGTAATGTGCAAGGGCTAAAAAAGCTGCCATCGACTTCAGAGCTGGTTGATTGGTTGACGTTATTATTGGCGGATGACATGGCACAAGCGGAGTTGGAAGAAAACTTACGAGGTGAGAAGTCTATTCCGCCACTCTATGGTGCGCTACTTAAGAACGAAGCGGATGTTAGCTTATTACAGCGTTTTGCTAATATGATGCGCCGTTAAGTGAGTTTTTAACAAACCGCTATCAGTCATAATTAAATTTGCTAATAAGTGATACGTATTTTATGTTTATTAAACTGTTTTATACCTTACGTACTTATGGTGTGCCCGTCAGTACTCGTGAGCTGCTGGATTTGAATGCGGCGCTAGAGCAAGGGCTAATGATGCAGCCGCATCCAGATGATGCCGACATGCGCTTATTTGCCAGTCGTGAAGATATGTATCGGCTTATTCGGCTGTGTATGGTAAAAGACGAGCGCCACTTTGATAAATTTGATCGGGCGATGGCGGATTATTTTGAAGGGGTTGATAGTCTAGATACCGATGAGCTGATGGCTAAGCTGACTGACATTCCTAAAGAATGGTTAGATTTAAAGTTAGATCCTAAAAATCTGACTGAAGAGCAGCGGCGTTTACTCAAAAAGTACGGTTCGCTTGAAGAATTAATGAAAGCCTTGGAAGAGCGTTTAAAAGAGCAAAAAGAACGGCATCACGGCGGTAGCAAATGGGTGGGCACGGGTGGCACCTCGCCATTTGGGGCTTATGGCGATCATCCTGAAGGCGTGCGCGTCGGTGGCGAATCACGAAAACGTAGCGCAGCAAAGGTTTGGGAGCAGCGTAAATATCGTAATCTCGATGATGATAATTTTCTGGGAACCCGTCAAATTCAAATGGCGCTACGTAACCTACGCCAGTTTGCACGGACGGGCAGTGCGGATGAGCTGGATATTAAAGAGACCGTCAAACGTACCGCTAAAAAAGGCGTGCTCGATATTCATATGCAGGCTGAGCGCCGTAACCGTGTCAAGGTGCTAATGCTGTTTGATGTTGGCGGTAGTATGGATATTCATGTTGAGGCCTTAGAAAAACTGTTCTCTGCCGCCAAAAATGAATTTAAGACGTTAGAGTTTTTTTATTTCCATAACTGTCTCTACGATTATGTCTGGCAAGATAATGACCGTAGGCATAGCGCTCCTATGCCTACCTTTGAGCTACTGAATAAATATGGCCGTGAGTATCGAGTGATATTCGTCGGTGACGCGTCAATGTCACCTTATGAGCTGTTCTCAGTCGGTGGTAGCGTGGAATATATGAACAATGAATCCGGTGTCGTTTGGTTAAAGCGGGTACTTGAGCATTTCGATAAAGTCGCGTGGCTTAACCCCGAAAACCCAGACTATTGGTCATATACTCAGACCATCGAAGAGATTAAAAAGCTATTTGATAATCAAATGTACCCGATGACCTTGCATGGTGTTGAGGATATGACTGCCCATTTAGCACGGTAGCTTATGACGTTAAAAACACATTATTAATGTTACTTATCGATGCCACTCATTATAATCATTGGTAATGATGGGTACTGGCACAATATTAAATTATATAACAGCAGTCACTATGACCCTATAGTGGCTGCTTTTTTTGGTTGGAATAAATCAATTTTACCTCAATCATAATTTTTCCGTTCACATGACTGAACCCTATCATTCATGCGCTTGTTTAGTATTGTGGTCAGTGCTATTAGATTGAGGGTTATCAGATTTTTAGATAGAAAAGTCACAATAGAAATAATAAAAATGGCGGTGCAGCATTGGTATCCTGAAAGAAATATGATAAGATTCATTTATAATGTATCTTATGGCAAGGTTTTGATTAATTGACTCATGAAAGTTTAATCACTGTCCAAAAAGTCTAGTCGCTATTGCCAACTGTAGTACCTCAATTTATTAATGCAATGACTCAATAAGAGAGAACCCAATGGCTACCGCTAAAACCATAGAAATTGTACAAGCAACTGTTCCTGTACTGGAAGAACATGGAAATACTATCTCAACAGTATTTTACAAAAATATGTTTGCTGCTCATCCTGAACTTCTAGATATTTTTAATGAAACCAACCAAAAACTGGGTCGCCAACAGACAGCATTAGCCACAACAGTTTTAGCAGCGGCTAAGCATCTTGATCATTTAGAAGTTTTACTACCGGAAGTGACTGGAATAAGTCATAAGCATCGCGCCTTACAAATCCTTCCAGAGCATTATCCTATTGTCGGTAAGTATTTACTTGGTGCAATCAAGCAAGTCCTTGGCGAAGCTGCCAATGATGACATTATGAATGCTTGGACAGAAGCTTATGATGAAATTGCTTCCGTCTTTATTCAAATTGAAAAAGGTATGTATAAAAAAGAGATGTGGCCAGGCTTTGCCACTTTTAAAGTGGTTGAAAAAACAGCAGCAGCGACAGATATTGCCGCCTTCACCGTCGTTCCAGTAGACGATAAGCAGGATATTGACCTAAATAAACTTAACTTAACCGCCGGTCAATACATAACCGTAAAGACGGATCCTAAAGATAGTAATCATTTAGCATTACGTCATTATTCTTTATATTCCGCAAATACGGAGAAAGGCATTCATTTCGCCGTAAAAAGAGACAATCGTGACGAATATCGTGGCCTCGTATCCAACTATTTACATGATGAGCTACAGGTCGGCGAGATGGTTTTGCTATCCGCTCCAGCGGGCGACTTTGCTTTAGATAAAACGCTTATACAACAAAATGAGATTCCACTCGTGCTTCTCAGTGCCGGTGTTGGGATAACGCCTATCTTAGCCATGTTAGAGGCGCAAGTAACGGCTAACCCTCAGCGACCTATCATCTGGGTTTATGCTTGTCAGAATAAAGAGCATCACGCTTTCGATGAACAAGCTAATAAGCTTTTAGAATCTGCCGAAAATGTTCAGAAACATATCTTTTATTTCGAAGACGGACAGCTGCTAGACGAGGCGTATCTTGCTACTCTACCGAAACCCGCAGATGTCTATGTGTGTGGTTCAATGCCATTTATGGAAAGTATTATTGCTGGATTGATGACTTTAAAGCATGGCGTTGATAGCGTCCATTATGAACCATTTGGCCCTAAAATGAGTCTGGATGTCACAGCTAGTAATTAATGATTAACAAATAAACTTAAAAGAATACTGAGCGGTTGTATTAAAATATAAAAAATAAGGCAAAGTTATTTAATAACTTTGCCTTATTTTTTAGTCAATTTTTTTGAAAACTAGAATTTTCAGTATGCTCTGAAATAATAAGGAAACACTATGTCAGACCTTACTTCAAAACAAACTAACTCTGAAAATAATATGCAGAACGCTAAATGTCAGCATGATAAGAAAAAAATCCTAATCGCCGGTGGCGGTATTTCAGGACTTACTGCTGCCTTTGAGTTGTCCGAAGATTCCAGTCTTGATATCACCATAGTCGAGTCACGTGATAGCTGCGGCGGCAAAATGATTGGTTACTTTAATACAGATGAGCAGCGTTTTGAGGAGCATTCTATTCGTGCACTGAGTTCTACTTACTTCTCGCTATTTAATATCTTTGACCGTGCAGGACTACTGCACATGCTAACGCCTGTTGATGATTATCAGTTTTACCAAAGTGGTAACGGTAGCTTTAATGATGAAAATAAAGACGATGCTGATAAAGATGGTGCGAGCGTAAAAAAAGGCAAGCGCGTTGCAATCGATAGGCGCGCAGCGATAGATTTACAGACCATCGAATCGATGATTGTTTGCAACAGCACTTTGATGCAGCAGTTATGGCTTTACCACACGAAGTATTATGGAAAATAGGGCTATTGCCGCAAGTTAAAAAGCCATTTAATGATGAATGGTCATTTGGTACTCAGTATCCATTGACAGAAATGCCCGCAGCCTTTGAACCATTCTTAGGAAAGTCTTATAATTTATGCTTTGATGCGCCTTGGAATATTGTCTTTCAAATTCAGCATCGGGGTGGTTTTTGGCACGATGTTGAGTTCCCTGATAGCTTTGACTATAACTTATCAGCAACTTGTAGCTCACCATTTAATAAAGGTTCCCTATTTGGCAAGCGCTTTATGAAATGTACCCCAAGTGAGGCTAAAGAAGAGATTCTATATCAGCTGGGTATTATTAATAGCGAGCAGCGCCAAGCTATTGCTAAAGGCGGTATTGTTGATCCGATTAATTTGCTATATACCGAGGACTGGCAGGCGTATGCGGATATTGAAACTGCTGAGATGGGAATCTTGCAAGATAACGGTAAGCGCTGGGTGAACTTGGCACAAATCTATGTGCGTAACGCCGAAGATACGCTAATTGAGACCAACACTCAGTGGGACAATGTGGTGGTAGCAGGTGAGATTGTCTCAGTGACCGGTCGCTGGAAAATTCCAACGATGGAGCAGGCGGCGACTTCTGGTAAGCAAGCAGCGCAAGCATTATTTACTTATCTTGGTAGTGAGAAACAGGTCAGCTTAGAAACCTCAACACTGCTACATCAGGGACGTTATAAGTATCTTGATCCGTTAGTAACTACCTTAAGTAAAGCGGTGAATATACTGTAGAGCTTATTGTTTTACATGTTAAAATCTCAGCCTAAAAAGTTGGATTATTCTAGATAAAAACCACGCTAACAGCTACTGCTAGCGTGGTTTTTATTGTCTATCTGCCCATGGTAAATAATAATCGCCGTACTTACCATCGACTTTATTACTGATTATTGCTAAAGTAACTTTCTTGTTGTTCAAGTCAGTTTTAGGTATTGCGCAATGGCTTTGCGATAAATATTCCATCTGTGTTCTTCAACTTGCTCTAAATTTGACCTACTTTTTTAGTTATTATTGTTATTCGAGACTTTTATGATGTTAAAAAAGCAATATCTTGCGCTATTCACTGTGCTGTTTTTAGCCAGTTGTGTTAGCCAGCCGACTGTAAAGCAACCGAGTAAACCAGTTCGTCATGGCAATGTCCAAATCACTGAAAGTCAAACCATCATTAAGCCTGCACCTGTCATCGTCCAGCCGAATAAGGTGGTAAAACCTCAACCGACGCCGAAGCCAAGCTATAGCACTTTTGCAGACTGGAAGTCGGACTTCTCAACGCGCGCGATTGCCTCAGGTTACAATAGCTATGACGTTCAACGCTTGCTGGACTCAGCTTACTTGAACCAACAGGTTATCTCTCTAGACTCAGGTCAGCCAGAGTTTTCGAAGATGCCTTGGGACTATGCAGATTCTGCCGTGTCGACTGGGCGGGTAAATACTGGTAAAAACAAATTTGCAGAGCAGCGCTCGTATTTATCAGGTTTAGAGTCACAATATGGAGTTAACGCCGAGATTGTCGCTGCTATTTGGGGTATGGAGTCGTCTTACGGCGCGGTCACGGGTAATAGTCATCTGCCGAGTGCGCTGGCGAGTCTTGCCTATGAGGGTCGCCGCCAAGCGTTTGCTGAAAGCCAATTATTATCATTAATGACACTGCTACAACGTGGAGATGTGTCTTGGTCGCAGCTGGAAGGCTCTTGGGCAGGTGGAATGGGACAGACGCAGTTTATCCCTGCTACTTGGCTAAAAGAAGGGGTGGATGGCGATGGCAACGGACATAAAAACCCATGGTCAACGGCGGATGCACTGGCCTCTACTGCCAACTATTTGAGTAATGCTGGCTGGGTGCGCGGTCTAGCACCATTTTATGAGGTTACTTTACCCTCGTCATTTGACTACTCTACTGTCAGTACCAAGCAGTCATTCTCTCAATGGCGCTCGATGGGTGTTAGTAGCGTAAATGGTAATTACCTAGATTCTGGAACGATTTTTGAGCTATGGCTTCCTGCTGGTAAAGAAGGTCCTGCACTGTTATTAAGTAAAAACTTTGACGTTATCAAGGTCTATAATAACTCTTCAAACTATGCATTAGGCGTCAGCTTACTGGGTAAAGCCATCGCTGGACAGGGCGGTCTACAAAAATCATGGCCGCGCTATGAGCGCCCACTATCAACTTCTCAAGCACGCAATTTACAGAACCGTTTAACCAATGCAGGTTATGATACTAAAGGCGCTGACGGTATTGTCGGTACTAATACCCGTAAGGCATTCCAGCGCTGGCAAGGGGACAATGGACAAACGCCAGATGGATTTATTACCCAGCGTAGCGCCTCATCACTAGCGTCATGGTGAAACGGTTTGATACTTTTTAGGTCTCTGGTACAAGGGCTGCAGTGAATAAGTGAGCTTTAAGTATTAGAGACGACTATTAAAGATTAGTTATTAAATATTCAACCATCACAATGATAAGCAGATTAGGGGATGGGGGGGGGGTGATAAATTCCACCATTCCCTAATCGCTGCTCCACGACATTCTTAACAGTTGAGGTATGCCGACAAAACTGTAGAATTAAATTTGGGGGATTTTAATCGTGTTTATGTTTAGTCACGTCAGGTCTATCCGCCTGATCTCAATAAGACAGCCTTCGATATAGTGAGTGGTTCATTATAAGTAGCCGCGTGACTATTTCCTCCAACCATACACTGTCTCTATAGCACGTAAATACTTTATCGCTTTTGGTGAAAGTTTATCAAGTGGGTTTCCTTCAAGATTAATACAGTCTAGATTGGTTAGCTGCAAAAAACAGTCAGGAAGGTCTCTAAGATCACAGTCAATAAGCTCAAGCTTAGTTAGGCTAGTGAGTCGATTAATGCTATCGGGCAGGTCTTTAAGCTCGCAATGGTTAATATAAAGCTTAGTAAGATTAGTAAGTTCGCCAATGCCGTCAGGTAGGTCTCTAAGCTTGCAATGGTTAATATAAAGCTTAGTAAGGTTGGTAAGTTGACCAATGCTGTCAGGTAAGTCTTTAAGCTCGCTATGACTGATAAAAAGCTCAGTTAGATTAGTGAGTTGCCCAATGCTGTCAGGTAGGTCTTTAAGCTTGCAATGATCAAGATCAAGTTTGGTTAGGTTCTTGAGTTGCCCAATGCTCTTAGGTAAATCTTTAAGCTCACAGTGAATAAGATTAAGCTCAGTTAGGTCAGCGAGTTGCCCAATGCTGTCAGGCAGGCTATTAAAATCACAGTGAATGAGATCAAGTTTAGTAAGGTTAATAAGTTGGCCAATGCTGTCAGGTAAGTCTTTGAGCGCGCTATGACTAATGAAAAGCTCAGTTAGATTAGTGAGTTGCCCAATACTTTCAGGTAGATTTTTAAATTCACAATGATTAATATAGAGCTTATTTAGGTTAGTGAGTTTCCCAATGCTGTCAGGCAGGTCTTTAAGTTCACAGTGTATAAGATCCAGCTCAGTAAGGTTAGTGAGTTGACCAATGCTTTCAGGAAGATTCCTCAGCTTACAATGACTAATAAAAAGCTTGGTAAGATTAGTAAGTTGGCCGATAGAGTCAGGTAGGTCTCTAAGCTCACACTGAATAAGATCCAGTTCAGTGAGGCTACTGAGTTGCCCAATGCTGTCAGGCAGATCCCTTAGCTCACAATGGCTAATAAAAAGCTCAGTAAGGTTAGTAAGTTGTCCAATGCTATCAGGTAGACGTCTGAGCTCACAATGACTGATAAAAAGCTCAGTAAGGTTAGTGAGTTGCCCAATGCTGTCAGGTAGGTTTATAAGCTTACAATGATTGATAAAAATCTTAGTAAGATTAGCGAGTCGGCCGATACTTTGTGGAAGATTACTCGAATTAATACCATAAAAGTTAATTTCTACGAGATTCTTGAGATAGGTTAGTTCATCAGGTATATAGTCTATTCTATATTTATCTATATACTCCTGTTCGTCCCGACCAGTTACATCAAACTCCGGAATCTCTAGCTTTTTTATTGCCAGTAATGTCTCTTTATCATGAGGAATTTCATATCCAAGCATATCAAACTCATCTGCCCATTCCCATATTTTCTCAATCCAACCATCATTAGTATCTAGTACTTTATTGGAAGCATTAGACTCAGCAACTTCTTGATGATTCTTATTATTATCTTGAGTCATAACCTTACTCCTTTCTATGTTAATAAACTGTGTTTGACACTTAATTGATAAATTACAGCATAACATTTATTGCCAGGGTTAGAAGAACTACGAAATTACAACCAACTTATATCGCTATGTCAATCCGCCCTCACTGGCTAATTCGATTCATTGTGACACCTCGCTGACTAGTGGGTATCAAAGAAGGTCTAAGATGAGAAATACTATTCACTAACAAACGGATAAAAAATTTCTGTTGTAAAGATAAGAGCTTTTAATCTTGAATATCATAAGTCAACTTAGCTGTATCTCTAATTGGATTATAAGAACATTCATTAAAATCAATAAGATGAAAATATCAGGCACAAAAAAACCCCAAGTAAGCTAATACTTGAGGCGAAACTTGCTTAAACTTGTTTTAAATATGGCGCAGCGGACGGGACTCGAACCCGCGACCCCCGGCGTGACAGGCTAGAACCACTAAATTACTTAAAGAAATCTTAAAGTATATTAACCTGCAATACTATATATAGCAAGAGGTATAATCAATAAGCAGCTATGACATTTAGCGTAATTCAAGACATTTTATACAAGCTGTATTCCAAATTTTGGTCACTAAAAATGTGTAATTATTCAACATTTATTAAATATAAATGTTGAATAATTACACATAGGTTTTCGTGTTTATTATTTAGATTACCGTTTTTAAATAATTTATCTATTAAAGCTATCTGGAAAATCAGCTTCTAAAGTTTAAGTAATGGTCTATCCAGCTCAGCCACCAAGCCACCCTTTATCTAAACCACAATCTATCCAGTTTACTTTTATCTTATCGGTAATATTAGCGTTAGGATAAAAAAATACAGTACCGCCAAGATAAAGCTCATCTCCAATTTTATAAGGTTTTTCTTCAAAGGTAAGAGTCTCTGTATTCGCATCCTAAGAAAAAGAAGTGTCCGCTAGCACCAGTAAATAAGTATTATTTTTGGTCGTCACCTCATTATCTCTAGATATAGCAAGACAGTTATTAACAACTGTCAAATATCCAGAACCTATAGCTGTAAATTGACCGTTATATTTATTGGGAGACCAAGTGGCAATTTGTAACGGCTGCTTAACTTCTATAATCACTGGTAATCTGCAGGAAAAACTCTAGGGTTCTCTAAGCTCTGATTGGCGCAACCTGAAAATGATAGGAGTGCTAAAAGTGCAGTGAGTAAAACGAGATGATTTAGCAATGCTGCTCCTAAGATTTTGAGATTCTTTGCACGTGTAAACAAGATGTCGGATTGGACTATTAATTGGTGCATAAATCTACCCGTATCCTAATTGAATTACCTGAGATTAAGGCTTATTCACCTGACCTAAAAATAATATCGCATCCGTTTTATTGTCCTTAATCATAAACATAAACGGGTGATCGGCTTTAAACGCGACTGGTGGATGCATAGGACCAGACATATCTACTGCAACGACGCCTGTCGCTGCTGCCGCCTCTGTTCCTATTTCATTAACATCGATAACTGCTTGATGATGAATATCGTCAATGGCGATGGGTGAGCTATCTGCAAACACGTTAAACTTAGCTTGATTCCCAAACACGCTTGGCATGCCCATATCCGTCAGTACTGCCTTCATCGGGTAGCCTTCATCTATCTTAAACTTCGGTAGATTCAGAAGAACATCTTGCTGCTTTAAACGTTTAGTCCAATCGGTAATTTGTGTCGTTGACAAGTTCTTGATAAGCATCTGCATGGCTGACGGCTCTTTAGACTTTGGTAAAACCACTAGCATTGATAATTCATTACTTTTATAAGGCAGCTCAACGACTTGTACTTGCTCATCTTCACTATACCTAAAGTCAGTATTCTGGAACATCATATCTACATCACTGCTTGTACCATCGAAATAATGAAAAGGCATATCACCACTTACCCAGAAACGACTGCTCCAATCCGCTTTAAAATAAACCGCATTGGTCAATATCGCCGAGGTAATCGGCTGAATACTCTCTTTTGATAGCAGTTCAGGAATCATCTGATTGGTATGTCTGGCTATCTTGTCATTAATCAATTGACGAGCGGCTGCGGTGTTGTTTTTAAAATCAAGCGCATTGATCTCTCCATCATATTGAACCGCCCCGGTATTGTCGGAGACTCAACAATCTGAGAGAATACGACAATGAAAACACGAAACTACACTCCCGAG